>NZ_JAEHGE010000001.1:339231-653462 GCF_016097415.1 sulfur-oxidizing endosymbiont of Gigantopelta aegis | reverse complement strand
AGAGGTTTCATGGCATCACTCATGAGCCCCATGCCGAAAAAGACTAAACCTAAACCCATAAGCATCATGCCATAGTATTTTACTTTTTCACGCTTGGCGGTAAAAGTCATAAAAAAACCAATGGCAATGGGTAGCAAAGCATAAGCTGCCAGATTAAAGGCTAATAACTGTGCGGTAACGGTGCTGCCAATATTGGCTCCCATGATGATGCCGACAGATTGGCTTAAAGTCATAACGCCTGCAGTAATAAAACTGACAACAAGTACAGTAGTCACAGATGATGAATTTAAAACCCCGGTAACAAAGGCACCTGTGAGAGCACCCATAAAACGATTGGTCGTTAACTTAGATAAGAGTATTTTCAGGGTTTCACCGGATGCTTTTTTTAGGCCTTCTGATAGCATGTCCAGTCCAGCAAGGAAAAGTGCCAAACCACCAAAAAGCCCCATGCCTACTTGTAGCCAATCAATTGTCGCGTGTTTTATTGAGGCACTTGCGGCTGGCATACCCGCTACGGAAGTAACTGCCCAGCTAACAAAGATGAAAGCAAGGAAAATTAAACCACTCGATTTATATTTTAAATTCATTCTGTTTGTGCCTTAATTGCTTAAAATTTATCAGGAACCCATGAGTAGGGGTAGTCGGGTTCTTCATAGCCATCACTGTCTGATGTGTCAACACTTTTCCGGACAGTTTTCTAAATATTTTTTTGGCTGTTTCAAGTGATTTTTGTCATTTTGTATTTCCTATCATTTTAGTTTCTCATGTTAACTTTAAACAGATGAAGAGAAAGGGCTTTGCCCTCTGGAACGATAGAGCCGTTCCATTCACCCAAGGTATTTTCACAACGGTAATGATCCTGTTACAATATCTTCACGGCACAGGCTGAGGAGCCGATGGCCGTCAACGGTAATGGGCGGCATTTATGTCGCCTTTTACCCCTCTTCAATCAATCGATTTAAGCTATTTCCTGCTGTATTTCATAATCGACTGGTGACAAATAATCATTAGCCGAATGAAGTCGCTCCCGATTATAAAATACCTCAATATATTCAAATGTTGCCTGCTTTGCTTCTACTCTGGTTTTGAATCGACAATGGTGCGTCAATTCAGTTTTCAAACTATGAAAGAAGCTCTCTGATACAGCATTGTCCCAGCAATTTCCTTTGCGGCTCATAGACTGAATTATGTTATGATCCGACAATATTTTTCTATGACTATCAGAGGCATATTGGCTACCTCGGTCAGTATGCCAAAGCAATCCATCCATTGGTTTACGCTTCCATATGGCCATCAGTAAAGCATCATTGACTAGCTTGGCTTTCATTCGCTCATCCATCGACCAGCCAACAATTTGCCTAGAGAATAAGTCAATGACAACCGCTAAATATAACCAGCCTTCCTTGGTGGCAATATAGGTAATATCACCCACATAGTAGCGATCAGGTTGAGAGACAGTAAACTCTCTTTCCAGTAAATTTGGAGATATACGCTTATTATGCTTGGAATTAGTCGTCGCTTTAAAGCGTCTCTTCGTTTTACAAAACAAACCGGCTTTTTTCATTAATCGACCAATTCTCCGGCGGCTTATATGAACGCCTTTTTCAGCCAGTTTTCTTTTTAAGACGACGGGTTCCATAAGTCTTGCGACTGTCTTCAAACAGTTTTTTAGCTGCTCAGTAAGCGCTTCATTTTCTTTCTCTCTATCCGTTTTAGGAGAGCTAACCCAATCATAATAGCAACTACGGGAAACATCCATAAAACGGCACAGAATCGTTACCGGGTAATCTTTAGCCTGATCAGTTATCCATGCGTACTTCACAAAGTTTCCCTTGCAAAGTACGCTGTGGCCTTTTTAATAAATCACGCTCCTGAATCACTTTTGCCAATTCTTTTTTCAGACGTTTTACTTCATCATAAATGTGTTCATCACTTCTATTGGCTACCGTCTTCACCGGTTTGGAATATTTACTGATCCAGGTATGTAGAGTATTTACATTAACACCTAGCTCCCTGGCAGTCTGAGAAACGGGTTGATCCGTCTCATTAGCTAATTTGACAGCTGATTCTTTAAATTCTGATGTATAGCTTTTATTCGGTTTTTTGTTTGATCATTCATTTTAGGTCACACTTTTTATCTTTTAGTTATTTTAAGTTGTGTGTCCGGTTAAGTATAGCCACATTAATTCATCTTTTTTAGGATTTCGAGCTGGGGAATACACTGCATCCGCTAAAAGAATCGGTATTTCTATATCTGTTCCTTTGTTATTGTCTAATAAATCAGAAATAGCGATTAATATATTCACTCGGGCAGTCTGGACTGCTAAAGGATTTAAATCAAAGCCCCAGACATTGTTTATGATGTGTTTTAACACTTCTAAATCACCCCACCCATCATCTGTTGCTTGTATTTTTATTTTCCTGATTAAAGCCAGTAAGAAAGAAGCTGAACCACATGTTGGATCAAGAAATCGTTGAGTTAAAAAATTTTTTACATTGATTCTATCCAGAGTGACTTCAACCAACCATTCTGGTGTATAAACTTCACCCAGACTTTTCGTAGCTCATTTGGCACGAGATCTTGATAAAACGACTTAAGAACATCTTTTGAACGTGCGGAAGTTAATTTATCCGCTCTATACATGGAGAATGAAAGCAAAATACCTTTTAATCCATCAATTATTTTGGCTTGATGTTGTTTCAATCTTGCAACATCAAGATACCAACTGAAAATAACTTCTTCTCCAAACCCATTTATTCCAGCACCAGAAAAGAAATTACCCTGTTCAATTTCATATTCCATTCGGTCAATTAATAATTGACCATCAAGGCTGACTGTTTCTCTGATAAATCCTTTATAAGTGGTTAGTGCATGTTCGGCAACAACTTCTGCACCAAGAATTTTTATCAAAAGAGAGTTGTAAGTATGTATGACAAAAAGTGCAACAGGGATCTTCAATTCTTCAGACTTTTTTTGTTCAGAGAAATTGACTTGAAATCAATATTATCAAGAATCCCATTCACTTGGCTGATGGAAAGATTTGATGTTTGTCCATAAAGAGCTTTCCACTCTTCAAAGATCATTTTTATTTTATTATTATTTTTCTTTTCCAGTCGCTCTGATAATGCGTCAGATAAAGCCTGTAACATATTACAGCCAGCATCAGAACTATGACCAAAATCAGTGATTAGATTTTCTGATGTAACAGGAACCCATTTACAATCAGTCAGAGCCTTAACTATCAAAGATACACTGGATTCACTTAATGGTAATAATGCATCATGAACTATTTTTCCTCGGCTGTACCGTGCAAATGCAATATGCTCTGCATCGGTAACTATTCAATATAATCCTCATTGTCGAGGGATTCGAGTTTAGCACGAGTCGGGATATATTTTTTTAAGCGATCAAACACCGCATTTTTAAATGCAGAACTGGAAATACTGCCATTAAATAAGCCCTTATCCTTAAATTCAATAATAACTCTGTTATAACTGGCATCAACTCTTTGCCTCTCCATTTGAAAAGGAATATTTAAAGCATCACCAATAATCTTTATCCATCCCTGGCGTACTTCTGTTTCATTGAGCCAGTTACCTTTGTCTTTCTTAAGTTGTTTGAAAATTGTTTTATTCATAATGGCTCATAGTTAATTAGGTGAAAAATAAATGATGTCTTCTGGACTAACAATGCCTTTTGCCAGACCTAAACGCATAGCGGGTGTTTTTTGTCTTTTCCTGCAATACAATAATTATAATAAACTCGGAATATATCGAGTAACTTAACAATGTTCTTTGGGTTGTAAGCAGAATACCCATACCACCTTCTGCCAGAACTGCTGGCAGATGAAATAACTCGCTCTAATAATGATAATCTACGTCTAACCTGCATAAAAAAATTATCAATCCCATGCATGGAGGCTTTGTTATATAACCATGCCTGATGGTCTTCATCATAGTGATGTGTCAACACTTTTCCGGACAGTTTTCTAAATATTTTTTTGGCTGTTTCAAGTGATTTTTGTCATTTTGTATTTCCTATCATTTTAGTTTCTCATGTTAACTTTAAACAGATGAAGAGAAAGGGCTTTGCCCTCTGGAACGATAGAGCCGTTCCATTCACCCAAGGTATTTTCACAACGGTAATGATCCTGTTACAATATCTTCACGGCACAGGCTGAGGAGCCGATGGCCGTCAACGGTAATGGGCGGCATTTATGTCGCCTTTACCCCTCTTCAATCAATCGATTTAAGCTATTTCCTGCTGTATTTCATAATCGACTGGTGACAAATAATCATTAGCCGAATGAAGTCGCTCCCGATTATAAAATACCTCAATATATTCAAATATTGCCTGCTTTGCTTCTACTCTGGTTTTGAATCGACAATGGTGCGTCAATTCAGTTTTCAAACTATGAAAGAAGCTCTCTGATACAGCATTGTCCCAGCAATTTCCTTTGCGGCTCATAGACTGAATTATGTTATGATCCGACAATATTTTTCTATGACTATCAGAGGCATATTGGCTACCTCGGTCAGTATGCCAAAGCAATCCATCCATTGGTTTACGCTTCCATATGGCCATCAGTAAAGCATCATTGACTAGCTTGGCTTTCATTCGCTCATCCATCGACCAGCCAACAATTTGCCTAGAGAATAAGTCAATGACAACCGCTAAATATAACCAGCCTTCCTTGGTGGCAATATAGGTAATATCACCCACATAGTAGCGATCAGGTTGAGAGACAGTAAACTCTCTTTCCAGTAAATTTGGAGATATACGCTTATTATGCTTGGAATTAGTCGTCGCTTTAAAGCGTCTCTTCGTTTTACAAAACAAACCGGCTTTTTTCATTAATCGACCAATTCTCCGGCGGCTTATATGAACGCCTTTTTCAGCCAGTTTTCTTTTAAGACGACGGGTTCCATAAGTCTTGCGACTGTCTTCAAACAGTTTTTTAGCTGCTCAGTAAGCGCTTCATTTTCTTTCTCTCTATCCGTTTTAGGAGAGCTAACCCAATCATAATAGCAACTACGGGAAACATCCATAAAACGGCACAGAATCGTTACCGGGTAATCTTTAGCCTGATCAGTTATCCATGCGTACTTCACAAAGTTTCCCTTGCAAAGTACGCTGTGGCCTTTTTAATAAATCACGCTCCTGAATCACTTTTGCCAATTCTTTTTTCAGACGTTTTACTTCATCATAAATGTGTTCATCACTTCTATTGGCTACCGTCTTCACCGGTTTGGAATATTTACTGATCCAGGTATGTAGAGTATTTACATTAACACCTAGCTCCCTGGCAGTCTGAGAAACAGGTTGATCCGTCTCATTAGCTAATTTGACAGCTGATTCTTTAAATTCTGATGTATAGCTTTTATTCGGTTTTTTTTGTTTGATCATTCATTTTAGGTCACACTTTTTATCTTTTAGTTATTTTAAGTTGTGTGTCCGGTTAAGTATAACCACATTATAGTCACCATAATCAGTAAGATAACAAATCGCTTTTTCTGGTTCAGACATATTAGGAAAAGGGTGTAAAAGCCATTTATCTTTCCAGTTTCCAATTTCCTGCATGTTTTCTAATCGATCTTTTATTATTTTTAATTTTATTTTATTTTTTGATAAATCAGGGTGTTCTTTTTGCTGATCTGAAAAATAGTTCCTGGAATCATTTAAAGTTCTCCGCTTTTCATCAACAGTTAAATCCTTTGTTATTCGAACATAAAAAGCATCACAGCTTCTATTTTTTATTTCGTTATGGAAAGCTGTTAAGCAGGTTGCTCTCATTCCAGAATCTTGATCTAAAAAGAATCTGATTTTTTCAACACCACTGAACAATTTATGTATAAAAAAGAAATGTCCATACATCGTATATTCAGAATGGATCTGCATTCCATTTTGAGGCAATTTTTGTACTTGATAGAGAGCTTCTGATTCTTCTATATCATCACGAGAAATTGCATCCTTGTATGTTGCTGATATATCGGCACTTAAAGATGATCCATTTGTCTTTTTGGATCTTGAATTTTTCACACTCTCTTTATAATCACCATTCAACCAGAATCTTGCATGTTTTCGATAGGCGTATTGGGCATTATAATCATTAACAGATAAAGCATTTTCTTCTATTTCAATAGGGCTAATACAAGGATCATAGTTTAAATTCATTTGAAATACGTAGCCCGTTTCATTGTCAGCACTACCGATTGCTGAAAGTTTAATATTTCGTTTATCTTCTCGTCTTGTCCAATTAACAATATATTCCTGTCTATCCACGATAACATAAAGTCGCTTTATATTGCTTTTAATTAACCTCTGTTCTCTTTCTGATACAAAGGTCATGCACTGTTTATGCAGAAAATCAATTTTTGCATAAACAGTCGCCATACCAACATCAGCAACTTCACAGATTCGCCTTAAAGGGGATTTATTCATTAGAAGTTTGAAAATAAGATTGTTTTTATGAGGCTGTTTTTGACCAGTTGTAGATTGTTTAACTGAAAATGTTTTCTTACAAGACTTGCATCGATAACGACTAGAACCTGATTTTGTTTTCCCAAAAGACTGGTAAAATTCTTTTCCTAACTTAATACTAATGAGATTATTTTTACATGAATTATCAGGGCATGACACCTCTGGAGTTTCTTTTAAATATTCTTCAATTCGCTGTAATTCATCCCAAATTCCTTGATTGCTCTTAACTGGGAATAACTCATTACAAGACTTGCAAATCAGTTTAGTAACTGGCTTTCGACTACCACTTGATAATTTGTAGCAGTCTTTTTGTGATTTATGGAGTTTAACTTGGCTTTCTGTGCTGGCAGGAACACCATAATTTTGGCACAATGGATTTTTGCAAAAATTAACCTGAATATCGTTAATTTCAACTGGAATTCTTGGTTGTTTTATATCAGAAGATATTTTATCCATTTAGATATCCCCTTAAATGTTGATTTTACAAGAATAATAGCTTAATTTATCGCATTTATCAACACCTTTATTTATCGGCTTGGTTTGAAGATACGGTGTTTGTTATTTTAGCGGATCACAATGCCGGCAGTGCTGGTAGAGAAAATTTACCCATTAAGAAATATCAAATTCCTCTTTGGATATACAGTCCTAAGCATTTAGAGGCTCAAATGATAGCAAAACGTGGTGGACAGATTGATGTGGCACCGACAATTCTTGCCATCTTAAACATGGATTATGAATCATGGTTCTTTGGTCAGGATATGTTGTCTGAAAGAAGAGAAAACTCATTGGCATTGATTGGTAATTATCAATACTTAGGTCTCTATCAACAGGATATACTGAGTATTTTAAAGCCAAAAAAACAAACCGTACAATATACAACAAGCTTACTTGAGCCAAGTAATAAAGCATTAGCAGAACAGAATTTTTCCTTGTTGGAAAAAACGATTGCCTACTATCAAACCGCAGCGTATTTATTGAAAAACAGAATGAATGCTTGGTCTGTGAATAATGAAAAAATCAAGGCCTCAAGCATTAACGTATGTAATAGGAAGTCTGCAGCTATAGGTGTGCATGACTGTTAAAAACACTGTTAAAAATACGTTCTTTATGAGCCACTTGTTTTTGCCGCTTATAATTTACATTGTTGCAATCTTTATGATTTATCAACTGCAATGGGATTATAGCCTATCATTATATTTTTATGATATGCAAAATGGCGCTTGGCTTTTAAAGGATAATTTTTATACTGAGGTCATCATTCATCACTATGGTAAATACTTGGCTATTGCTGGTTATCTATTGTTAACATTCCTTTATATAATATCATTCTTTAAACGATGTCCTATAAGGCTTGCTCAAGCCTATCATAAAGGTCTCGAGTATCTGGTTATCAGTACCATAGTGGCAACGCTGAGTATCACGTTGTTAAAATCACTCACCCAAATAGATTGTCCGTGGTCAATATCAGGATTGGGTGGTGATATTGCCTATTATGACTGGCTGAATCGCTTGTTTGTAGCAGATAACGGGGGCAAATGTTTTCCTTCAGGTCATGCCAGTGCTGCTTATGCCTTTTTTTCATTGTATTTTTTTGCTTATCATTATTTCCCTAAACAGGCATGGAAAGTATTGCTTGTTGTTGCTAGTGCAGGGCTGATCTTTGGTTTTTCTCAGCAATTGAGAGGAGCACATTTTATATCCCATGATGTAACGACAGTATTTATTTGTTGGATGATCAATTTATTCTTTTATCGTTATTTTTTAGCAAAAGAACCAACAATTTAAGCTTGTGTTAAGTATTGCAGTTTATGCTATGCCATGTGTTCTTTAACAAAATTCAAATTAGATAATAATGACCAATAAAAATAATAACAATTACTTCATTAATGTTTTTCTTATCGCTGTTTATTTACTTATATTAGTATTGACAGCTCAATTTATGGCTGAAATTGACAGTACGAGTGTATCAACCAATTTTTTTACTTTGTATGTCTGGCTGAGCTATTCATTTTATTATCTCTTACCGACTTTTTTCATAGCAAAAACATTGCTGTTTTTATATCACCGTTATGCTTCCAATGAAAAGATACTGAAATTTATTTTTGCCACTATTTTGTTGATCAGCATTCTGACGCTATTATTTTTATATTCAGATTATTATTTATATAACTTATATGGCTATCATATTGACAGTTTTGTCATTAATTTAATCATGACACCGGGTGGCATTGAATCGTTGGGTGTGACCAATGCGACGATACAAACGATGACGATTCAAGTGGTGTTTTTTATCAGTGCAATGCTGGGATTTTTTTATATTCTGCATCAACAAATTATAGTGAAGGAAAAACGTTTTTTTGAGATAAAAATTAAAGCACGTAGTGTGCTCTGGTTGTTTTTATTATTTTTTGCACTAGAAGAGGTGTCACATGGTGTGCTTGCTTCCTTAGGCGAATTTGAAATTGTTAGCGCATCAAGCACTTTTCCTTTAAATCTCAATACGACGTTTAATTCATTTCTTAAGCGTTCAGGTTTTAAGCCGGCTTCATCAGTTAGAAAAATGTCTCATGGAAAAGTTAAGTATCCATCGACCCCTCTGGTGTATAAAGCAGACTCCTATAAAACCGGCTCTTCTATAAAAACAAATAAGCCTAATATTGTCTGGTTAGTGGCTGAATCACTGCGTTGGGATATGCTAACACCGGAAATTATGCCTAAAACATGGGCGTATTCAGAACAAAATCTACGCTTCAACAGACATTATAGCGGTGGTAATCGTACCCGAATGGGGCTTTTTTCTATGTTTTATGGTCTCTATGCACCGTATTGGTATACCTTTGAAGAGCAACGGATCAGTAGTCCTATTCTTGATGCTTTAATGGCACAAGGTTATCAATTGCAAATCAATACCAGCCAAAGTTTTACTTATCCTGAGTTAAATAACACGATTTTTGTTAATGTGCCAAAAGAAGATATGCAGGCCTTAAATGAAGATCCGGATACATGGCGACGAGATGAGCAGAATATTACTGATATTATTAGTGCGATTAAAAATCGTGATGTGAATAAGCCATTTTTTAGTTTTATGTTCTTTGAAGCAACTCACGCGCCCTATCAATTTCCTGAGTCATCGGCTATTCGAAAAGAGTATATTGAAGAAATGAATTATGCGAAATTAAATTTACGCAATAATATTGGCTTGATAAAAAACCGTTATATTAATGCCTCGCATTATGTAGACAGCCAAGTGGGGCGGTTATTGGAAGCACTTAAGGCGATGCAATTGGATAACAATACCATTGTCATCATTACCGGCGATCATGGTGAAGAGTTTATGGAAAAAGGTCATTGGGGGCATGGCCATAATGCTGTTTTTCCAGAAGAACAAATTCGAGTGCCAATGGTCATGGCTATTCCAGGTGAGCCAGCTAGATCAATCAATTATTTAACTTCTCATCTGGATATCCCAGCCACTATTTTACCCTTAATTGGTGTGCTCTCAGCACCGGAAAGCTATTCCTTCGGGCAGAGCTTATTGACTGATCATAGAAAGTTTTTTGTTGCCGGCAATTATAATTATCTCTCCTATATTGATGAGAAGTACAAGCTGACATTTCCTTTCACGGGTAAAAGCGCGAATCGCATTGCCATTAGAACCGCGAATGACAAGTTAGTGACTAAGGCAGAAAGCATTATTGTGGCAGAGAATTATAAGTCTGCAATAGACAAAATTTATGAGCAGGGTAGCCAGTTTATTTGCAAAGATTGTTGAATTGAAGTTAATGAGTGCCCATCCGTAAATAGATTTTTTTATATGCCCACCCTACGGTGGTCTAAACGCAGATAGTTGAAAAAATTCACTTTATCTTTGAACTTGTATCCATTATTATCAATAGTGGCGTTGTATCAAATGCCACTAACAAGGATATAAGTAAATGGATAAAATACAGCACGGATTGGTAAGCCCGGCCATCATGTTTTTAAGCGCTTTTGAGCATCAGGCATTATTTATTCAAATTGAAGACAAAATTGATAGGGTTTTTAATGAATTCTGTTAAGTTGAGACTGTTTTTGGTATTGATTATTAGCTTGGCAAGTATGTTGGTACTGTATTTGAATCAAGTGTTTTATTTGAAACAAATCGAACTTTATAATACGGCTAATAATGAAATTCTAAGTATGAACGTGGATATTCTGCAATTACGTCATGCAGAAAAGAAATATTTCGTAGAACAAAATTCTCATTATTTAGCGCAGCATAAAAAATATTTAGCCAGCTTTCAACAAACCCTGCAACGTCTTATTTCTTTGGCCAAACGGGTCAAAGCCAACAATGATGATTTACCCATTTTGCAACCGCTTATCAAGGATTATGAGCGCCGCTTCTATAGTTATATCAACAATACGGCAATGGCATTACCCGAGCAGCGATTGACCCGCTATACCGAATTAAATTTTGCTGCCGATATGATTGAGGAAAGTTTAACGCGCATGAAGCAAGAACTTACGCCGCATTTTGATGAAAGTTTGGTTCAAAGTAAGCGTACCAGTACCATAATAATAGTCATTACTGGGTGTATTTTATTATTAAGTATTCTTTTAATTTTTCGCTCATTAGCACAGTCCTTTGATAAGTTTCTATTGTTTTTTAAGCAGGCCAAAACCTCCTATAAACATTTAGACGGAAAAAAATTCACCTATACCGAGTTTAAAAAAATGGCTGATATGGCCAATGAAATGATTGATGCGCGTTTGATTGCGCAAAACCAACTTAAGGATCTGAATGAAAATTTAGAAGAAAGGGTTGAAGCAGGTATCGCGGAAATAAAAAATCTCAACCATGAAATAGAAGAAACTCAAAGTGAAGTTGTGCTAACGATGGGCGCTATTGGCGAAAGCCGCTCTAAAGAAACCGGCAACCATGTCAAACGGGTAGCCGAATTCTCGCGTATATTGGCCTTGGAATATGGGCTAAAAAATAGTGAAGCAGAAATGCTTAAAGAAGTTTCGCCCATGCATGATATTGGCAAAATTGCGATACCTGATAGCATTTTAAATAAGCCAGGCAAGCTAACCGATGAAGAACGTGCGGTGATGGACACACATACCACTCAGGGCTATGATATGCTAAAGTTTTCTAATAAACCTTTAGTTAAAGCGGCAGCAATCGTTGCCCATGAACACCATGAAAAATGGGATGGCAGTGGTTATCCCAGAGGCTTAAAAGGCAAAGATATTCATATCTTTGGTCGCATTACTGCGGTGGTTGATGTGTTTGATGCTTTGGCATCGGATCGCTGTTATAAAAAATCATGGCCGGATAAAAAAATTATTGATTTTATTAAATCACAAAGTGGTAAGCATTTTGATCCAGAACTGGTGAGCTTATTTATTGCTAATGTTGATAGATTCTTTTCTGTCAGAGATCAGTATAAAGATGTGTTTGAATAAAAAATATAGCTATGATATTTGGAAGTACATGGCTAAAAGGAGATGAACATGCCAAACAAAATGAAAGACAAACTTATTCTGGAAGTATTATTAGAACGATTTGAAAAACACCGTTTACCAAGGTTAATGGATATAAAAAATAAAGTAAATGATGGTGAGAAACTTGATGCTTATGATATTGCTTTTTTAGATGAAGTTTTTACAGATGCTAAAAAGAATGAACATTTTTCAAAATCTGCGGATGACGAGCTTAAGCAGATTATTATGAAAGTGTTAGTCTTGTGTAAAACTATTACAGACAAAGCTCTGGAGAACGAGAAAAAGTAAACGTATTTAAAGTAAATTCACAGGGTCTTTCCTCTGCATAAAGCAATTTTAAGCCTATCTTAATCTTCAATTGTTAGTCTAGACAGCTATCTCAACGATAAAAGAGTTTATTATGCTGTCAACAGAAAAATCATTCCAACAGTTTACTTTTTCATGGTCTCATTTTTGGTTCGCCTATCTGTTTTTCTTTTATTTTTCTGGGTTTTATCAACTATTTTTATATCTCAGTCATCAGTCAGGCTTTAACGGCTTTCGCCAAACCGTCTACATGAGCTTTTTATGGCTCATTCCATTAATACTCTTTCCTCGGCAGACGAAAAGTTTGTCTGCTATTTTTGGCATCATTCTCTGGTCTACATCATTAGTTTTGATTGGTTATTATGCCGTTTATGGGCAAAACTTTTCCCAAAGTGTGCTATTTATCTTATTTGAATCGAATATCAGTGAAGGCAGTGAATACCTCGAATCGTATTTTAGTTGGTGGATTGTCTTAGGGTTTTTTATTTATACTGCATTGGCGGTTTTTTTATGGACAAAAATAAAACCACTTCACTCTGAGGCAACAATGCGAATGGCATTAACCATCTCTATACTCGCTATCGTGGCATGGCCCACTTATGATCGACTCTTGGTCAAGCATAGCACTTTAAAACAGGCTTTACATGCACAGATGAATCGTATGGAACCCGCAGCTCCCTGGCATTTGATTGCGGGTTATATAAAATATAAAGAACAACTTCATGATATCGAACAAAATTTGCTGGCCAATAAGAAACTACCACCCCTGCAAGGCTTGCATGATAATAACAATGAAACATCGAATACACTGGTGTTAGTGATAGGTGAGTCAACTAATCGACAGCGGATGAGTTTATATGGTTATCATCGCCCAACAACACCGCAGCTTGATGCCATGAAAGATGACTTAATTATATTTGATCAAGTTTTTTCACCTCGGCCCTATACCATAGAAACTTTAGAGCAGGTGCTTAGTTTTGCAGATGAAAAAAATCCAGATGTCTATTTAAGTCGGCCAACACTGATGAACCTAATGAAACAGGCGGGCTATAGAACCTATTGGATAACCAATCAGCAAACACAAACCAAGCGTAATACCATGCTGACAACATTTTCTAAACAGGCCGATGAGCAAATTTATTTAAACAATGATAGAAATCAAAATTCGGCACACTATGATGATGTGGTTTTAAGACCCTTTAAAGCGATTTTAGAAAACCCTAAATTTAGCAACAAAAACGACCAGAGAAAAAAATTTATAGTGATTCATTTGTTGGGAACACATAGAAAATATAGTTATCGTTATCCCGAAGACTCAACAGTGTTTCAAAGTAATAAAGATTTGCCAAAGTGGCTTAATGAAAGTCAGGTAGAAGAATATAACGCTTATGATAATGCCATTCACTTTAATGATTTAGTTTTATCAGGCCTAATTAATACTTTGAAAGAGAGTGGCAATAATGGCTTTTTAGCTTATTTATCCGATCATGGTGAAGAAGTCTATGATAATTCAAAGCGGCTTTTTACCGGGCGTAATGAAGCTGCTCCGACAGGACCCATGTATACCATTCCATTTTTTGTCTGGCAGAGTGATTCATGGAAGAAAAAGCATCATTCTAAGCTAGATGTTGAGAAAGTAGTCCATCGATTTTATAGTTCATCTGATTTTATATATACCTGGACCGACTTGGCAGGCATTGATTTTAAAGACTTTGATGCGACACGTAGTATTGTTAATGCCGACTTTACTAAGCACCCTATTTGGATCGGAGATCCAAATAAGCCAAAAAGTTTACGTGATTTAAGAAAAGAACCTTTTTTAGCACGTCCTGAAATTCCTGGCAAAGGACAAACTAATCTCATGATAAACAATCGCAGTCAACAGGAAATTTGAAAGTAGGGTGGGCAGATAAAGCCATACCCACCCTACAAATGCGCTGAAGGGTAATTTTTTTTACCTTAATATTCAATCAGTAAAAAATACTCATTTAGCATATAGAAGCCAGCCAGAATTAACACAACACCGGCACTGATTTCAAATATTTTTTGATGTCGGGACAACACTTGCAGGGATTCCAGCCAGCCCATACTCCATGCGCCTAAAATAATGGGGATACTGCGCCCCAGAGCAAAGGCCAACAATAAAACAAAGCCAAAGCTGACTGAGCCTATTGCAGCACTGGCGGTTAGAGTAACCAATAAGGCGGGTGTACAGAAGGGGCAAACGGCAACAGAAAATGGAATCGCCAATAAAAAAGCACCCCAAATTCCCGTGACTTTTCTTCCCTTAACACCAAACCAGGGTAGGCGAATATTAATGAGTCCAGACCACATCAATCCCATAATAATTAATACAGGGCCTAATAATAAACCCCATTGCCTACCCATGATACTTTGCACCCATTCACCACCCAACGCAGCTGCAACACCAAGCACTACATGAGTCGTTAGCATACCAAAGACAAATGCCCCTCCCATCAATACCGCACGTTTAGGTTCATGCGCCTTGGTAACATAAGCAAGCATAACGGGCACAGAGGCGAAAGAAACGGGATTAAAACTGAAGACAAGTCCCGCCATAAATGACAGGCCGATACCTGCCCAACTGGCTGTTTGCAAGGTTTGCTTGAGTGCTTCAGCAGTGATGTTCATGCTTGGCATTAACAAATATAAGGCGGTTCCAAGTAACAATAATGCCGTTAGATAGGGGCTGCTTTTAGCGGCCTGATTGAGTAATTGTTTAGTCTCGTCATGGACACCTTTATAGGCGGTAATGAACAAGGGCAGGGTAAATAAAGTAGCAAACAAAAAGCCAGACAGGATAGCAAAGCCAATGGAATTAACCGTGACAGCCATGCCCATGGTGACCACGACTAAGGGCAGAGTACAGGCGGGTAGAGTCAGGCCTAATTGTAACGAAAAGGGTAAATTTTGAGCGCCGGGCAGTAATTTGAAAAACTCCAAATGGGGCACGGGAATATAGGTGAAACGTGAAATGACATAGACCATCGCCATGATAGATAAAATGATGCTGGGGGTATAAATTCCCCATTGAGGGGGCTCGATTAAGATCACAGCAAGTGTGAGTAAACCTATTAATAAGAGTGTGCGGCTGAGCCAAACAAGAAATAAATCATAGTAGGCCTGGCGATCATTGGCTTGGTTAACGCGCACAGAAAACAAAGTATGGGTGGCAATGGTGCAAGGTTCAAAAAAAGCCAGTAAGCCTAATAGTGTTGCACTTAATAATAATAAGGTAATCATAAGTTACTCCGCTTTCTCAGCCTGAAGTCGTTGTTCGAGTTCGATACGTAGTTTTTTCGCCGAGGGCAGGCCGGCAAAAATTAACTTGATTACCCATAAAGCTCCGCCATTTTTAGGAGCTTTCCATTCATAGGTGGCGTTTTCATCGCCACGCATAAAAACCTTGGCATCATGTCTTTTAAGTTAAAGCGTCTATTAAACCGATAACAAAATTCAGCAAGATACCGAGGTAAATGTTTTGAGTTAATGGAATGATAGCTTCCCTTCATAGAGTTTTTAATATTACCTATCATAGTGTTAACCCAGATAAACTCAATTTTATCAACACTTGCCGCACCACCACCCGTGACGATTGGAACATGCTTACAGTCAGCTTCTTTAACCGCAGGAAAACAATTTAACCCATCTGAGTAAACAGTACTTCCAGGTGTTAAATGAGTTTGTGCCCATCGTTTTATTTCACTGGATTTAAACCCTTTAAGCACATTTAAATTCATTGCAATCGGGTGTCCATCTTCATTAGTAGAAACGGCTGCAACGAACGGTGTTTTATTTTCTGAACCACGACCTCTGGAGCCGCCTCTGTGCTCACCACCCCAGTAGGCATCATCAATTTGAATGATGCCTGATAAAGGTTTACTGTCATCACGTTCTTTCATAACCTGCATGATCTTTTGTTTCATACTCCAGGCTGTATTGTAGCTTACCTTAAGCTGTCTCTTTAATTCTAATGCTGAAACCGCTGTCTTCAATTGAGTCATAAGATGAATCGCTAAAAACCACTTAGATAAAGGCAGTTTGGTACTATCAAATATTGTCCCACAGGTTGCTGATGTCTGATGATGACAATGGTGGCACTGATAAAGATGGCGATGTTCTAGAGTGCAATAAGTCTTATTGCCACACTCTGGGCAAACAAATCCATCAGGAAATTTCCATTTAAATATAAGGCTTGTCGGCACTGTTTGTCAGTGCCATAATCATTAAAAAGCTCAAATAAACTATAACCTTCTTGAAACTGAATTTTATTTTTTGACATCATTCTACTCCACACATAATCTATACTTTAATTATAGTATAATTATAGTATAGTTATCGAAATATGGCGGAGCTTTGTGGGTAATCAAGAAAATTAATTCACCATCAATGGCAATTGACGGTGTTGTCATTACGCCAAGTTCAACGGCATAATCAATCTCTTCGAGAATATTAACCTCACGCCAATTGATTTTATCACCACCAATTTCGTTTGCTAGTTCACTTAATACCACTTTGGCATGGCCGCATTTACCACAACCGGGAGAGGAGAAAATTTCAATATTCATCGTTTTTCTCTTTGTTTAGTTATCTTTATTACTTAGGGTGACTTTAGCAGGGCTAAAGCCGGATTCAATAATTTTCTTTTTGATCAATTCAATATCGGCTTCATGACCATCAACCATTACCACTTGGGCTTTATTCGTATCGATATTCACGTCAGCCTTTTCAACGCCAGGCAATGTGTTGAGACTTTTTTGCACACTATAAGCACAAAATTTACAGCTCATGCCGTTAATATCAATGTTTACGACCTGTTTGCCTGATGCAAGGCTCGAAAGCACCAAGAAGAAAAGCAAGCTGAGGCTAATGAGTAATGATTTCATGATTAATTCTCCAATATTATTTATCTGAGCTATTTCTTTAACATAGTTACATATTACTATCTGGAGTCAACTCCAGATCAAGCTTTATTTTAAATTTTTGCTAATTCATAAGTTATTGCCGAAATTCAAGCTGAATAAAACCTCGATCAGTATCACCTAAGGCTTGAAACGGTTGACCATTACCACTGATAATGTCCAGCCCTGTAGTGACAATGAATTGATCGGTCACGCGCCATTGCAGTGCGGGGCGAAATAAAAGATTGCCTTGGCGTAAATCACTGACCATACTCAGACGAGGAATCAAAGTATCGTGGCGAAACGTTTTACTGATCTGAAACATAGCGCGAGTGGTGTGTTTGCGTTCGATAAAGTTGCCCTGATAATTCAAAAAGGTATACTGCCCAGCCTCAATAGTAATATCCATATTCGTGAGCAGAGTCATATCCATACCTAAGATAAAATTCAATTTATCACTTTGAGTGACACCTGAAAGACTACTTGTTTGCACTTCAATATTGGAATAATAGCTTAACTCACTGCGCAATATGGCATTATTTAATTGTTGCGAAAGAGACAAGCCCAATATGTCATAGCGCTGATAGCGCTTGACCTGTTTTAACTGTCCGGGGCTGACGGGTTCATAACTAATAATGGCTTTATTTTGCGGTACGGACATATATATAAATGCGAGATCTAAGCTATCAAAACTGGTGGATAAACGTAGAGCCAAACGTTGATGATCACGCTTTTTTTTGTAGGCGATAATATCTTGGCCTATAGGTGCTGGTTTACTTCCGAGATAAAAAATATCACCCTGATTGGCACTACGATTGACTTTGTCCTCTGGTGACCAAAGCGCCTCAAGCATCCAATCGCCAAAAAACTGCTGTGCTTGTGCCATCCACAGAGGCCTACGCAAAAAATCAAAGGCGGGTAATAGCCATTCACGTTGATCCTGTGGGTGAAAGACATCAAAGCTAGAGAGAAATCCAGATGCTTGTCCCCAGACGACTTGCTGTAAACCTAGCCGTACACGGCTATCATCATTTGCCCAGTCCAGAGTGAATTCGCGCAGCGATGACTCATGACTCCAACCATCAAATTGTGGATCACTTAATAGTCGTGCCTGAGTACGAAAACGCCAGTCATCAACAATATCCCAAGCCACTTCAGGCGCAAACACGGTGCGAAATTTTTGCGTCTTGCCATCATCAAGTGCAATAGCGCTATCATTTGATAAGGTATAGTGCCAGCGTGGTTTATCAGCGAGGACTTGGTTGCTGTTTAAAAGAATGCAGACTAAGACTAAGCTATGATAAAAGCTATGGCTAAAACGATAGCACATTATTTAATGGGGCGATCAAGCTGGCGTGAATGAAAAAAACGTGAGCTAATATCAGTATTATATTTTACTTGAGAAAATTTCAAAACAGTACGATGTTGCTGTTGTATGTCCTGCATTTCTCGTTCCAGTATGGTTGGAATACCTTGTAGGCTTTGAATATTATTAACGAGCATACGTTTTTTTAAACGACCATGACGATCAAAATATTCTTCTTTTAAAATAATGGATGTTGTTTTTTCTAACCAGGTAAGACGATACTGATAAGGATTTTCTTGTTCTATGGGTATACTTTTTATTTTATAAACCACTTTGTTATCCAGTATTTCTTCACCCAGTAGTTGATGTTTATCTTCCTCAGGTTCACGGCCACCGAGTTCATCATAGGTAAAATCAGTACCCAGAAAATGACGGTATTTCTGAGCGCCGGAGATACGTTTTGCTTTGCGTAAGGTGGGTAGGTAAAGCCAGCGATCATCATCACGGTCGGAATGATCATGTAACAATAAAGCTGTATCACGTAGATCCGGTGGAAATTGGAATTGCAGTCGAATCTTTTGTTCACGACCATCGCTCACACGTAGGCGAATGAGTTTTCTTTCTCGTTGTGCTCCTTTAGCATCAATGAGTATCATGCTAATATCGGCGCGTTCATTATTTCCCGTATCACGCAATTTTTCTGCTAGCATCAGGGTCAAAGCATCGGGCGAAGATGTTTGTTCCATTGCCTGCAATTCATGCCCCTTGACAGAAAGTAGGCCGATCAATATAAAACCGTAAAAACTCAGAGAATAGGGCATAAGTTTATTGTTCACTTTTTAAAGGGTTGTTTAAGGGCTATTTAAGAGATAGATGCGATGCCAAAATCGGCAATAGCAATGAAATGCTAGCACTGATAAGTAGCACTCCAGCGGTTAATAAGCCAATGGCCGTCAGTGGGGCAAACTGTGAGAGTACTAGAATACTGAAACCAATGGCAAGAATGATGCTGTTTAAAAGCACAATAGAACCACTTTGAGACAGACTGTGTTGTACCGCTTGTGCTTGACCATCGAGGCGAGCCTGACGATAACGATCTAACACATAAATAGCATAATCAATTGCTAAGCCAAGACTGATAGATGCCAGAACTGCCAGCGGTATATCAATGTAGCGATCAGTAATAGCCAGTATGGCAAAGATACTCAAAAGGGCGATGGTTAAGGGTAACATTGCCAGAAATGTCCAGCTGAGGGAGCGATAAATAAGCATTAGCACTAGAAAAATAGCAACAAAAGAGAGGCCTAAACTACTTAATTGACTACTGACGACCATATCAGCCATGGCGACATTCACTTGTGCCGGGCCACCAAAATAGACCTTGAGTTCAGGAATATACTGTTTAACTAATTGTTCTAGCTGAGGTAAAATTTGTCGGGTTGTGGAGGCATAGGGATCTTTAATTTGTATCCACAATAATGCTTGCTGCTGTTGGTTATCAATCCATACTTCTAAATCATTAGGATCACCACTGGATTCAAGTAGTAACAATTGTTGTGCGATGGCTTGTTCTGATGCCGGCAAAATTTCCATTAGCGGATCATCATTGTTTAATACCCGATTGCTGCGCTTGAGTAAATCAATAATGGACGTTACCTTGCCTATGTGTAACTTCTCAATAAGTCTGTGCATTTAAACAGCACAAACTTTACCTTTCAGCAACTCAGGCAGATATGGGATCAAATTTCTCTTGCTGATCCGGTCATTAATAAAATCCCAGAATGAAATTCCTTGTTTCAAACAAGTTTTCTTTAAACTGACAAAGGTATCTCTGCAAAGTTGCCCATCCTTTGAGCGTGTACTACCACTAATTTTACGCTTAATAACATATTCTCGAATATCATTTTCACTCAAATTATTATGAAGAGGAATATCAGGCCGTTCCAATACCAGCAGTAATTCTGTTTTATTTCTTGCCAATCGTTTCAGTGCCTGATTCAACGTTTCAAAGCTTGTTTTAGTCCGGCACAATTCATCAAAATGTTCAGCAATCGCTGACTTCAACGGATCATCTGGCTCAAGTTTATATTGTTTGAGATCATAAAATAGTTCCCAAATCTGAGTATGTACCCAGTTCAGTTCTTTATCATGTCGCTCATTGAGTGGTAGTATCCGCTGAAACACTCTGTCTGCATGTATCCAACATAATGCGTGCAACAAAATATCAAATTGTCCTGCATCATCACTCACAATCACCAAATCACTTGGAAAGCCACTGTTAATTAATGCCCCCAGTAAAGCGCCTTCTGTGGCAATGCGAACATGCCGTTGTGTTATGATACTATTGTTCTGCAGATAGTATTTCCAGGCTTCTTCATTATCAAAGCAAGTCTGATGACTTTGTTCAATAACGCTCAATGGCTTGTGAGGTAATTTTTCTGCTCTCATATAATCAAGTGCTGCATCGTTGAGCGTATAATCAACAGCAGCACCTCGTAACAATTGTAGAAAATTAATCCGGCTCTTATATCGAGTACTTGAAAACCAGGCAAAGGTTTCATTGCCAACGTGAGTACAATAACCATTCTTTCCATCATGACGACTACCCGTATCATCAACATGGATATAAGTACTATTGTTGATACCGGCAGTTAGCAATGTATTTTTTCAGTATGAAAATGGTCTTTGTCATGGATTAAAATCTCATTGATCTGACCCGTTGAAATATCAAAACCTAATTCTGTTAATTGTTGTATTATCAATGGCTGAGTCACTCTCTGGTGATAATATTGATAAACGATATAACTCTGTAATGTATGGCCAAAATGTCCTATATGTGTATCAAAGCTCAATTTTCCTATACAGGTATCACCATCGGGTGTTTTATAGCGAGCCAATCGATAACGAGTATTGAAAGGCTTAATCAGCAGCTCCTGAACAAAATAATCCTGATACCCTAAAAAACGTGAATGTTCTGGCAGGTTATCTGGTTTGATAACGGTGGTTTTATGAATAGCCAATTTCTTCTTTCGTTTACGACTTTTACTAGTCCCATTTCCTGAGTTGTTTTTCTTGCTTCCTGAATGACCTGTCGGATTATCATTGTCATCATCCTTTGGCAATTTACTGGCTCTTATTTTAGGCTTTGGAGGTAGCTTTTTAAGCTTAGCAACTTCTGTTTTAAGGGCATCGATTTCAACCTGTTGGTTTTGAATGATTTCCTGTTGTTGCTCCATGAAAGCAAGGAGTAATCGGACTACCGGTGTCTTTTTCTTCTTCAGGTATCTCTGGAATTGGAGGTAATTTTTTCACTATAATCAATACAGGTTGTTTTCAATAAAACAATTGTATCATGGCTTTTTAAGGCTCTTTAGTTTGCCCTGTGTTGATCAAACTCCCTCTCAGTTAAGATAATATTCAAAAATATTCTATTTCGATCTGAGACAGATCGACAGGATCATTTATAGGGATAAATTACATGGGGCAGTGAAAATGCAATTTTTGTCCTCTAAAATGCTGTCAAGACTTTTTTTGTTTTTATTTCAAGTTTTGCACAGACTTATTGAGAAGTTACGCCTATGTTATCTAACTGACTGATAGCCTGTTGTAATTGCTCAATACCTTGCAATACGAAAGGTTTTTTAAGCGTACCCTGGTCGCTGACAATATAGCCATAAAGCATGCTGGTTCCACCCAGTGATTGATTAAGTCGGGCATCGGATTCATATAAAATTGTCCCGGACTTAAAGCGATTAACCCAATTTTCGTCAACACGAATACCTGATGCGCCCCAAGCAATCGTGAAACTGATAAAGATCAAACTGATACTAATGTTTTTGGCAGACAATTGTGACAACCATAACCAGATAATGAGGGATTTTTTCTGCAGTGCATTGGAGTGAGCCCAGGCTTTAGGGCGGTGCATGAGTGCTAAAAATGCAGGCGTTAGGCTAAAGGTAAGAAAATAGGCAACCATAATGCCAAAGGCGGTGAATAAGCCAAAATGTTTTAAGGGTAAAATAGGGCTGAAACTTAATGCCACAAAGCCGACTCCCGTGGTCATAGAGGTCAGGCCAATAGGACGAATGATTTTTTTCAAGGCGTTGAAAATACTCTTATGGCGGTCTTCATTCAGTCCCAGATTTTTATAGACCGCAATTAAATGCACCTCATCGGTAATACCAATCACCAATAGCATCACAGGAATTAATGTGGTTGGTAAATAAACCGGTATTTGCAGAATTGATAGCAAGCCCATAGTCCAAATGACAGAAATAATGCCCGTCAGAATGGGTAATAAGGCGAGTTTGAAATGTTTAAAATAGATGCTCAGTAATAATAATAAAACCACTATAATCACCGGCCCTAATCGGCGTAAATCACTGCGCATGGAAAAGCCCAGAGCACCTTCAATCATCACATTACCGGAGACCAGAATTTGGTCGCCATTTTTGGCTGGTGCTAATTGCGCAAGATGCTGACTGACTTGTTCATAGACTGAGCGGCGGGTGGTATTTTTTGCTAGGGGGGCAAAAATTGCAATGACCTTCGCATCAGCAGAAACCAGACGATTAAGAAATAATGGATTGTCTTTAATTTCCTGAAAAACGGCTTTGGCTTGAGTATCATTATGAGGGAGCTTGCTTAATGGCGGACGAATTAATAAGTCATCATTATGAGCAACGATATTATCGGTTGTCGCTAGACTCGTGACATCTTCGGCAATAATTTCGGGCAGGGATTGTAAATAATCACTAAGTGACTTAATTCGGGCGAGTGATTCAACATTAAATGCTCCCTGAGGATTTTCAACTGCCAGAATAACCAGATCACGTAGGCCAAATTGCTGTTCGATATTTTCCTGTAATAAGCGCGCTGGATGATCCGTAGGGATCATATTTAAAATATCATCATCAATTTGCAGGTGTCGTAATTGTGAGGCAAAACCCAAAGTGATGAGCAAGAGTAATAATAAGATTATTTTACTGTATTCAGTGGCAATACGGGCAAGTGCTAACATCGTTATACCCCCAGCCAGATACGTAAGGGTAAGGCAAGAAAGGCAGCAAAAGCACCAATAGACCAGATGAACACAGAACTCCAGTAGATGCGCTTGTTCCATAAATAAGCGCGACTACAGGCTTGGCCTAGTGCTTTATCCGTTGGGCATTGTCGTCCGGGACGATACATCGACCAACCGGAAAGTAATAACATGAAGCCAGAAAAAGCAAATACCCAGATTTTATATTTGCTCATGGTGACTAAAATTGGAAAAGCTGAAGTCATGGCGGCAACAGTTGCCCCAAGCCCCAAAGTGACAAAAATAATGGGTAAAGCACAACAAACCAATGTGCCCGTGGTGGTAAATAAGGTAAGCCAGGTGATAGTTTGTTCTTTTTGTTGCTCTTTTTTTAGAACTTTTTGTAGGTGATGGGTGACGTTCATGTGCTTTTATCCAAGTAATCTCTCAATAATGGCATCGAGTTTACAATCTGGAGTTAGCTCCAAGTCAAGAAAAAAATGAATTATTAATAAGCCTTGTGTTGAGATGCATTTACAGTTATTTTTTAAGCTAAAGAATTTAAATATGGATAGCGAGAACTCAATGCTTATTTTACAAACGACTTTACTGTTTTTTCTAACCGCACTGGCAGAAATAATAGGCTGTTATTTACCCTATCTCTGGCTTCGGGAAAACGGTTCTATTTGGCTACTGATCCCCGCTGGGCTCAGTTTGATGCTGTTTGTCTGGCTATTGAGTCTACACCCGACCGAATCCGGTCGAGTCTATGCCGCCTATGGTGGTGTTTATGTAACAACTGCCATTATGTGGCTGTGGTGGATTGACGGCGTACAACCCACTCGATGGGATATTATTGGCGTGGCAGTGGCCTTATCCGGTATGTTGATTATTCTCCTTGGCAGTCAAGAGTCATTGTAATAAGTTTAAAATAGGTATATATTTTATACTATGTTGTTATTTGAGTACGATGAAAATAAAAGCAAACAAAACTATGCCAAACATGGTATTGATTTTGAAAACGCCCAGTTGCTATAGAATGCTCCAAGATTAGTTGAAATCCCTGCTAAAAAAATAGCATCTAATAAACCTAAAAAAATTAGTGAAATTACACCCTCCCTGTTTAATACCAGTCATTAACTTCCTCGAATAGTGTTTCCCTCCATCTCTGAGTTTGCCCGTAGGCTGTGATTGAGGCACGAAGCATAGCAATAACGCCTAATAAAGAGATAAAATTCTTTCATCATTGCGCCACTTAGAGGACAAATTGCTTTATAATGGACGATTGCTTAATGGTTTAAGCGTTGGTGATGAATTATGTTCAATGAAGACAGATAAATTAATGAAAAAAATTGTAATTATTTTATTGGCAATTATGTTTTCTCATGCTCTCTATGCCGCAGGTACGGCGGCTGATGACTGGGATGAAGAATGGGAAAATGGTTTTGATGACAGACCCGTCATTCCCGAAGTCGCAACACCGGAATGGTTTAAAAAAAGCTTTATGGTGTTACCCGAAGATATCACTGAAGCCGTAGAAAACGGTAAAAAGGGTATTATTGTTTATTTCGGTCAGAAACACTGTGCCTATTGTCAGGCACTAATGGAACAAGATTTTGGCCGTAAAGACATAGAAATGTATACCCGAAAAAACTTTGATGTAATTGCGGTCAATATTTGGGGTAGTAATGAAGTAACCACACCGGATGGGCAGGTGATGACTGAGCGTGAATATGCCTTACGTGAACGAGCCAACTTTACCCCGACGCTGATTTTCTACAATGAAAAAGGTGAAAAAGCGCTCATGCTAAGAGGCTTTTATCCACCGTATAAATTTCGGGCTGCCATGGAATATGTTGAGCAGGGCTATTACAAAGAAGAGTCATTGCGTGACTATATGTTTAGGGCTAACCCACCACCACGCTTTGAAGTCTCAGCGCTTAACAATGAAGACTTTTTTATGATGCCTCCGTATGCACTGGATCGTAGTCACTTTAAAGCGCAAGAGCCCTTGCTGGTGTTTTTTGAACAGCAGGACTGTCATGCCTGCGATGTGCTACATTCAGATCCTTTGGAGTTTGAAGAAACCCGAAAATTGCTGTCGCATTTTGAAATCGTACAACTGGATATGCACTCCGATACCCCTATCATTACCCCCAATGGACAGCGCATTACAGCACGACAGTGGGCAGAACAACTGAATTTATTCTATGCACCAACCCTGATTGCATTTGATGAAAGAGGCAATGAAATCATCCGAATTGAATCCGTGGCTCATGTCTATCGTCTGAAAAACGTGCTGGAATTTATTGTCAATAAAACCTATATACAGACACCCGAATTCATGAATTGGCGCTTTGATAATATTTTTGGCGGCAAGCAGCTACCTCAAGTGGAAGCACATTCCGGCTCTGAGCGAAAAGAGTTGGCACCCCAGGGCACATCAGAATAATTTCCCGATACGAAATAATAATTAAGCGTTGATTGTTTATGAATGAAGAGTACATCGCAATACTGGCTCAGGTTGGTATTTCGGAAGCAATAATAGAAAATTCCTTTAGTCAGGCTACGTTGGATCGTGGTATCGAGTATTTTGAAAGTGATCGAGTTGAGATCACTTCGGTAGAATCGTTGACAGGGCAGGATATTGCCATCCATGCCGATGTGTTTGGCAGTATGGACTTTGCCTATCATATCGTTGTGACCCTAAAAATAGGTCAAAATCATACCAGTGTGATTGGTGAATGTGATTGTCCTGTCGGTTTTCGCTGCAAGCACGCGGTGGCTACGGTGTTTAAATTTGCTCAGAGCAATGCTGAGTCAATTAATGAACGCGGTGAGTTAGAAGGCATGGATAGCTACCAGGCAGAACAGCAGGTTGAGCAATGGCTGACTTCTCTGACGCAAAAACAGGATGCAAGCCATGTTATCGAATCAGCCCCTGATGCTAATCCGGGTTATAACAATGTCCTGCTTTACCTATTAAATCCCAGCGAAGATGGCAAGGATATGGAAATCATCACCATTGTGGCGCGACGCTTAAAAAAAGGCGGTTATGGAAAAAGTCGTCCGCAAAGCTTGGAAGACATGGTTGATGGCTATTCCTTACATATTAATTTTGAACATAATGAACTGGATGTAGAAATAGCCGGATTACTTTATAGCATGACCGGGCGAGGCTTGTTTTATCGGCAAAATGTCTATGCCATCAAGGGTGATATTGGTGAATTAACACTGGAAAAATTATTATCCACCCAACGTTGTTTCTGGAAAACTCAGGAATTAAACCAGCCATTGCAATTCGGTGCGGTGCGTGACTTTAAATTGTCCTGGCAAGAAACTCAGATGCTCGAGCAACAACAATACCAGATCAGTGCAGAAGTGACTCCCAAGGCTGTAGAGTTGTTTCATTTAAAACACTTCTTCTATCTGGATAGTGAACACAATCAAATTGGTCAGGCGCAACATAGTGAGTTAAGCGACCAACAAATCGAACAAATTCTTAATGCACCGCCAGTGCCGGAAGAGATGGCTAAAAAGGTAAGTGAGCAGTTACTTCAGGCCTGGCCGGAATATGATGTACCCATGCCGGTGAGCCTCAGTGATGAAACAATATTTATTGATAGCAAGCCCATAGCCGATGTTATTATGCATTCAATTGAGCTGGAGGGGCGGCGTGTCCACCTGCTCAATTTACGTTTTAATTATGACGGTCATGTGATACAGCCAGAAAAAACCAGCTCAAGCTATCGTTTTCTTAAAGAGGGTCAGCAATATCAGATCAATCGTGATGCTGCATTTGAGCTGCAATGTTTGACTCAGTTGCAACAAAGTCACTTTGTCTCAGCGGCTTCATTAGGACTGACACAATTCAATCAATTGCAACAAACCATTATGGCTGATTCGGCTACGGCAAGCCTCTGGCATTGGCACGATTTTCAATATGATGTCGTACCAGAACTACAGGCGCAAGGCTGGCAGTTTCACTTTGATGAAAGCTTCAATATGCAAATTGAAGAAGCGGATGAGTGGTATGGCGAACTGGAAGAACAGGATAATCAGGAATGGTTTGAAATCAGTTTGGGGATTGAATTAAACGGTCAAACCATTAATTTACTGCCCTCTTTGGTGGAGCTTTTGTCCCTGGAAAGTGATCCGGCACAAATGCGTGAGCGGATTTTATTACGCGAATTTATTATTTTGCCGGTCACAGAAAATGCCGCAGATGAACATAATCCGCGTTGGGTGAAACTGCCCTCAGCCCGAATTATGGGCATTTTTGACACCTTGGTGGAGTTGTATGATACCCATGCCTTAAATGACTCCGGTAACTTATTGTTCAGCAAGCATCAGGGGCTACAATTACGCGCCTTACTCAATGATCCAGCGCTTAAATGGAAAGGGGCGGAACAATTACAGGCCTTGAGTAAAAAAATTCAAAACTTTAAGGGCATAGAGCATGTTGAACCGCCTGAAGGCTTGCAAACAGAACTCAGAGACTATCAGCAACAGGGATTAAACTGGTTACAATTTATGCGTGAATACCAGTTTAACGGCATATTGGCTGATGACATGGGCTTGGGTAAAACTGTGCAAGCCTTGGTGCATTTACTGCATGAAAAGCAAAGAGAGGGCAATGACAAAGCTGAACTCCCATCCCTAGTGATTGCACCGACAAGTCTCATGGGTAATTGGAAGCGTGAAGCCAAACGTTTTACGCCAGAGTTAAACGTGTTATTGCTACATGGGCCATCACGCAAGGCATTATTTTCAGAAATAGAAAATTGCGATGTGATCCTGACCACTTATGCTTTGATGCTACGAGACAAAGAGTTTCATAGTGAACAAAAATATAACTTTGTGATTTTAGATGAATCACAAAATATTAAAAATGCCCGCTCTAAAACATCGCAGGTGATTTTTAAACTCAAGGCCAAGCATCGCCTCTGTATGACGGGTACACCGATGGAAAATCATCTGGGTGAACTCTGGTCATTATTTCACTTTTTGATGCCGGGATTTTTGGGCACCCAGGAGCGCTTTAATCGCTTGTTCCGCTCCCCGATAGAAAAGCAGGGTGATGCTGATCGCCAACAACAATTGCATCAGCGCATTAAGCCCTTTATGTTACGTCGTACCAAAGAAATGGTCGCGACCGAGTTGCCAGAAAAAACCGAGATGATCCGTACTATTCCTCTGACCGGCAAGCAACGGGATTTATATGAAACCGTGCGTTTGGCCATGGATGAAAAAGTACGAGAAGAAATCAGTAAAAAAGGTCTGGCACGCAGTCAGATAATGATCCTTGATGCCTTATTAAAACTTCGTCAAACCTGTTGTGATCCACGGCTATTATCCCTGAGCAGTGCCAAGGATGTGCAGCAATCAGCCAAGCTGGATATGCTCATGGAAATGGTGCCGGAAATGGTTGAAGAAGGGCGTAAAATCATTATCTTTTCGCAATTCGTTAAAATGCTTGGCTTTATTGAAGAAGAACTCAAAAAACACGATATCAGCTATAGTCTATTGACGGGACAAACCCGTAATCGTGATGATGTGATCATGGATTTTCAGGAAGGTGATGCGGAAGTGTTCTTAATCAGCCTCAAGGCAGGTGGTGTTGGCTTGAACCTGACGGCAGCAGATACGGTAATTCATTATGATCCCTGGTGGAATCCGGCAGTGGAACGCCAGGCAACGGATAGAGCCTATCGAATAGGCCAGGATAAACCGGTATTTGTGTATAAACTACTGACCGAAGAAACCGTGGAAGAAAAAATTCTAGCCATGCAAAATGCCAAGCAAAAATTGGCTGACGGACTCTATCAAGATGAAAAGGCTCAGGGGAAAAAACCAGGCGATAAGGGTACTATAGTAAAAAATATAGCAAAAAAAGGACCGCAATTTTCCCAACAAGAGTTAATGGATTTATTGAACCCTTTAAACTCTTAAGGAAATCTAAAGGTTTTATCGTTATAATAGGTTCAAATGCTGTTATTTAAGAGCGCTTCTGCTACTCTTAAAATAATTTATGGAAAAAATACTAAGCTACTATTAACCCTGATAATAGTAGGCTTTTGTCAGCGGTGGTATTAACTGATTATTTCTATAAACGATTTTAGAAGTGATTTATGTGGGTGAGCTATTATCAACAATCAAAATAATAAAAAAAGTGTCAAGCTTTTCGGGAGTTGCTGTTTATTACTCAGCGTCTTTTCCCCGCTCAACTATTCCTATGCCAACTCCAATACGAATTCCAATTCCAATATGAGCGATGAGGATCTACTGGCTCTAAGCTGGGAAGAATTAACTCAGGTTAAAGTTATCATTGCTTCCGGCACTGAACAATCACTGGCTAAAGCCCCTGCAACTGTTACCGTTATCACCGCTGACGAAATAAGAAAAACCGGTGCAAGCAATATTACCGAAGTGTTAGAAACTGTTCCTGGTGTCCATATCAATAGCAATAACTTTGGTTTTAGGCCGCTGGTACACATGCGTGGTACTGGCAGCTTTCAAACCCTGCTGATGGTCAATGGCAATGATACCCGCGATCTCATGTGGGCCTTTGGTATTTTTTGGAAAGGCATTCCGGTCAGTGCTATTGAACGCATTGAAGTTATTCGTGGCCCTGGTTCTGCGCTATATGGTGCTGATGCCAGTGCCGGGGTGATCAATATTATTACTAAAACGGCTGGAAAAATCACCGATACACAAGTAGGTATTCGTGCAGGCAGTTTTGATACTCGCTCAGCGTTTATGCAAACCGGTGGTGAATGGAATGGTTTCGACCTCGGTATGACCGCAGAGTTTTCCACCACCGATGGACATGATCCAACTATTGAGCAAGATAAAGCGGGTACACGAGGCACAGCACAATATGGCTGGGATAATAAAGATTTACGCTTTTCCATGGCCAATAAAAACTGGCAATTGCTGGCAAACTATATGCGCCACGATAATCTTGAAACGGGTATGTCTGGTGCAGGTTTTTTAGATCCGATAACGAGCGCTGAAGATGAGCGCTTTGATATGGACTTGATCTATAAAAATGATAATTTCAGCGATAACTGGGGGCTTGATGCCAAGCTACATTATCAGGATTTAGAATATGCTTCAGGTAATGGCTTTCAGGAAGCACCACCGAGCGTAAGCTACCCGAATGGCAAGTTGAATCAAATGGAATCTTCAGAACGTCAGGCCAGCTTTGAAGCCAGTGGCTTATATTCCGGTTTTAATGCTCATCAAGTACGTATTGGCGCGGGTTATAATTGGCAGGACTTATACCATGTTGAACAACAGGTTAATTTTGGTACAGGATCTGATGGCCTGCCATTACCACCGGGTGGCCCTTTAGTTGACATTTCAGATACCCCTTATGCTTTTGCGCCAGAACGAACCCGTAGAATCAAGCATGTTTATATTCAGGATGTCTGGTCTTTCGCTGAGGATTGGGAGTTGACCATGGGAGCACGCTATGATGATTACTCTGACTTTGGCGATACCATGAATCCCCGTGTCGCTTTGATTTGGCAAACCTCTGAGAAACTGACGACTAAACTCATGTATGGCCAAGGATTTCGCGCCCCTTCTTTTCAAGAGTTGTATGCAGATACCTCTCGCACCTTGGCTAATTCAAGTTTAGATCCGGAGGAGTCAGAGACTCTGGAATTGGCTTTGTCTTATCAGGTCAGTCATGCGCTGGAATTAGGCGTTAATTTATTTAAATTTGTTATTACTGATTTTATCAGTGCTCAAGATGTTGGCCAGAGTCGCAGGCAATATCAAAATACCGGTAGAAATAAGATTATGGGTATAGAAATGGAAGCGCGTTGGCAGGCAAGTAAAAATCTGAGCTTTTCGGGGAATTACACTTATCGCGATCCAGATGATAATAAGTTTCGGCAGATATCAGAACCAGGACAGGATGCCTATCTTCGTTCCGACTGGCGCTTTCACCCCCATTGGAACTGGAATGTTCAGGCAAATTGGATAGCGGATAGGGAGCGTGCAATGGGAGATATGCGTAGCAATCTGGCGGATTATACGGTGGCGGATACCACCTTACGCTATACCGGTTTTAGCCAATGGGAACTCACTGCATCGGTACGCAATTTATTTGATGAAGATGCCCGCGAACATACCGGGGCTTCAGTGCCTAAGGACTTGCCTTTAGCAGAACGTAATTTTTATGCGGAAGTACTGTATAAATTCTAAATTGCTAGAAAAATGAGTACTGATTTCTACCATTTTGTTTCGCTTGATAAAGTGCTTTATCAGCCATTTGATAAAGCATACTGGAAGAATAACATTCTTCACCAATAGTGGTAATGGCGACGCCCAGACTGACGGTGACAATATGATGCTTGGACGTTTTATGAGGTATCTTTAACGCTTGAATGATACTTCTTAGTTGGTCAGCGACCTGAGTAACGCCTTCTCTTGATGTTTCGGGCAAAATGACAGCAAACTCTTCTCCGCCAATTCGGGCGACAATATCGCCGGGACGTTTAATTTCATTTTTTAGTGCCTGAGCAATTTTTTGCAGGCAGACATCTCCTTCCTGATGACCATAGGTGTCATTAAATTGTTTAAAAAAATCAATATCGATCATAATAAATGCAATCCGACTTTTGTTACGTTGTCCTTGCAACCAGGCTTTTTCATATTCCTCATCAAAACGTCTGCGATTAGATAGATTCGTTAGAGAGTCAATATAGGAAAGATGGCGTAGTTTTTCTTCTTTGTTTTTATGTGCGGTAATATCATGGATGACAGCAAGATAGCGATTCTCATTGGCGGGAATTTTCATTAATGAAAATTCAATTGGAAATTCACGTCCTGATGTTTGTCGGGCAATAATTTCTATACTGGTTTGCTGAGTAAATACTTGTTCTGGGCGATTGGCATGATGTTCAAACAGAATGTTGTACTGCGTTTTAAATGGTTCTGCAAAAAATTGGGTAATGTTTAAAGAATGAATGGCTTGAGCGTTGACACCAAACAATTTTGCAATGGCAGGGTTGGCAGTTTGTATATTGCCATAGCAATCAAGCTCCAAGATGCCATCAATAACCAGTGCCACAATTTGCTGTAATTGTTTTGACTGTTGCTGATGTTCCTCAAGTAATTTACGCAGGTCTTTTTCTGAACAGGCAAGTTGATTGTTCAGTGCTTGTATTTGCAGTTGATTGGCCACACGAGCGTAAATTTCCTGCTCATGAAAAGGTTTGTTGATGTAATCTTTGCCACCCACAGAAAAACCCATCACTAAATCATCAACATCGGTTTTAGCTGAAATGAAAATAACCGGAATATCTTTAGTCAAAGGATTATTTTTTAAGCGTCTACAGGTTTCAAAGCCATCAATACCAGGCATCATGATGTCCAGCAAAATAAGATCAGGTTGGATGTGACAGGCAATTTTAATGGCACGCTCACCCTCTTTAGCGGCAGAAATCTGGTACGCTTTTAATTGTAGAATTTCTGTTAATAAAGTGATGTTTTCTGCCGTATCATCAACGATAAGGATCTTATTGCTCATTAGCTAAAGCCTCGACATATTGAAAAATACCATCTAAATCAGCACTATTGATGAGTCTGTTTAGATATTTGGCAACGTGTTTACCATCGTCACCGTATTGTTGCAATTGCTTTAATAGATTTTTTAATTCAGAAAGTTGACTGTATTCAGTTGCTTGTACTAATGCTTTGATTAGTATGGGATCCAGTTGTAATTGAGCGGGAATAGAAGCATCTAATGCTTCGTTGGATGCTTGCTTGTCTGTGTTGTTGGTGCTGTTAGATTTTATTTGCAAGTCAACACCTAGCATGTGCTTAACGGCATAACATATTTCATCAAAGCGAAAGGGTTTAGAAATAAATAAATCAAATCCAGCCTGTAAAAAATGTTCAGAAGAATGTTGTAAGGTCGATGCTGTCACTGCGACACATTTGAGTTGTGCAGAGCTATATTGCTGACGAATAATTTCTATAGCTTCAATGCCATCCATCACCGGCATACGAATATCCATAAAAATAATATCCGGAAAGTCGTTTTCAATGGCGTTGAGCCCCTGTTGACCATTTTCTGCACAGGCTATGTCGAAACCCAATTGTGATAAGATATTAAAAAGTAATTCAGTGTTTTCTTTATTGTCTTCCACAATTAATGCTTTAAAGCATTTATTAGAAGGCATCATATAATGTGTGATTGCTTCGTTTTCATGTTGAACAAAATGCTCACTGGCAGGTATTAGTTTGATGTCAAAGTAGAAGCAAGCGCCTTCTCCCAGACTGGATTCAACACGCAATTGACCACCCATTAATTCAACATAGCGTTGACTGATATTTAATCCCAGACCTGTTCCGCCTTTTTGTAAGCCAAGCTTTTCCTGATGAAAAGCATCAAAAACACGTGCCAGAGCTTTTTCTTCAATGCCAGAGCCAGTGTCTTTGACCAGGAATTGATAATGATTGTCTGCAATCACATTAACCTTGAGCAGTACTTCACCCTGCTCGGTAAATTTACAGGCATTGCTTAAAAGGTTGATCAGTATTTGTCTCAGCTTGCCTTGATCACCATTCACTAGAATGGGTTCCTGTGAAAAAAACTCCATCCGCCAATGAATGTTTTTTTGATCACAGCGTATTTGAAACATGTTCTCTACATTGAGAATTAAGTCATGTAGATCAAAGTCACTATTAGTCAATTCCAGAGAACCGGCTTCAATTTTGGATAATTCCAGAATATCATTGATTAATAATAATAAATGATTACCACTTTTATCGATAATGGTCAGTTTTCGTAATTGCTCATCATCTAAGTTACTTTGTTGTAATAATTGTGTATAGCCTAAAATAGCATTCATCGGCGTTCTGATTTCGTGTGACATATTGGCCAGAAAAATACTCTTCAAACGGCTGGCAGAAAGTGCTTCGTCGCGTGCTTTGCGTAATTGCAGAGTACGTTCTTCAACCCGATTTTCGAGATTGATTTGATAATGTGTATTGAGCTGATTGTGCTGTTCTAGTTGGGCGAGCATACTATTATAACCGTCGATCAATTCGCCGAATTCATCATCGTAATTATTTTTTATCGTGGCTGTATATTTATGCGCTAGAGTGACATGCTGCATAGATTTAAGCAGTTGTAACAAGGGGGCGGTAAATATTTTTTGTGCCTGATAGGCGAACACTAAGGTGGCGAATAAGGCAATTACTAATATCATCAGCGTGGTATAAATATATTGTTTGATTTGACCCCAATAAACATCCCGGTCAGATTCAATATGGATAAATCCGAGCAGAGTCTTATCGACATTGAAGATAACTTTTTTAAGTATGTAAATATGGTTATTAGTGATGTAGTCACCCTCAGCCTTGTTTTTTAAGAGCTTGATAATGGCTGTCGGAATTTTATGTTTGGAGATGTTTTCAGTATTGTTTATAAGATGATTGCGATGGTATTGTGCAAAAATTTCACCCTCTTCAGTGAATAAATGTGCGCTCACAATATGTGACTTAGCGTTAAGCGCCATTAAGTTTTCATTGGCTGCTTTTTGATCGTAGAACATGATCGCTGCATAAGTGTTTTTGCCTACTAAATCCGCAAGTGTAGAGAGATCATCATGCATATTTTTTTTCAAGGTGATTAATTCACTGGTGATAAAAATACTCAATGCTGAGAGAAGCATGAAACTACTAATACCCATAATAGTAATAATCAGTTTATTTTTAATGGAGAGGTTTTTTAAAAACTTTGTGAGGCGTATCATTGTGTTGTCTCCTCAGAAGAGACAATTTTTGCCAGTGATAATATGCGGGAACTGATTTTGAGCCCAGACTGATTTATCGCATTAAGATTCACCTCGAGGCTGAGTTTATTATTATTTAAGAAAAAACGAATGTGACCACTTTTTTCTGCAAACAAAGGCACTTCACTGATGGTGAGAGTGGGGGCATGATTAATTGTCTTTAAAATAGTGGGAATTTGTTCTTCTTCTTGTCGACTGATAAAAAGCATTTGGCACTGATCGATGTTATTGAGACGTAGATGGCGTTGTATGGTCAGTGGATGTCCACGCACTTTTTTATTGTGAAGAGATTCTAGTGCTGCTCCAAATGGATCATTGCCTATTAAACATAAGCGAAAAGGGTCTGAGTTGTGCTTGAAGGTGTTTTCAGGCCAATCAATCAGGCGGGCGAAGTTATATAAAAAAGCGGCTTTTAATAAATATTCCTGGGCTTGAGAATTGTGCGTCTTGGTGTTGTCGGCCGGTAATTTTAAAGGGATCAGGATGATACTCACCATGCTAATGGTCAGTAAAGAATGGATAAAAAATTGACGTAAAAAAATCAACAAATACTGATCCTGAAGGCAATAAAACAACACTGTGAATGAGTTTGCATTTACTTGCACATAATAGTTGCTAAAAGCGTATATGATTACTAAAGTATATGGAATAAGGGAGGAAATACAACCCAATTTTATGATTAAATCACGATGTGGATTTTTTATTTAACAATCAAGGATAGATTTGTTATAAATCATTAATATATAAGGCTTTTATGCCGCTGTAAAAGTGAATAATATTTGACTAATTCAATAAAACTAAAATCAAGCCTCAATGTCCGGCAGTTATTACTGATTGCTTTGCTATGTATCAGTATTTTTTCTATGGCTTTTTATTATAGCCGTATTGATACCTCACTGCAAAAGCGCTATGCTTCAACCTCCCATGAGATTTATGAGCAGACAGAATTATTGATCGATGAAAAAAAAGAGGCGATTTTATTAATCGCTTTGTCAATGAGCAGGGATTTAAAAATTCGTGAATCATTGAATTGGCACGATCCTAATATGCTCGACTTTACGCACTTCACAAAACGCTTTTCAGTGCACACCTCATTAAAAAATTTACTTGATACTATAATTATACTATAATTATACTATAATTATACTATAATTAAAGTATAGATTATGTGTGGAGTAGAATGATGTCAAAAAATAAAATTCAGTTTCAAGAAGGTTATAGTTTATTTGAGCTTTTTAATGATTATGGCACTGACAAACAGTGCCGACAAGCCTTATTTAAATGGAAATTTCCTGATGGATTTGTTTGCCCAGAGTGTGGCAATAAGACTTATTGCACTCTAGAACATCGCCATCTTTATCAGTGCCACCATTGTCATCATCAGACATCAGCAACCTGTGGGACAATATTTGATAGTACCAAACTGCCTTTATCTAAGTGGTTTTTAGCGATTCATCTTATGACTCAATTGAAGACAGCGGTTTCAGCATTAGAATTAAAGAGACAGCTTAAGGTAAGCTACAATACAGCCTGGAGTATGAAACAAAAGATCATGCAGGTTATGAAAGAACGTGATGACAGTAAACCTTTATCAGGCATCATTCAAATTGATGATGCCTACTGGGGTGGTGAGCACAGAGGCGGCTCCAGAGGTCGTGGTTCAGAAAATAAAACACCGTTCGTTGCAGCCGTTTCTACTAATGAAGATGGACACCCGATTGCAATGAATTTAAATGTGCTTAAAGGGTTTAAATCCAGTGAAATAAAACGATGGGCACAAACTCATTTAACACCTGGAAGTACTGTTTACTCAGATGGGTTAAATTGTTTTCCTGCGGTTAAAGAAGCTGACTGTAAGCATGTTCCAATCGTCACGGGTGGTGGTGCGGCAAGTGTTGATAAAATTGAGTTTATCTGGGTTAACACTATGATAGGTAATATTAAAAACTCTATGAAGGGAAGCTATCATTCCATTAACTCAAAACATTTACCTCGGTATCTTGCTGAATTTTGTTATCGGTTTAATAGACGCTTTAACTTAAAAGACATGATGCCAAGGTTTTTATGCGTGGCGATGAAAACGCCACCTATGAATGGAAAGCTCCTAAAAATGGCGGAGCTTTATGGGTAATCAAGAAAATTTATGGTTTCAAATTATTACCAAAGACGGTGATAGTTTTTATCGTAGTTGGACAGATAAAAGGGGCGATAAAATTGCCAACAACAGACTGGATATTGCTTCGGTCTTGAAATCTCCAGAAATATTAACATCGATCAGCACGGGCAAATTTGATTTGACCTTTAAAGCAATGGTGCCTATCTACGATGAAGAAGGCTTTATTGGTATTTTTGAGGTGATTGCCAAGTTTAATTCAATTGCGGATAAGTTAGAAAAAGAAGGTATTGATGCGGTTTTTTTAGTGGATAAACATTATAAGCCACAATTAACAAAGGCATCGACAGGGACTTTTATCCAAAACTATTATGTAACCAATAGTAATGTTAAAGAAAAATATTTAAACATCATAAAGACAAATCAAGTTGAAACATACATTCAACCAGAGAATAATTATATTATTGATGTCGCAAACAACCTGTTAATTACTTATTTTGACATACCTGATATAAACCATAAACCCATGGGGCATTTTATTTTGTTTATGCCCTTGGACAAGGTTTATGTCGATGATATTTATAATGCTCGCAATCAATTACTCACTATTTTTGTTTTTTTAATTGTCTTATTGATTGTTGTATTACGCTATTTATCGAATCAGCATTTAACAAAAAAAATTAAAGAAATTAACGTCCATTTGGAAGAAAAAGTCTCTCTAAAAAATAGAGAACTAATCGAACAAGGGGCTTTTTTACAAAGTATTTTAGACGGCGTATCCAATGCGGTCACAGTCATTGATAAGCAATACAATGTGACATTGATGAACAAAGTGGCTCAAAATAATTCTGGTTACACCTTATTAGACGATGAAAAAATTAAGTGCTATGACACTGCTCGTCATCATGAAAAAAATTGTCGTTCAAAAGCTAATAAGTGTCCTCATAATGATGTGTTTAGTACTGGCAAGCAAAGTAAAGTAGTACATAATTACCTATCGGATGAAGGAAAAACTTTATTTATAGAAATTACTGCGAGCCCACTCTTTAATGAGGCGGGTGAAGTAGAGGCAATCATTGAGCTGGGGCATGATATTACCGATCATATTTTGGTTCATGAACAACTTAAGGAACAAAAAGAACTGCTTTCCTATCAGGCGGAAAATGATGCGCTAACAGGCTTACCCAATCGTGTGTTGTTTGTTGACCGGGTGGATCAGGCAATTAAATTGGCGAAAAGAGAGCAAACTAAAATTGCTATTCTTTTTATTGATCTAGATCGCTTCAAAGAAATTAATGATACCTTAGGGCACAATGTAGGTGATAAGGTATTGATTGAAGTGGCGCAACGATTAAAGGATGCCATTCGTAATGTTGATACGGTTGCTCGCTTGGGTGGCGATGAATTTACCTTGATCTTAGCCAATATTCATCACCTATCCTCGGTGATGAAAATTGCACAAGATCTGGTTGAAGTATTAGCCCAAAAAATCATGTATGGTGAAAATGAACTTTATGTGACAGCCAGTATCGGCATCAGTCTTTATCCCGATGATGGCAAGGAAACTGATATTTTACTAAGAAACTCTGATTCGGCAATGTATCATGCCAAAGAACAGGGACGTAATAATTATCAATTTTATACGCAGCAAATGACCGATCAGGCTATCGCCCGTATCGCCTTGGAAAAAAATCTCCGTAGTGCTATTAAAAATAATGAGTTTGAGGTTTATTATCAACCGCAATTCAATGCTCAAAGCAAAGAAATTGTTGGCATGGAAGCCTTACTGCGTTGGCATCATCCGACAAAGGGCTTAATTTCTCCCGCTGAATTCATTCCTATTGCCGAAGAAACCGGCATGATTATAGAGATTGGCTGGCAGGTGATTGACAGGGTGATTAAACAACATCTTCAATGGCGAGCAGCCGGTTATAGCTATGCACATATTTCAATTAATTTGTCTGTAAAACAGATTCAGGACGCTGATTTTATTCAAAAAATAGTCGCTACTTTGGAGTCCTATCAGTATCAACCGCAAGACATTCGTTTTGAAGTGACAGAAAGTTATATTATGACCGATCCGGAGCTGGCGATTAAGACACTTAAGGAACTTAAGGCACTTAAATTTTCTATCTCGATTGATGATTTTGGTACCGGTTATTCATCCTTGTCTTACCTTAAACGCTTGCCCTTAGATGAACTTAAAATCGATCAGTCTTTTGTGCGGGATTTGCCCGGTGATGAGGAAGATGAAGCCATTGTCAGGCTGATTATCTCTCTGGCGAAAAGTTTGAGCTTAGAGGTTATTGCTGAGGGTGTTGAAACCGCAGAGCAGCAGGCTTTTTTATTGGCTGAGCACTGTGAAAAAATGCAGGGCTATGTCTTCCATAGGCCACTTGAGGTGGAAAAAATGACCGCAATACTGAGACAACGTATGCTTTGGTGATATGTAAAATAATCTGTAAAGCCTTATATCCGTCGCACTCTGATGATCTTTGCTGCACTGCAACGGATTTATTTAGATTTAAACCCCGATTAAGCTATTTAGTCGGGGTTTTTTTGTATACATGAATATAAAACAGGCAAAATGAGGTAAAATGCTTGGTATATTATTGATATGCAGATTTTTCTCCTCCTATATAGATGAAACAAACAACTATGACAAACAAAGCCGTTCCACGTAAGACAAAAATTATTGCCACTATTGGCCCCGCCAGCGATTCACCAGAAATTATCAAACAAATGATAGAAGCTGGCATGAATGTCGCGCGTTTAAATATGTCCTTTGGCGTTGATGAAGTGCAACAAAATCGTCTCGATCTAATCCGTCAGGTTGCCAAAGAGATGGGCTGTCCTATTGCTATTATGGCTGATACCAAGGGCATTGAAATTCGCACGGGTAAATTAGCTGATGCGAGAGCTGAATTGCTTGCTGGAGAAACCTTTATACTGTATTCCTATACTAGAGAAGGCTCGGCACAGGGTGTTTCAGTCAACTATAGCAATCTGCACAATGAAGTCAGTGTCGGTACACTGATTTTTCTTAATGATGGTGCGATTGAATTAGAAGTTGAAGAAATAATTCAAACCCATGGTGGTGAAGTACATTGTCGGGTCATTCATGGCGGCTTATTACGCGAAAATAAAAGCGTCAACCTGCCTGATACACAGCTCGAAATGAGTGCGGTGAGTCCCGAAAACCAAGAAGAAATTTACCGGGAACTGAGCTTTGCGGCAGAAAACAATGTCGAATATGTGGCCGCTTCTTTTGTGCAAGATGCTGAAGATGTCATAAAAATGCGGGCGATTTTGCGAGATAAGGGCGTTGATATCCCCATTATCGCCAAGATTGAGAATCGAGCCGGTATCGAAAACCTCAAGGCCATTGTTGCCGTTGCTGATGGTACGATGGTGGCTCGTGGCGATTTAGGTGTTGAACTACCCTTGGCTGATGTCCCTGCAATGCAAAAACGCATTATTCAGTCCACAGTCACCAGTGGCAAGCCAGTGATCACCGCCACAGAAATGTTGGCCTCTATGGAAACCAATCCAAAGCCGACACGGGCTGAAGCCAGTGATGTCGCCAATGCTATCTTGGATGGTAGTTCGGCGATTATGCTCTCGGGTGAAACAGCGATGGGCAAATACCCTGTCGAGTCAGTTAGAATGATGGCCTCGCTGGCGATACGCGCCGAAGCCTCACTGAAAGAATTTGGTTATTTACAGAAAATTAAGCCACATAGTAGCAATATAGTGACAGAGGCGGTGAGTCAGGCCGCTATCACTATGGCCAATCATCTCAAAGCCTCAGCCATCATTAGTTTAACCGAATCCGGCTTTACCTCACGGCAGATTTCTAAATACCGTCCAGAGTCACTGATTCTAGCAGTAACGGGTTCAGAATCAGTGGTACTTCGCTCCTCAATGAACTGGGGTGTGCATTCCATCCTCTATAAAGAAGGGGCGAGCAATGATGAAAAACTGGAATTTGCTTTAGAAGAAGGCAAACGTCTGGGTTATATTCGCTCTCAGGATATTATTGTGGTAACTGCGGGGCCAGGTCAGGAAGCCGGTGGTACGAATATGGTACGAGTGTTGACTGTACCATAGAGGCTTTGACTCTTGATTTTTCTTTTCCACTCCCAGTGAGAAATGTGATGTGGGTAAGAAGGAGGCAGGCGGTGCTTGGACTCCTTCTGATTTAACCCCTAAAAATTACCTTTCGAACGCCTAATCAGTCGTCCAATCGTAAGTCCCTGCACAACAATAGAAAAAATAACAATTACATAAGTAATACTTAGAATCACCTCCCGTTCAAAACCTGTTGGTAGTGATAATGCCAAAGCAACCGAAATTCCCCCACGTAAACCACCCCAGGTCATAATCTTAATGGCATGAGGAGAAAATTCCCGAAAATTATGCAATAGCTTCACGGGTAAGCCGACCGCAATAAAGCGTGATAATAAGACAAAGGGAATTAAAATTAATGCCGCAAATAAATAACTCTGCTCAAAACTAAGAATCAAGACTTCCAGGCCAATCAAGACAAATAAAATCGCATTTAAGATTTCATCTAATAACTCCCAAAAAGTATCAATATGCTCACGGGTTTTATCTGACATGGCCAAACGACGACCATGATTGCCCATTAATAATCCAGCCACTACAATGGCAATGGGGCCGGAAACGTGAATGAGACTAGCAAAGGCATAGCCGCCCATGACCAGCGCCAGAGTGATTAGGATCTCAACGGTATAATTATCCAAGGATTTAATCATTGTATAGGCAATATAGCCAATGAGCAGGCCATAGAGAATGCCGCCAACGGTTTCTGCAACAAATAATAAGGCAATGGATGAACTACTGACCTCTTCTGTGCCCGTGGCAAGGCCTAATAAGACAATAAAAACCACCACACCAACGCCATCATTAAATAAGGACTCCCCCGTGATCTTGGTTTCTAGACTCTTGCTTGCGCCAGCAGTTTTAAGAATGCCCAGCACTGCAATGGGGTCAGTCGGTGAAATTAATGCACCAAAAACCAGACAATAGAGATAACTGACCGGTAATTGCATCCAGTCAAAAATAAACCAGGTGAGAGTGCCAATTAAAAACGTGGAGATAACGACTCCCAGGGTGGCCATAATGCCTATCACATATTTTTGTTTGGCTAAATCATCCAAATTGACATGTAAGGCACCGGCAAATAACAAAAAACTTAACATGCCATGCATCAGGGTTTCATTAAAATCAATTTGCGAGATAAGCAATTTTGCGTAATGGCCTATATCGACAAAGCCTAGTTTGGCCAATGCGATCAAGGCTAGGGAAAATGCCAACGCGCTGAGCATGATACCAATGGTATTGGGTAATTTTAACCAACGGGCATTGAGGTAACTGAATAATGCCGTGAGGGTGATTAACAGCGCCAGAATGTTTTCCAATGTCATTGATAATAATCCTTATTGATTAATTACTATGTGATTTTAAGTGTTTAAATTTTAGGGGCAGCTCAAATAAATTAATTTATCTTTACACTGGTAGGATGTGGTGAGGAACGAACCGCATCAATGGCCTTAAAGCTAGAAACCTTTGATGCGGTTCGTTGCACTCACCACATCCTACCGCCGAAGTGTAACAATAAGTTTGACCTGCCTCATATTTTATAACCATGAATAAAAACGGCACTCTGGGAAGTGACTACAGCCAATATAATCCTGACCTATCTTTTTTCCCTTAACCGCCTGACGAATTTCTAATGGCTGTTGACACTCAGGGCAAGCATCGCCTGCTTTATAGTGACTATTACTTGTTTTTTTAGCAGGGACAGGCTGTTTTATTTGTTGAATGATACTATTTAATAGATTTTTTTGCTGCTGTAAAAATCCATCGATAGTTTGACCCTTATTATGGGCAATGTCATCCAATTGTTGCTCCCATTGTGCGGTAAGTAGCGGGTCTTTAATGGTTTCAGGGACAGCATCACACAAAGAAAAACCTAATTCAGTGGCCTTGAGTAATTTCTTTTCGCTACGAATAAACTTGCGCTGAAATAAGGTTTGAATAATATTAGCTCGAGTTGCCTGTGTACCTAGCCCAGCAGTTTCACGGAGAATTTTTTTCATCACTTTATCCGTGACTTCAGAACCAATAGTCTCCATCGCTTTGATTAAAGTGCCCTCAGTAAAATGCTTGGGTGGCTTGGTTAATTTATTTTCTATGTTGAGGTGATCACATAATAAGGCCTGACCTTTTTCAACGGCAGGGAGTTCTTTTTCATCATTATTAGTCCGATTGGTTGTTTGTGTGAGTACCAATTTCCAACCTTGAACACGGGGGATTCGGCCACTGGCCTTAAATTTGTCCTCAGCAATGGCCACCATAATAATACTCTGATCATATTCATAGTCCGGAAAAAACTGGGCAATATAGCGCCGTCGAATCAAATCATAAACATTGCGTTCTTTAGCATTTAAACGCTGATAGCCCTTGTTGTTCTGAGTGGGAATAATCGCATGGTGAGCGGTGATTTTTTTATCATTCCAGACCCGTGAACGTTGTTTTTGATTAGCCTGCTTGAGCAAGTCAAGCAGGCTGGGATCATTGTGACCCAGGGCCGATAAAATCACCCCGACATCGTTGAATTGGCTCATAGGCAGGTATTCACTATCACTTCTGGGATAAGAGGTGAGCTTGTATGTTTCATACAAGGCCTGGGCAATATTGAGGACTTCCTGAGCACCATAGCCCCAACGTCGTGAGGCTTCCTGTTGCAAGGCTGATAAGTTGTATAACAAAGGGGCAGGCTGTTTTTTTCTTTGGGTGCTGGCAGTCATCACCTGACCAAATTGTTGCTGGCAACGATCGACCACAGCCTGAGCCTGTTGTTGATCAAAACAATGTTGTTTATCCTGGGCTTTATTGGTTCTGGGTATTTGCCATTTTGTCTCTAACAAACTTTGCCTATTGCCGGGCTGAGTTTCAAAAAAGGCCAGCACTTCATAATAAGCTTCGGGCTTAAAGTGGGCAATGGCGCGATCACGTTGCACAATTAAGGCTAAGGTCGGTGTTTGCACCCGACCGACTGAGCGCACTTGGCGATCATTGCCCAAAAGGGTATAAGCACGGGTAAGATTCATGCCAATGAGCCAGTCAGCACGGCCTCGGGCAAGTCCAGAATGATAGAGTGGTAAGGTCTCTTCGCTATTGCGAATAGTTTTTAAAGCGCGTTGAATACTGATGGGATCCAATGCGGACAACCAGAGGCGCCGTGTACTGCCTTGAAAATGATGAAAATCCAATACTTCACGGGCAATGGTTTCACCCTCTCTATCCGCATCGGTTGCGATAACCACGCTATGACATTGTTTTAAGAGCTTTTTAATGACGTTTAACTGCTTCCGGGTGGATTTTTTAGCCGCTAATTGCCATTGCTGGGGCAGAATGGGGAGATCATTGATTGACCAGCGTTTATAGCGGCTATCATAGCCATCAGGGGGTATCATTTCCAACAAATGGCCAATACACCAAGTGACTAATAAGCCATTGCCCTGTAAATAGCCGTCATTTCTCTGATTTGCGCCTAATGCCTTGGCTATATCACGCCCCTGAGAGGGTTTTTCGCAGAGATAAAGCTCGAAAGTGTTATTATGTTTAACGGCCAAAGTGAATCCTGTTTAAAATGCAATGTAGGCTATGAATTTAGATTCGATAATCATACAGGATACTCTATCGCTACGCTACAATACATTGAACAGCTAAAAAGATAAAAGGAAAATGGAGTGAGTGAAATTCTAAGGCAAATTTTTTCAATATTTTTAGTGCCACCGGGATTATTTATTACTTTTTTACTGCTGAGTATTTTCTTAGTTAAAAGTCTTAGAGTAATGAAGTGGGTCTTAATGTTACAAATAGTGGTCATTTATTTATTAAGTATCCCTTTTACCACTGATATCTTATTTGCACAATTAGAAAATAGTCCTGCTCTGAGCGAAACACAAATAAAAAATTCACAGGCTGATGTGATTATATTATTAGCCGGTGGTATCACTGCTCATGCTAATGAATATCATGGGCCGGATATCGCTTACTTTACTAATGGGCGCTTACGCTATGCCGCTTGGTTACAAAAAAAGACCGGCCTGCCCATGATTGTCACAGGGGGTATTGATGAAGAGGGGGTGACTGAAGCCGAATTGATGAAAAAAGTTTTGCGCAATGAATATGAAATTACAGTCACAATCTGGGTAGAAAATCGCAGTCAAAATACCTTTGAGAATGCCCAATACAGCAATGCGATTATGCAGCAACAACATTATCAGCGTTATTATCTAGTGACCAATGCCTTTCACATGAAGCGTGCGCTAGAAGTGTTTAGCAAGCAAAATAATCGTGTTATTCCCGCCCCCATGAGTTTTTATTCGCAAACAAGTGACTATGAATTTGGTACTTTTTTCCCCCATAGTTACTCCCTGTGGAAAAATTTTCTGGCCATGCATGAAATTGTGGGACGCTATTGGTATCGTTTTTATTATGATTAAAAAACAATCAGCCATAGAGCAATAATTTACCAAAGCCTCTTTTTTATTGAGCAAGTTCTTGCTCAAAACAAGCTTAAAAAAACAATATTAAAAAAGATGAGACAGGTTAAAAATGTTAAACGATTGATAATAAAGGTAATAAAAAAGTTGGCATCATGCTTGCTTTAACTAAGGAGAGTTATTTTTAAGAGCCTATTATAGGCACCAATATTATTATAAGGATATAAACTATGCCAACTCCCGCGTATATGACAATCGAAGGTGAACTTCAAGGTTTAATCACTGCAGGTACTTTCACTGAAGAGTCTGTCGGTAATGTTTATCAGGAAGGTCATGAAGATCAAATTCTGGTTGAAGCATTTGATCACAACGTGACACTACCACGTGACCCACAAAGCGGTCAGCCTTCAGGTCAACGTGTTCATGGTCCAGTAGAAATTACTAAAGTTTTTGATAAGTCTTCACCTTTATTATATGCAGCACTGACAAGTGGTGAGCGTATGAGCAAGTGTAAAATTGACTGGTACAGAACATCTGCTACCGGTACTCAAGAGCATTATTTTTCAATTGAACTTGAAGATGCCATTATCGTAGACATTCAGGCCACTATGCCTAATTGTCAGGATCCTGGTCAAGCACATTTCACTCACTTAGAAACAGTGGCTTTTACTTATCGTAAAATCACCTGGACTCATGAAGTATCAGGTACTTCTGGCCATGATGACTGGAGAGTGCTAAAAGCTTAATTCTTTGAATTAAAGTTTTTACCTAAAAAAAGCACTGAACAGGTAACTGTTCGGTGCTTTTTTTTGGAAAAATTAATTTTTGGATAGAGCTAAAGTTTCGGGTAAAGCTCAGGCACAAATGTTTGATCGGTGATCGGTGGTCTGATATAACCTATCGAACGCTCAAGTTTGGGCAGTTTAATGCGTTCAGGGGTGATATCCTCATAGGGGATCAGGCTGAGAAAATGCGCGATACAGTTTAAGCGCGCATGTTTTTTTATGTCAGAGTTGACTACGTACCAAGGCGCTTGCTTGATATCGGTATGGGCAAACATATCATCCTTGGCGCGTGAATATTCTGCCCAGCGAGAGCGTGACTCCAGATCCATCGGGCTGAGTTTCCAGCGCTTTAAGGGTTCGACCAAACGGCTGTGAAAACGTTTGTCCTGTTCATCATCAGAGACTGAAAACCAGTATTTGATCAAAATAATACCTGAGCGTACTAACATACGTTCAAATTCCGGACAGGAACGGAGAAATTCACGATACTCATCATCGGTACAAAAGCCCATGACCTTTTCAACCCCGGCACGATTGTACCAACTGCGATCAAAGAGCACTATTTCACCTTTCGCTGGTAAGTGTGAAACATAGCGTTGAAAATACCACTGGCTTTTTTCTCTTTCTGTGGGTGAGGGCAGGGCTGCCACACGGCAGATGCGAGGACTTAAATGCTGGGTCATACGCTTGATGACACCACCCTTTCCGGCAGCATCCCGGCCTTCAAAAACAACGACCACTTTAAGCCCTTCCTTAATTACCCAAGCTTGTAACTTAACTAATTCGTTTTGCAATTTGAGCAGTTCTTTTTCATATAGTGAGTTTGCTATTTTTTTAGTACTCTTACTCTTTTTGTCTTGCTTAGCCATGTGTACCTCTCATTAAGTCATGAAAAAAGTTCATATCCATTAACTTTAGTCAAAAGTTGCTAGAAAAGAAAGCTCAGTTATTGATAAATGACAGCTTAAGTTGACTATTTCAAAAAATAATTCATAGCAAACTTAATTTCCATGGGCATCGTTAAATCATGGGGTGGTTTAGGCATAGGCAGGGCGCTCATGACGGCGTTTTTAGAGGCCTTATTAAGAATGCTGCGCTGACCATTGATAAGTAAATTTTTAATCTTGCCATTGGCCAATAAAGTAAAGCTGACAATTATTTTACCTTCAATTTTACGCTTTCGAGCAATACGAGGATAATGTTTTTGCACTTCAATATGACGCATGAGTAATGCATGGTAGTTTTTTCGTGTTTGTTCCAGCAAGCGTTGATCGGATTGTGATACCAGTGGTGAAGCCTTCACTGCCTGATTGATCTTAGGCTTATTATTTAAGGTTGAAGCCGGTGGCTTGTTGGATGTTTTTTTAGTTGTAGATTTTTTCTGCGGCGTTACTTTTACTTTAGGCTGCTTTACAACGCGCTTCTTTGGACTCACTTTCTTGGTTTTAGCTTTCTTTTTTACCCGTGGTGTTTTTTTAACTATTTTCGGTTCAGGTTTGCTAATTTTTACTTCAGGTTCAGGTGTTTTGGGGGGAATAATGACTGCTTCCACAGGGACTTCTTTGGGCTTAGTTTCAATAACGGTTACAGGTGGTGGTGAACTATTGGCAAAGCGTACCTGAGTGATTGTTTCTTGAATAACCATCGCAGGGGCAGCCTGATAAAGCGTCTTACTTTGCAGTAATAATAGCGCATGAGCGCTGAGGGAAAGTGCAATGGCAAAAAACCAAATAGTATGATTGGAAGATAGCCAATGGCTATTGGATGAATCAGCGTGCATCATTTAGGGCTTAATACTGGCAGGGGGACTAATCGACTGTTCAACGGTGACAATGTCAATACCCGATGCACCGGCCTGGCGGGCGGCATCAAAGGCACCAATGGCAATACCGAGATCTACATGCTTATCACCTCTGATACGTACCACTTTTTCTTTTTGAGCTTTAATTTCATCAATTAATATGGCTTCTAAAGCTTCCAGACTGACAATTTGACTATTGATAGAGTATTCACCGGCTTCAGTAATAAGTACCTCAATTTGCTGTGGCTTATCCAGTGCATCACCACTTTCTGCTTCGGGCAGGTCAATATTAAGCACTTCATCACGCACGAAGTGTGAGGTCAGCATAAAAAATACTAATAACAGAAACACAATATCAATTAAAGGGGTCAGATTAGGAATATGGCTGGTACGTCGCCGTCCTTCAAACTGCATGAGTTACGCCCTGACGGTGATGTGTTGCAGTCGCTGTATCCTCGTTGCCCGAGCAATGGGGTAAATATTCCAATACGAGTGATGCATAATAACGCATACTATGGGCGCGCTTATCGGCCATTGATTCCAGAACGTGCAATAGCAGTAATACCGGAATGGCAACTGCCAGCCCAACGCCCGTGGTTAGCATGGCTTCCCAGATACCACCGGCAAGCGCTTGAGCATCGACCTGTCCACCGGCTTGTTCGATCACCATAAAGGCCTTTATCATACCGATGATGGTGCCTAAGAGACCTAATAATGGTGCAGTATTGCCTAGAAAAGACAGGGTACGGAAGCCTTTTTCCATTTGATTGAGCTCCAGGCTGCCCAGTCGTGTAGCGACCCGGTTTAAATCTTCAATACCTTCCTTGGATGCCTGTAAAATACCTTGCAATAAGCGTCCTTCTGGACCGCTCAAAGCATTAATTATGGTTTCAGGTTGCTTGTTTCGCAGGGCTGTTAATAAATTGGCTTCGGTATTGTTCCCCGGTCGTCCCATTAATAAAAAACGCAGGCTGCGTTCAAACAAGATAGTGAGAGCAATGAAGGAATAGCCAGCTAAAATCCAGACAATAATGCCGCCTTTGTCAAAAATATCGGTCACAATCATAATGAGTTCTTAAATGCCAATTGAGTAAAAAGAAGCCATTATTCTACCCGAAATGTAAAATAATTGTCTTGATATAGAATAGACTTTTTGATGAGGCTTATTCAGTGTTAAAATGGTGTTTTTAATGATTGAGAACAAATGGAATGGGATCAGAGAACAATATAGTACATCTGCGTCAAAATTATCAGATTAAAGTGATGATGACTCATATTAAACCCCCTATTTGGCGACGTTTGATTGTTGATAGTCGCATTTCACTGGCGGCTTTGCACGATTCGATTCAAATTAGTATGGGCTGGGATGATGAGCACATGCATCAATTTATTGATAGAGATGACGGTATTTATGGAGAGATAGAGTTATCGGGGCTGAGTGATGATCACAATATGGACGAATCCTTGGTCTTGCTCAATGAAGTGCTGAAAAATGAAAAAGACTGGATGCGTTATGAATATGATTTTGGTGATGGCTGGGAACACAAAATTATTTTAGAAAAAATTCTACCGCACCAAAAAAATCAATTGCCAGTGGTTTGTATCAAGGGTAAACGTGCCTGCCCACCCGAAAATTGCGGTGGTCCCTGGGGTTATCAAAACCTTCTCGAACAATTGGCTGACACTGAGAATAGTGAAGACCGGGAAGATTTATTGGAATGGTTGGGTGGTGAAATTTCTCCAGAGTATTTTGATATTGATGACATCAATGAAATACTTGAGGATTTTTTTGAGAATGAAGTGTTTAATGCCAAAGGTGGTTTAGATAAAGAATTGCAACGGATACAAAGCACTAGTCCGCTTTATGATGCTAGCTATGATTTATCTTCTGAAGGCATGGCATTAGAGGCAATGGCTGAAGATGGCCTCAGCCTGGGTGACACTGATCTTGAAAAAGCCACGGATGAATTACTCAATGATCCGAGCTTGCCGGTTGAAATTAAACAATTGGTAGAAGGAATGCAGGAAGCAGTAGCTGTGGTGGCCTATATGGATGACTTGATTGGGCAGTCAATTGAAGCCTTTGAGCAAATTCTGGCTATCAGCAAGGATAAGAAAGTTAACATGATTGCCAGCAATGCGTTGAAAGTATTGGATGAGGATTAATTGTTTGGATAAGGGGGGAGTCAAATGACATTTTACTCCGACATCGCAGTCAATTAACTTATCGAGTCTAAAAGGAGTTGTTGACTGAGCAACTCTAAATCATCCGGTGTATTGACGTTGAGGAAGGCAGCCGCTTGATCGGAAAAATCCACAGTAATAGCGCCATTGTCCATTAACCATTTACCCAATTTATGTTCATTGTTTTCCAGTGATAGACTCAGTGCGGCTAGTAAGTCCTTATGGATCAGATTATAAGTGGGCTGGCGGTATTGACCATCAAAGGCCAATACCGCCGGTGCTTGTTGTTGATAGGCAAACTGCGACATTCTTTGTGCTAAATCCAAGGGTAATAAGGGGCCATCGCAGGGTACAGTAAGTAAGTAATCACTCTTGCTATGAGCCAGGCCTCTTGCCATGCCAGCCAAAGGACCACGATAATCATCATAATCGTCTACCAGCACCGGATAATTAAATTGCTGATAGCGTTCAAGGTGGCGATTGGCACTGATTAAAAGCGTTGATACTTGTGTTTCAAGACGTTTAAGAACATGCTCAATCATGGTGCTATTGCCAAGCTTGAGTAGCCCCTTATCATTGCCATCCATTCGGCTGGAACGGCCACCGGCTAAAATGAGACCGGTTATTTGCTGAGAATTTTGCTTGGCAGTCAATGAAAAAACCCCTTTCTTATGTTGAACCGTAGCAATTATAGCAAGAAAGCAAGCCCTGAAGAACATTGAAATAGCAACGAAACAAAAGGAACAAGTTGATAATGCCAGACATAGGTTTACTAACAGAATCGCTTTATTTATTTGGCATATTGTACTTTTTGCTAGAAATAGTGGCTATTTACTATGCTTTTCATGCAGTACTGAATACCCGTACATCACAGGCAGCCATCGCTTGGGCGATTAGTTTAATTATAATCCCTATATTGATATTGCCCTTGTATTGGGTGTTTGGCAATAAACGCTTTCATGGTTATAAGGATAGCTTTCGACAGGCAAGTTTAGACGATATTGAAACGGCTAGAATCGCCTTTGAGCAATATCATGCTCATGATATTGAAAACTTGCAAAGTGTGACGCGAACAGTGGCTAATTTACACCATCTACCATTTACATCGCATAATAGAGCACAATTGCTGATCAATGGTGAAAGTACCTACAAAGCGATGTTCAAGTCCATTACAGAGGCTCAGGACTATGTTTTATTACAATTTTATATCATTAAAAATGATCATGTCGGGGAAGCTTTTCGCCGCTTATTGACCGAAAAAATGCAGCAGGGAGTGCGGGTTTATTTTTTATATGACAACCTAGGCTCGTATAGCCTTTCGAGGCGATATCTACAAGAATTGCGAGACGCAGGGGCACATGTTTCCTCATTTAATCAACGTGAAGGGGTTGGTAAGTACTTACATATTAATTTTCGAAATCACCGTAAAATTCTTATCGTCGATGGTCTAAAAGCCTTTGTTGGGGGCTTGAATCTGGGGCTGGAATACTTGGGTGAAGATCTAGCGATGGGCTATTGGCGAGACACCCATGTCATGCTTGAAGGGCCTTCAGTTCAGGCAACACAAGGGGTGTTTGTAAAAGACTGGTACTGGAGCGTAGGCACTGTGCCAGAATTAAATTGGACAATAGAAGCTCCCGATAAGTGTCCCGGCGAACAAAATATTATGGTACTTGACACTGGTCCCGCGGATAGTCTGCCCGTGTGTTCCTTGTTTTTACTTGATTACCCACAAAGCTCCGCCATATTTCGATAATTATACTATAATTATACTATAATTATACTATAATTAAAGTATAGATTATGTGTGGAGTAGAATGATGTCAAAAAATAAAATTCAGTTTCAAGAAGGTTATAGTTTATTTGAGCTTTTTAATGATTATGGCACTGACAAACAGTGCCGACAAGCCTTATTTAAATGGAAATTTCCTGATGGATTTGTTTGCCCAGAGTGTGGCAATAAGACTTATTGCACTCTAGAACATCGCCATCTTTATCAGTGCCACCATTGTCATCATCAGACATCAGCAACCTGTGGGACAATATTTGATAGTACCAAACTGCCTTTATCTAAGTGGTTTTAGCGATTCATCTTATGACTCAATTGAAGACAGCGGTTTCAGCATTAGAATTAAAGAGACAGCTTAAGGTAAGCTACAATACAGCCTGGAGTATGAAACAAAAGATCATGCAGGTTATGAAAGAACGTGATGACAGTAAACCTTTATCAGGCATCATTCAAATTGATGATGCCTACTGGGGTGGTGAGCACAGAGGCGGCTCCAGAGGTCGTGGTTCAGAAAATAAAACACCGTTCGTTGCAGCCGTTTCTACTAATGAAGATGGACACCCGATTGCAATGAATTTAAATGTGCTTAAAGGGTTTAAATCCAGTGAAATAAAACGATGGGCACAAACTCATTTAACACCTGGAAGTACTGTTTACTCAGATGGGTTAAATTGTTTTCCTGCGGTTAAAGAAGCTGACTGTAAGCATGTTCCAATCGTCACGGGTGGTGGTGCGGCAAGTGTTGATAAAATTGAGTTTATCTGGGTTAACACTATGATAGGTAATATTAAAAACTCTATGAAGGGAAGCTATCATTCCATTAACTCAAAACATTTACCTCGGTATCTTGCTGAATTTTGTTATCGGTTTAATAGACGCTTTAACTTAAAAAGACATGATGCCAAGGTTTTTATGCGTGGCGATGAAAACGCCACCTATGAATGGAAAGCTCCTAAAAATGGCGGAGCTTTATGGGTAATCAAGTGTTTTTATGTGCTTTGATCAATCAGGCCAATGAACGATTATGGTTGACAACCCCTTATTTTGTACCCGATCCCGAGGTAATTAATGCCCTAAAAAATGCTGCACTGAGGGGCGTCGATGTGCGCATCATATTGCCGGAAAAATACGATCATTATTTTATCTATCTCACTTCCTTTGCCTATTATCGTGAGTTACAGGGCTATGACATTAAAATATTCCGTTATACCAAGGGCTTTACCCACCAAAAAGTGATCTTAGTGGACAATGAATTGGCCGGAGTGGGCACAGTTAATTTGGATAATCGCTCGATCCATTTGAATTTTGAAATAGTAGCCTATATTGCAGATAGAAAATTTGCGCAACAAGTGGCTGAAATGTTGGAATATGACTTCAAACACTGCTATCTTGATAGTATAGAGAATTTTTCACAACGCCCGCTTTGGTTTAAACTGGTGAGCCGATTATTTTATTTAATGTCACCGGTTTTGTAGTGTTATTGATAAAATGGCGCGTTCAGTCAATATTTTGGCACATAAAGACAAGTAATTAATTGTTGTTTACGATATAGTACAAGGCATACAAGTGGTTAAGTTAAAACGCTATCAAGAAACGGGAGTGCTAAGAAATGAATGCTATAAGCGGAACAAGTTCTGATTACCTTAATCTAGTACAAGGTGCTACCCGTCGTAATACCGTGACTCAGGTGGTAGATGCTAAACAGACAGGAAAGCCTGTTGATGTTGAGCAATTGCAAGCCTCTAACCAACAGATAAGAGATTCAGCCCGGGAAACCGGCGTGGCACTCTATTCACAAAGCCTACAAAAGCAAGCCGTTGAGACTTATACGAAAGCATCAGAAAATGCGCCTTCTTATACAACGGGCAGTGATTCCAGTAGTGACTCCAGTAGTATATACAGCGATACTTATAGTAGTGATAATAGTAATGTTTATACCTTTGATGCAGCAGCAGTGAATAATGGCTTACAAACAGTGCAAAAAAGAGCCTTGGGTGTTGCCTTATATGAAAATCTAAGCGCAGGTTCTGGAAATGCGCCTACTAATGACAGACCTACAACATTACCTGTCAATGTTTACGTTTAAACGCTAAATTTTCACCCTGAGCTTTTCTCTTATTGCTTTAATAGTGTATTTCAGCGCTGCGCGGACTAACGCCCGTCCAGCGTCTATAAGCGCGGGAAAACGAACTTAATTCAGAAAAGCCCAGCATAAAAGTAATTTCAGTCATACTTAAATGATCATCCAATATGTATTCTTCTGCCAACTCATGGCGACTTTGCTCAAATAGATCCTTAAATGTTGTATTCGACTCGGCAAGCTTTCTTTGTAAACTGCGATAGCTCATGCCTATATCCTTGGCCACAATCTGCCCTGTTACCAAACCCGAGGGCATTTTTTTTACAATAATGGTGTTGATTTTATCAATGAGGGCATCATTCAATAATTTCTTATTGGCAGGAGATTTTTTTACTTTGCTTTCAAGTGATTTAAGGTATTGGCGCATGACCTGATCATTCAATTGGGCGAGTTGTTTATTTGCCCCAGGCAGTCGGCTATCAATGACTTCAAGCGGAAAAGTTAGACTGTCATAAACTTCTGAAAAGCTAAGTTTAGATTGAAAATAAGCATAATAGTCACCGATATCATCCGGCTCAGGGTGGCTAAAAGTGACGAGGCTCGGGTGCAAGCTGTCCTGATAATTTATTCTGCACATGTGCAAGACTATCGACATTGCATTATCTGAGCGAGCGGGATTATAACCCAGTTGTTGATAATTAAAGCTGACTTTGAAATGTGATGCATTTTCTTCAATTATAATTTCACCGCTATCGCTGATGATGCTGATAAAGCGTTGCATCCGCTTAAAAGCTTCTCTTAATGTTTCACTGCTCAACCAGGCATAGCCCAAAGCCCCCATATAACTGGGATGCCAGTATTTATACGCGTCTAGCCCAAAGCTGTGAGAGTCGATGAGTTCATAGGCATCATCCCAAAGCTGAGGAATAAGCTTTAATGATACTCTGATTTCTGGATCAAGCAGATCCCGGTATTTTAAGCCATATTGAGAGAACAATTTAGCTGGATCAACATGGTTTGCTTTTAAAAGCTTCCACAACACTTCAAGAGCCGGGGCAAAGTAAGATAGGTGCATAGCAAAACTCGTTTAATGAATGAAGTCTAAATTTATGTTATTTTGGCACCAAATGTCAAACGATTGGCGAGAAATGACAAGCAATAATTACTCGTATCGGGATAATAGTTCCTAGTGATGTAAACGAACATTTCTTTAGGTTTAGCTAGGGACAAATCAAATGACAATAGAAGTGGATTATATTGATGGCAAAAGAGGGGTATTAATACGCTTATCAAATCGGGTGACGGGGCAGGAGATGATTAATATTCATGATGAAATTTATCGTTCTCATCAGTCGGTCACGCAACAGTATCATATTATTGATAAATCATGGTGTCTTGAATATGATGTGACGGCCACTGAAGTGCGAAAGCTGGCTGAATTGGACTGTAAATTGACGCAATTAAATGCTGATATAGCAATTGCGGTGATTGAATCAAACTACTTACAGTTTAATTTAACCGATGTTTGGCAGGCTTATATTGAAGATTGTATTAAATACAGTCAATCATTTAAAAACCAGCCTGATGCCTTGGACTGGCTTAAATGCGTGCTGCAAGATTTGAATCAAAGCACTCTGATGTCAAAAAAGATGTCAAGCAATGAATGGGTGAACAGAATCGAAGGTACTTCACCGCTTAAGCATTAATGCATGAGCGATGGAGTTCTTTTGCAAGTACCTCTACTCATCAAAAACCGGGGTCTTCAAAGATTCAAAGTTATTTTTGGGTGGAAAGGGAGAAAGAATGACTTTGACCGCTTTTTCTAAGGCCCTACGTCTACTTCTTTCGCTATCCTCAGGGGTAATGCCTGTGGGTGCTGAGCCGCGCCAAATTAAACGGTTATTGTCTTTGGAAACAATATCCACAATCAAGGTACGCTTAGAAAAACTATAGTTGCTATTAGCAATGCCCTTGCCGGTACCATACTTATCATCCCAGGCCAGTCCAAGGTTATAGTTAAATAAACGATTGAGCTCACCGACATTCATTCCCTGCTCACCGGTAAAATAATAATTCACCCAAAAATCAGGAGCCATATTACGTTCTTTGCGTAGCTTTTTAGTTGCCATGCGATTTTCAATGGCCAGTGTCGCCCCGGATGCTTGAATAAAAAGAAACTTATTATCTGTTTTAAGTGCCTCCACTTGCGGTTTAAAATTATAGCGCTGCATGGCTTCAAAATTCTGTGCATAATCATGTTTATGGCGGCCACCGACCAAAGAACTCACAGACGAACAACCACTGATAAAAATGCCGAGAAACAGACTAAAAAAAACATAAAAGGTAAATTGTTGCTGGGTACGAGTAAGGGACATAAAGTAATCCTGGATAAATAAACTATAGGTTGCTATAAATAGTATAGGGTTTTAAAAAAATAGTCACTAAAACTGAGCATGGAAAGACAATGAATCGCACCATAAAATCAATTAATCCCGCCAATGAAAGCATCGTTGAAGAATTTCCCGACTGGGACATGGACAAAATAAATCCGGTGATTGATGCCAATCATGAGGCTTTTGTACAATGGCAAAGCCAAGATTATGCTTCCCGGGCTGTTTATTTTACCAATATGGCCACGATACTCCGCGAGCGAAAAAGTGAATATGCGCGCATTATGGCCAATGAAATGGGCAAGCCGGTCAGTCAGGGTGAGGCTGAAATCGAAAAATGTGCCTGGGTATGTGAGCATTATGCACAACATAGTGCTGAATATCTGGCTGATCGGGTGATTGAAACAGAAAACACAGAAAGCTTTGTGACGTTTAAGCCCCTGGGGGTGATTTATATGATCATGCCGTGGAATTTTCCCTTCTGGCAAGTGATTCGTGGTGCTGCGCCAACGATCATGGCGGGTAATACTATTGTGCTCAAACACGCCTCCAACGTGTTTGGCTGTGCGGTGGCAATTGAAGATGTATTTAAAGAAGCCGGTTTTCCGGACAATGTTTTTAGCAGCTTATTGACGGGTTCGCGCACTTCAGCCGATATTATTGCCCATCCTAAAATACGTGCTGTCACTTTAACGGGCAGTGAACGTGCTGGAGTGCAAGTGGCATCTGAAGCGGGGCGCAATCTGAAAAAAAGCGTTTTAGAATTGGGCGGTAGTGATCCCTATATTATTTTAGAAGATGCCGACATTGATTTGGCGGTTGCCAGTTGTGCTGCATCCAGAATGCTTAATGGTGGTCAGGTTTGTGTGGCGGCAAAGCGTTTTATTGTGGTTGAGTCGATACGTGAAGAATTTGAAGCTAAGGTGATTCAATTGATGCAAACGTATCAATTGGGCGATCCCTTGGATGTCAGCACTAATTTCGGCCCTATGGCCAAACCTAAATTGCGTGATGAATTACACCAACAAGTGATGCGCAGTGTGGAGCAGGGTGCGCAATTGAAATTGGGCGGTGAAATTCCCGATAAACCCGGTGCCTGGTATCCCGCTACAGTATTAACCGGGGTCAAAAAAGGCATGTTAGCTTATAGCGAAGAGCTGTTTGGCCCCGTCTCAACGATTATCAGCGCCAAAGATGAAGCCGATGCCATTGCCATTGCCAATGACACAGAATTTGGTTTAGGTGGTGCTATCTTTACCCGTGATGTAGAAAAAGGCCGTCGTTTAGCCCGAGATGTTATTGATACCGGAACCTGTGTGGTGAATGGTTTTGTCAAAAGTGATCCCCGCCTACCCTTTGGCGGCATTAAAAAATCTGGCTATGGTCGTGAAATTGGTGAGTTCGGTATTCATGAATTTGTTAATATTAAAACCATTGTTGTAAGTTGAACATAGCTTGTTAGTTGAATGAGGTAGTTAGTGCCCATCCGTAAATAGGTTTTTTTATATAAAGAACCGTAGGGTGGGCATAAAAAGCGTGCCCACCCTACGGTCAAAATTAACAAATAATTTTAGAATAAATGGATGGACACCAGTTAGTTGAATCGCGGGAAACAGCAGGGCTTTTGTGATAAAAAATGCCTATTTCATCAAAGTTTGCTTAAAAAATAGGCAAAAATAGTGTTTTTTTGCTTTTTATGGCCGATAATAACGTATGGATTCTATTTTTTGTGGAGGTTAGCATGGCTATTGGCATCAACAATTCAAAATTTATTGGCAATCAGATTGGCAAGCATGATAATAATTTGGCCACTTCTTTTGCTCGACTCGCTTCCGGTAAACAAATTAATAGTGCCAAGGACAATGCCGCTGGCCTCGCGATTGTTGAGCGTTTTGCAGCACAAATTTTAGGCACTAATCAGGGCTTTCGCAACGTCAATGATGGCATTTCTTTGGCGCAAACAGCCGATGGTGCCAGCTCACAAATCAGCGATTTAATACAACGTGGTCGAGAACTCGCGGTGCAAAGTGGTAATGGCATACTCAATGATTCCGATCGAGCGGCGCTTCAAGCAGAATTTTCCATGGTACAGGATGAGGTAAAACGGCTTACAAATTCGGCAGAATTTAATGGCCAGAAATTACTCAATACCAATGCTGACCTGAGCTTTCAGGTTGATGCCAATGCCGGCGATCAGGTGACCATCAGTACCGTTAATTTAGACAGCAGCTTTACCGATAATGGCTTTTTTACTGCGGATTTATCAACTCAAAATGGGGCTGCAAATGCCCTGGCCTCACTCGATTCATCTTTGACCGATGTCAACACGTCACGGGCCGAGTTTGGTGCAACAATCAATCGTTTTGAAAGTATAGGCCGTAACTTATTGAACAAGGATGAGAATCTGTCAGCAGCAAAAAGTCGTATTCTTGATACGGATTATGCTCGCACAGTCAGTGAGCGCAATCGAGATTTGTTATTGCGTGATGCCGCAACGGCCTTACAAAGTCAGGCGAATTTTTCTCAACAACAGATATTGGGCTTATTGTAATAGCTGAATTTAATGCTTCAGCGGGCAAAATTAACAAAGCAACGTTCATTTTGGATTAAAAAGATAAATGGATGAACTAAAATAACAATATTTCCTAAACCTTTCATGCTATATTTCTATCCACGCTCATTTCATAATAAATAGAAGCTCATCAGAGACGCACCTAGAGAAGCAAATGAATAAAAAACTCCAATTACTTTTTATGAGCCTTATTTTGCTCATTGTCGCAGGATGTTCGACGACCGCACAGCGCAATCCTTTGCCAGTTGAATTGATGTCAAAGGCCAGCATTCCCGGTATCCCCAATGCTCGTTTCTGGGCAGATGAATGGCCTAAATTTTCTATAAAACGATTTGATACCATGACTGAAGAGGATATGAACAAGCTCTTTTCAGGTGTCTATAATAGGCCGCATAATTATCTGGCAATTTCTGGTGGTGGTTCTAATGGCGCTTTTGGTGCTGGATTACTGGCAGGGTGGGCGGCAACAGGCACACGACCTGAATTTACCATGGTGACGGGAGTGAGTACGGGTGCTTTAACAGCACCTTTTGCATTCTTGGGGGCTGATTACGATGATGAACTAAAAAAAGTCTATACAACAACAAAAACCAGTGATATTGCGATTGATCGAAATTTAATTTCAGGCATGCTCAGTGATTCCCTGGCTGATACAGCACCGTTGAAAAAACTCATTCAACGCTATGTCAGTGAAGATGTTATCGCAGCTATAGCCAAAGAGCATCTACGCGGGCGACGCTTATTTGTAGGCACGGTTAATCTGGATGCCTCACGCTCAGTGATATGGAATATCGGAGCGATTGCCAGCAGTGATTACCCCGGTAAAGTTGATTTAATTCATGAAGTGTTACGCGCCTCAGCTGCCATCCCGGTTGCTTTTCCTCCGGTTATGATCCCAGTGGAAGTGAATGGCAGACAATATGATGAAATGCACGTCGATGGCGGCACGGGCTCGCAAGTTTTTGTTTATCCTGCAGCCGTTGATTGGCAGCAAATTACCCGAAAACTTAAAGTGCAGGGTAAGCCAGAGGTGTATATCATTAGAAATTCATTTCTTGATCCAGACTACAATGGCATTATACCCAGCTTGATGCCTATTGCTTCGCGTTCTATCGACTCATTGATAAGAACTCAGGGTGTCGGTGATTTGTACCAGATTTATGCTCTCTGTGAGCGTGATGGCAATGAGTTCAACCTCGCCTATATACCCTCTGACTTTACAGATAAACCCACCGAAGGTTTTGACCCGGTTTATATGACAAAGCTTTATCAGCATGGTTATAACATGGCTGTAAAAGGCTATACATGGAAAAAAGGTCCTCCGGGCTTTATTAAAGACAGTACTCTGTCTACTAACGAAAAATGATCTAAATAAGGAATACAGATGAACAAAATTTTAACCGGTGCATTATTACTCGGCGTTGCTACAACATTGAGTCAAAGCGTTTTAGCTTATGACAATGAAGTTATGCATCGTTTACTGGATGAAACAAATTATGCTGCCAATGAAGTAAAAGTCGCAGTCGGCATCGTGGATCGGGTTGATAGAAGAGTTGATCGTCGTGATAATACTTCTGATCGCGTACATGACAAACAGGAATTCCGCGAAGAACGCCGCGATTGTACCGGTCATGGTGCTGATTGTCGTTCCGATAATAGACAGGACAAGCGTCAGGACACTATGGAACGTGCTGAAGAACGTGTTGATGACAGACGTGATCGTCGTTTTTAAAACAGTGTGTTAATTATAATGTAAGTTGAACCGATGTAAGTATTGGCCTAGTGCTAATGCCTATAAACAAGGAATTTATATGTCTCTGCGAACAAAACTAAGCCACTATGCTGGTGTTGTCAGTTTATCTTTTTGTGCCAGTTTATTGACCACTTCTGTGGTGCAATCAGCAGAAGAAGTCGAAGCACAGGCCGACAGCCTATTAAAAAATATGAGTACTTATATTGCTGGTTTACAGCAATTTACCGTTAGCAGTCATTCAACGATTGAATCCATGCTCGATTCAGGTCAAAAAATCATGTTGGATCATGATAATGAAACCTCGGTGAGTCGTCCTAATAAATTATTCAGTACCCGTATGGGCGATGCAGTAGAACAAAAATTTTATTATGATGGCAAGCAATTTACCCTTTATAGCAAGGCGCATAACTACTATGCCAGCGTTGCAGCAGCTGATAATCTGACTGCGGCACTGGATCAGGCGATAAACCAATTTGACCTGACGGCACCCGGTGCTGATTTGCTCTATAAAGACAGTTATACAAGGCTTTCTAAGGGGCTGATTTCAGGTTTTTATGTGGGAAAAAGTATGATTGATGGTGTTGAGTGTCATCATCTGGCTTTTCGCAATGCCGAAGTTGATTGGCAGATATGGATTCAAACGGGCGATAAACCCTTGCCCAAGCGTTATGTTGTTAGCTCTCGCTGGATAACCGGTAGTCCACAATTTTCTCTGACCATGAACTGGAATACCAAGCCAGATTTAGCGGACAAAACATTCCAATTTATTGTCCCTGAAAAGGCTGAGAAAATTGACTTATTATTACGCGGCACTGGCCAATAAAGCGCAAGGAAAATAACAATGAACATTACTAGCAAAAAAGTTATGAGAAGCATAACCAGAACATTTTTCTTTCTGGCAATCGGGGTGTTATTTTTTAGCGCTGATTTTGATGAAGCAACACAGTTCAATTTTAAAGTCATCCAGGATGCCGAAGCGGTTGTCGGTCGGCCATTGACACCAGTGAGTGTTGCAGGTGTTAGACGTCGTACTCGACGACGTACTGCGGTAGCAACGGCAGCGGTTGTCGCTACTCCTGTGGTCGTTGCTGCGCCAGTAGTGGCAGCGCCTGTGGTCGTTGCTCCTGCTCCAGTTGTTGTTGCACCTGCAGCAGCGGCAGTTGCGATAGGTACAACGGTGGCAGTTTTACCTAGTGGTTGTCAAACGCTGACCTCGACTGGCGCTACTTATCATTCTTGTGGCGGGGTTTATTATAGGCCTGCATTTCAGTCTAATAAGATTGTGTATATCGTGGTTGATCAGCCCTGATTCTTACGGCGCGCTTTAAAGGCGCCGTTTTAGTGTTGCTGACGGAATTTTTTCGGTGTGGTGTGATTGCAGCGGATAAAAAACCGAGTAAACGAACTCTGATCTGAAAAACCTGTTTTTCTGGCAATATCATTAATGCTAACCCTTGTTTGGCTGAGCATTTCTATTGCTAGATCATTTCTAACACTGGCCTTGATTTGTTTAAAATCAATTTTCTCCTGTCCAAGTTTGCGCTTAAAAGTGCTGAGGGTTAAGTTGAGTTCATGGGCTATGCCGGCTGCTGTGGCATCACCAATGCCTAGATTTTCAAGCAATAATAGACGTATTTTAGCGGCCAAAGAATCATCTTTGATATATATTCTCAGGGCTTTGTCGGCCTGAACCCGGAGTATTTTTAATAAGCCTGCATCGACATTGCTCAGATGTTGCTTGAGTATACTGCGTGGATAAAATAATTGATTGCTGTCTTGATCAAAGCTTATTTTTGGCCCAAAAACACTGCTGAGTTTTTCTTTGTCAACGACTTCTTTATGGGTAAAATGAGCACTTTGTGGTATCCCGATTTCACCTAATGCTATTTGTAGATAATATGGTATAAACCCCAGGCTCCATTCGGTAAGGTGTCGATGCGATGCCTGTGCATCAGTCTTGGTGATAAAGCTGATATGTACTTGCTTATTGTAATTGACTATCTTGAATGAGGCACCACCGGCATACAAAATGGGATAATAATGTTCAATGGTATTAAACAAATCCTGCACAGTACTACTATTGAGTAGTAAATAACCAAATAAGCCGTACATAGTGACATCAATCCGCTCATTCATGGTGAGGCCAAAATTTTTATTGCCACTGAGTTTGGCACACATTGTCAGTAGAATATCGACTCGTTCAGGGCTAATACGGTTGATATGATAAAGAATTTCCCGGACATCATCGGGTAATAAGCGAGTGAGCTCTTCAATATCGACCCCACCACGACGGAATGCTTCAAGCGTCCATGCTCCAGGTAAAAGTTCTAGCTTCATTTAGATCCTCAGACCAAATAGTTAAAATATTGAGCTAAAATAACAATTATTTCACTATTTGTCATGCTACAATTGTTTTTTTAATGAGAATAAGGAATTTGCATGAGCAATATGACGATAAAACTGATCGGCTGTTTTTTTCTTTTGAGCGCAATGCAAGGCACGGTGTTTGCCAATGAAGAGTTTCTTACAGAGCAACGCGATAGCTATGATACGGTGACATCGGAAGATCTTGAGAAAACACGTCAAGAGCTGTTGAAAATGGCTGATGAAACCTTAGAGCGTTTATATAAGGAACATCCAGATACAAAAGAAGAAATTAAGAATGCCTATGGTTATGGCGTTTTTGAAGGTCAGTCAGTGAATTTAATCATGTATGTTGCTGGTAAAGGACTGGGTGTTGTTTTTGATAATAAAACCAAAACCCCTATTTATATGAATGCGATCAGAGCAGGAACGGGTCCTGGTGTGGGCTATAAATCTGTTCATGGCGTGGTTATTTTTGACAATGAAACAGTATTTAATCAATTTACTACCATTGGCCTGCAAGTGAGTGCTTCGGGTGATGCGATGGTGAAAGTAGCGGGTCGTGGTGTTAATGCCAGTGAGTCTGCTTCATTAGTGCCGGGTGTATCATTGTATCAATTAGTGGATACCGGTCTGGTGCTACAAGCAAATTGGGGTGCAACAGAATTTCTTAAAGATCCCCAATTGAATAAATAAGATTCATCGCAGAAATATTGTTTAGGCCTTTTTCGTAGGTTGGTGCTACGCTTAGCACCAACCTACAAATTGTCGCATCGTTAAACATAAAAAACCTATCATCATTTTCTATAGCACCAGCCATGCTAGAAACAAGGCCATCCTGCCTCTGCTCCCAATAGCTATACCCGTGATATTCAACTTAATTCCCCGTGTTCAGCTTCAGTTCATCTCAGTCAGATAGTCTTATTTCAATTTTCAGACTATTTCGAGTGTTTTTATCATGTTTATTAAAAAATTAAATGTTATTGTGGTCATTTTCAGCCTGTTTATTGCACAAAATAGTGTCGCCGATCACTCTCAAGTCTATGGTGATGAGGAAATTGAAACACTAAAAGCACTTAAAGATGCCGGAAAAATAATGTCATTGGAAAAAATTCTGGCAGAATTGGCGAGTCATGATATTAGTCGTATTTTAGAAATTGAGTTAAAAAGTGAAACTCACGATAAAAGCTCAGATGATAATATCCATCGCTATATTTATGAAATAGAATACATCAATGAGAAGGGTGTTGTGGTTGAGATTGAAGTGGATGCTTTAACATCACAAGTGATAGACACAGATGAAGAACATTAAACAATGCGACTATTATTAGTTGAAGATGATATTGAATTAACCGACACATTGCATAAGGCACTCATAAGCAAAGGCTTTGCTGTTGATGTGGTGCACAATGGTGTTGATGCTGAGTTTATGGGGGATGAAGAGTCCTATGATTTGGTCATTTTAGATCTGGGCTTACCACAGCGTTCAGGACTGGAAGTATTGACCAACTGGCGCACAAAAGGTAATACCCTGCCAGTCATTATTCTAACCGCCCGAGATTCATGGCATGAGCGTATTGATGGTTTTAAAGCGGGAGCGGATGATTATTTAGGCAAGCCATTTCATGTGGAAGAACTGGTGATGCGTATTCAGGCCTTATTGCGTCGCACCCATGATAAAGCAGGCCAAGCTTTAGAGTGTCAGGGCTTGAAATTAGATGAGGAAACCCAGCAACTCATTATTGATGGCAAGGTTGAGTTATTAACCGGTACTGAATTCAGGTTGTTGCGTTATTTTATGCTTAATGCGGGCAAGGTATTATCAAAAACCCGTTTAATTGAACATGTTTATGAACAGGACTTTGATAAGGACAGTAATCTCATTGAAGTCTATATCAGACGACTGAGAGACAAACTGGGCAAAGAGCGTATAGTGACACGCAGAGGTCAGGGCTATATTTTCATGGATAGCTTATCGTGAAGTCACTTGAATACCGCTTGCATATAGGCTTGTCACTGAGTCTATTACTCTTGTTCAGCGTACTATGGTTTTTGGGTCAAAAATCCATGAATGACATGGTGCATGAGTTTGTGGGCTCACGTTTAGAACATGATGTTGAAAGCTTGTTAGCTGCTATTGACGTTATGCCTGAGGCTTTAACGTTGCAGAAAAATAGAATGCCGCCGGTTTATCAACAACCATTTTCTGGGCATTATTTTGTTATCAGCATGAAAAATACACCCTCAATTTTGTCTCGTTCATTATGGGATCAAACGCTCAGAATACCTAAAGTTAACACGGGTGAACGCATTTTAATAGTGACTGATGGCCCTGACAAACAAAAGTTATTACAAATTAATATGGGCTTTAACAAAAAAGGTAAAGATCTGGTGATCGCCTTAGCCGAAGACTTAACGGTTATTAATGAACAAAAAACACGTTTTAAAAGCTATTTTTTTATTCTGTCGCTATTGGGTTTAATGCTATTGCTCTTATTGCAAAGCATTATTTTACGGCTCTCATTCAAACGTCTGGAATCCGTTTGTTCGGATATCAAAAGTCTTGAAGAAGGCGAATTATTAACTCTGTCAGACAATGTACCTTCTGAAGTATTACCCTTGGTTCAAGAAGTGAATCACTTATTAAACTTATTAGAAAAGCGCCTGCAACGTTCACGTAATGCCTTAGGTAATTTATCTCATGCGCTTAAATCACCACTGAATTTATTGATTCAATATTTTGATCGTCTATCAGAAGAGACTGATTCTAAGCACCCAGAGCTTGATAAAACAGTACTCGATAAACAGGCTGCCGCAAAAAAACAATTAGAACGTATTAATCAATTAATTAATCGTGAACTTAAACGTGCACGAATGGCGGGCAAGGGCAGTTCCACGCAGCGCTTTAATCCCAAGGCAGAAATTCCCGAACTGATTGCCGTGATCAAACAAATTTATGCCTATCGTGAGCTGAAGATCAATTATCATATTGATGATCAAATAACGACCTTTGGCGACCGGGAAGATATGCTAGAGCTATTGGGTAACTTATTGGATAATGCCGGTAAGTGGGCCAAGAGTGAGATTCATATTAAAATTCTCAGTCATATTCAAAATGATCAGCTTAGCAGTGAACTCGCTTCAGATGGACATACTGAAGCTGAAAGTATCAATATTATTGTAGAAGATGATGGTAAGCCAATTGATGATTCACAATTAGCGTCTTTAATGCAACGAGGTACACGTCTTGATGAATCAGTAGATGGTCATGGCCTAGGCTTATCCATCGTCAATGATATTGTCAAACTCTATGCTGGGTCGATTAAGCTTGAACATTCATCAGCATTAGGAGGCCTACGTATTGTTATCCAAATTGATGGACACTAAGCAGTATTATTAGACTTTAGTCTAATACTTTTTAAAAATTCCTGAACCTTTGGTGTGTTGTTATGTGTGTGGGAAAATTAGATAATGCTTAAATAAAAATAAGTCACTACAGACCTGTGTAAAATTTATTGTTTACGGGCTGAATAGTTACAAGATCGTTTACATTGCTAATTAAAGGAACATCACCCTAATGAAAAATAATTACAAAAAGAAGCTCTGTGCCTGCTTGGGCGCATTGATGCTTTCTTCTGTTGCTATAGCAGAAACTGACGAACTGGTTTTACTACCGGCTTTCCTTGATGACACTTGGGAAGCTAATGCTGCTTTCGCAGTCACTACGGGCTATATGGATATTTCCAGCAGTGTGGCTGGCGGTGGCGCAACCTATGGTTTTCAATTGGCCTTCAATTGCCCGGTGTTCACCATACCGGGTAAAAATGTCATTCTGCAACAAATTGATTTGAATTTTTATGACAATAATGGTCTGGAAATGACGACTTTGGAAATCAATCCGCATTATTTCTGGAGCCTTTCTGATGAAATGAGAGTGGGCATGGGACCAGGCTTGGGTTATATCTGGACCGATAAGAAAAATGGCAGAGATCCTAATTTATTGGCAGGACAGTTTGGTTTTGCCTTTGAATATAGAAAAGAAAAACTCTATGCTAGCTTCGGTTCACGCTACCAGTGGACAGAAAGTGAAAAGTTTTATAAGGGCAGTGATAAGAAAGAAGATTTAGATAACTTATTAACGACGTTTAAAGTCGGTTATAACTTCTAAGCTTGTATAGGGCCATGATGTTTCAAAGCATCATGGCTCTTGCTTAATATACTAACTTAGCCATCCAATAAAGTGCGTATTTTTTCCAACAATGCATCAGCACTATAAGGTTTCTGTAATAATTCCTGCGATAATTGCTTATTAAACTCTGAACTGTTTCCTTCCAGCGCATACTTGTCACTGGAGTAACCACTGACGAGTTGTATCTTTAAATCGGGATAATGCTCATGGGCGATATTGGCTAATTCATAGCCATCCACTTTAGGCATAACAACATCTGAAACCATCACAACGATTGCTTCAGTTTTAAGAATTTCAAGTGCCTGGCTGGCATTCTCCGCACTAAAAGGATGATAACCCTGTTTGCTTAAAATTTCACAATTCAAATCAAGTAAAGCGGGTTCATCATCAACGAGCAGAATGTTTTCATTGCCTGACCAATCAACTACTGGTGTGGTGATATCTTTATGTTGATTATCCTGGCCATGATGACGGGGGAAAAACAAACTGAATTGAGTCCCCTGATGGATTTGAGAGTTTACTTTAATGTCCCCACTACAGCGTTTCATAAATCCATAAACCTGGCTGAGGCCCAAGCCAGTGCCTTTATCGCCCTTAGTGGAATAAAAGGGATCAAAGATTTGTTCCATGCAATGCTTATCCATACCACAGCCGGTATCTTCAATATTGAGTTGCACATAATCTCCGACGGGCAAAGCAAATTCTATGGCATCCTGAGCGTTAAATTGTCGATTTTTTGTGCGAATGATCAGCTGACCATTTTTATTGATAGCATGCATGGCATTAATGCACATGTTTAAAATGGCATCTTCTAGCTCGCTGACATCTAAGTGTACTCCCCACAAATTTTCTTCAAGCTCAAAGTGTAATTGAATACGCGAGGTCAGGGTTTTTTCCAGCATATGCTTTTCTTCCTGAAGCAAGTCATTGATGTTAATGGTTTCAACATCGGCAGATTGTCTTCTGGAAAATAATAATAATTTTTTGGTGAGTTTAGCACCGCGCTGTCCGGCATGTTTAATTTTTTCAACATAATTTTGTAATCTGGGATGCTCTGATAATGAATCATAGAGTAGGTCGGTATAGCCTAAAACAACACCCAGCATATTATTGTAATCATGTGCAATACCACCCGTTAGTTTGCCTAAGGCATCCATTTTTTGGCTACGCCTCAGGCTTTCTTCCATAGTAACTTTTTCGGTGATGTCTGTAATCGTTCCGACATAACCCAAAATTTTTCCATCGTTTGATTTTTCTGCAGTGGCCTGACCTAAAACCCAGCGAACGCTATCTCCATGTTTGAATCGATATTCTAATTTAAAATTGGCATTATTTTTTGAAAACGCATCCCAACTGGAAAATATGCGTTGCTTATCATCCGGATGTAAGCCTTTGATCCAACCCTGGCCCTTGGCTTCTTTGGCTGACATACCTGATATTTCTGACCACTTTTTATTAACAAATAAACAATTGCCCTGAGTGTCAGTATAAAAAATCCCCACTGGAGCCACCGTGGTTAGGGTGCGATATTTCTTTTTGCTTTCAGTAAAAGCCTGCAAAGTGGTATTGAGTCTGGCTTGCATTTTATTGACTGAGTCAACGAGCAAATCAAGTTCGTCGGGGCTTTGAGGTGGCTTTCTATCCAGGGCGAGTAAGGAGTTTTGATTTAAGGCAAGTTGCTGAAAGTGTTGAGAAATACGGCTGATATGTCGGCTGATTAAATGATGAAAAATAAAATACACAAAGATAACTACCAATAAAGTACGCAGGGCATTACTGATGAAAATAGTAATGGCTTCTCGGATCAGTTCTGCATAGATATTGTCTAAGGTTGATACGATGGTTAAAGTGCCAATGTTATGCTGAACATCTAAAAATAGGTGTTTCATCGGGAATTGACGTTTGATAATATTTTCTGAATTAATATTGCCGGATTCAGCGATGACTTGTTCTTTGTTTTTTACCGAGGCATAAATCACGTTGGGGCGTTTGACTAGCCCTTCCATTTGAATGCGCAGTTCTTGTTCATTGGTTGCCCAGAGTGATTGGGTGATAGAACGCAGATGAACTTTTTCAACTTGTTCGAATTGCGCTTCAATACTGCTGATATCACGTTGATACTCATCATAAAGTTGCACCGCAGTGGTCAGTAAAGTAATGGATGCACTGAACAATATCATGTAAATAATGAGTCGCTTCGCCAGTGACGAACGCTTGGTGAGGGGGGCAGGAATAACTTTTTTCATTTAACTGGTGATGCTCATTTTATGGTTGTTGAATAATAGTCTCATTTATTCGTTAACATAATAGGGTCGTATTTTTTCTTGATAGAGCTGACCATAGCGACCATTTTTTTTTATAGCGTGCAATGCTTGGCTTAGTTTTGGCACTAAATCTACGTGGCGTTTATTAAGATAAATATACATCCCCACTTGTATAAAGGACGGCTTGAGTATTTTCAGCTGCTGGATATTAAGTTGTTTGGCTAAGGCAAGGCCTTCGACGCAGGTATATAAGGCCACATCAATGCGCTGTAACTTTAATAGTCTCAGTAGTTGTTGAGGGCTGCTGACAGTAATCACTTGTTTTGAATCACGCATCATTTTATCGTAAATTTTCCAGCCCTTAATGTGGCCAACGACTTTTTTGTTGAGTACTTCAGGGGTATTAATGATTGTTGGGTTGAGCGATAAGGCACAAAAATCAGAATCACGTATTTTTTCAGGGACACGTATTAGGTTAGGATAAGTGCTTTCCAGATTAATAATACGATTTACTTCACCGTCAACTATGCCGTCATTAGCACTAAGTAATCCACGTTCGGGGGGCAGATGCACGGTTTTGAGTTGATAGCCGACAGCCTGAAAAATTTCAGCTAAAATCAGGTCAAAAAAACCGTCCTTATTGTTGTTAGTAAAAGGTTCTTTATTGGTGTCATTCAGCATGATGGTAGGTGTTTGTGCGCCATTGTGTTCGCTTGCATACAAGGGTGCTAAGAAGGAAAAAATAGCACAAAAACCCGCTATGTAGAATGTTGTGCTTATTTTCATGTCGATACCTAATATTATTTATTTAATACTAGTCAGCAGATGTTAATTTAGCAAGTCCTGAATACGCTTAAGCAGTGTTTGTGCCGTATAAGGTTTTTGTAGCACCTGTTGAGAAAGTTGATTATCAACCTGTTCGGTATTTTTTTCACCAGAATAGCCACTAGAGAGTTGAATTTTTATATTAGGATAGCGTTTACTCACCTCGGCAGCTAATGTATAACCATCCATATCAGGCATAATGATATCGGAAAATAAAATGTCAATATGAGTGGTGGCCATGATGCTCAAAGCCTGTTTTGCATGCTCTGCCCGATAGATCTGATAGCCATGCTTAGAGAGAATTTCACAGGCCAAATTGAGTAAATCAGGCTCATCATCGACTACCAGAATAATGACCTCATTTTTAAGCCTTGTGATGGTGGATTTTTCTGCTGCATTACGCGCTGTGTCTTCACCGGTATAGCGGGGGAAATATAAATTAAATTGTGAGCCAAGTTCTAACTTTGAATGCACTTCAATGGTGCCACCACTGCGGCTGACAAAACCATAGACCTGGCTTAGACCCAGTCCCGTGCCTTGTTCACCCTTGGTGGAGTAGAAGGGGTCAAAAATTTGTTCTTTAACGCTCTCACTCATACCACAGCCACTGTCACTGATGCTAACTTGAACATAATCGCCAATCGCTAAGAGCAAACCTTGCTTTTCAATACTGCTGGCAGGTACATTGAGGGTTGTTATTTCAAGTTGGCCATTTTTATCAATGGCATGCATTGCATTGATGGCCATATTAAGAATAGCATCTTCTAATTCACTTTCATCCAGACAAACAGGCCACAAGTTTTGTTCGAGTATAAGGCTTAATTTGATACGTGCGGTCAGGGTTTTTTCCAGCATGTGCTGCTCATCTCTAAGGAGGGTATTGATATCCAGTTTTTTGATATCAGTGGACTTGCTTTTTGAGAACGAGAGGAGTTTTTTGGTTAGTTTCGCACCGCGTTGACCCGCATGGGTGATTTTACTGACATAAGCCTGCAATTTGGGCTGATCTTCGAGCATGTCGTTGAGTAAATCAGCATAGCCCAAGACCACGCCGAGCATATTATTATAGTCATGTGCGATACCACCAGTGAGTTTGCCCAAGGCATTCATTTTTTGCGTGCGGCGCAGCGTTTCGTCCGCTGCTTTTTTGGCGGTAATATCCTCGGCAATACCGGCAATACGAACCGCCTTGCCATCGCTGTCATAAACGGGATAGGCTCTTGCTTTAATCCATAAAATACTGTTATCGGGTTTGATAATACGATACTCACTAAACTCAATGCAAGCAGGAATATTGTCGGATTGTTGGGGGATTTCAGCTAATATCTGAGCCTGATCGTCAGGGTGGATTGACTCCAGCCAGACGCGTGGATTTTGATACAGTTTGTCGGCACTCATTCCCCAGAGTTTTTCATAGGCAGGGCTGATATAAATGATTTCATTCCAGTCGGGTGAGCCCAGCCAGAATACTTCATTGAGGTTTTCTGCTAATTGACGTAAACGCTGTTCACTCTCATGCAGCGCCTCACGCATTTTATATTCTTCAGTGACGTCGTTGAATACCAATACCATGCCTAAAATAGTATCACCATCACGGATGGGGGCGGCGGAATCGGCAATCTGATACTCCTGACCATTTTGAGCAATGAGGGTGGTATGGTTGCTTAAATAAACGGTTTCACCCCGATTTAATACGGTATCGACGGGATTAGGGATCGTTTCACGCGTGGTGGCATCAATAATGGGAAAAATGGCCTTTAAGGGCTTATTCAGGGCGTCTGTATTAGACCAGCCGGTCAGTTTCTCAGCTACCGGATTTAAACGTGTGACCAGGCCTTTATTGTCAGTAGTGATAACGGCATCACCAATACTATTCAAGGTGCGAGATAGGTATTGTTTTTGCCGATTTATTTCTGAAATTTTTTCGTGTAAGCGATAATGCATGTCGTTAATCGCTTCAACAACGGTGTCGAGCTCATCATGTTGGCTGGTATTTCTATCCAGTGTTAAGGTTTTTTGCTCAGACAGTGCATTGTGTTGCTCAGAGAAGCGGGAAATTTTGCCCAAGTGGCGGGTGACCAGATGGGAAAACAGATAAAAAATAAATACCGCCACTAAGGATGTTTTTAAAGCATTGGAAAATAAAATCACCCAGAGGCGATTGAGCAGACGATGATAAACATCATCAAGGGAAGCGATAACGGTAAAAGAGCCAATAGTAATGTTTTTATTATTATAAAAATAATTCAAATCCAGTTTGGACTTGATGATTTCTGAGGATGCATGGCGACTGCTAACGATCTCGGTGTCATCTCCGGTATTGACTTTGGCATAAATAATGTCAGGCAATTCAGTGATGCCATCCAAAATTACCTGCAATTGATCCTTGTCTAAATTCCACACAGAGCGGGTTATGCTTTCATCATAACTGCTTTCTATTTGCTGTAGTTTTTCATTGATGCTCATCACATCATATTGAAATTCAGTGTATAGCTGTACGGCTGTTATTATCAGCGTAATAGCAGAGCTAAATAAAATGGTATAAAGTATGAGTTTTTTTGCTATATTACTTTTCATTAAGGTAATGTGGTATTTATTTTCCAGAATTCAGGTCAACAGACTCATTAATAGGTGTCTTTAGGGTTTGTTCGTAAATCTTTTGATAGCTGCCATCGTTTTTCATTGCTTGCAGTGCTTTAGTCAGTTTAGGTACTAGAGCTTGATGTTTTTTGTTTAAATAAAAGTAGAGCTCAAAGCGGGCAAGTGGTGGTTTAACACTATAGATGTTTTTTGCTTTATTTTCAAACCACCAGGCATCATAGAGCGCGACATCAATACGGTTATTTTTCAGCAAGTTAAATAGTTGGGATGAGTCACTGGCACGGACTAATGATTTATAATCGATAGCATTTTTTTCAAATAGTTTCCAACCCCTAATAAAGGCAATATTGTAGGGCGCTAGGTCTTTCCATGTGCTGATCTTTATTTGCTGGTCTTTACTATAGGCAACAAAGTCAAAATTGATGACAGTTTCTGGCACCATGACTAAATTGGTATATTTTTTTTCAATACCCTTAATTCTTGCCATATTGCCATCATCAATGCCATTGTTGGCGTTGAGTAAGGAGCGCTGTGAAGGAAGTAGACTGACGCTGGCTTTGAGACCGATGCGTTGAAACATTTGTTGGGTAATGCGATCAAAAAAACCATCATGCTGATCAGTAACAAAGGGAGTACCACGACCAGAAGTGATAGAAAATACTTTTTCGCTATGATTCTCGGCATAAAGAGGAGAGAACAATAGTGAGCAAAGCAGTGCGCTAAGAAAGAGAGTGTAAAAAAAATGACGGTGTGACATAAACCACATAAACGAATTAACCTTCTGCTTAAAAACTAATATTGATAGCTTATTAACATTAAATGAGTGCAGATGTTTCCGTTCGTTCTTTGTTGTCGGTAGTCGTTGCCTAACAAATTCATACAATCTTTGCTATTTTGCATTTTATTTTTTATTTTTGCGATGTTATTTTTATGTAAACATTAAAAGTGAGAGCTATGCACGGATTATTTTACTTTGGTCGCAAGTAAATGTTAATAAATTAAGTCTAGCTTAATTTATGTTAACTGCAATTATAATTTGGTAATTATTCAAGCTGATAAGGGCAGGTGAACACTTAACTGAGCTTGCCTTGATAAATAGACTGAATTTTCAACTGATCTTCAATGGCTTGCGTGGGGCGCATTTTCTCTTTGGTCCATTGCGGGGCAATGAACTCATCCCAGCGACTGGCGACAGCTGCTAAGCGTTGCACGGCGATATCCGGTGATAGATGTTGTAAAAAAAGTGTCACCTTATTGATATATTCATCTAATTCTATGGGCTGAAACTCACCGCGCTCATATTGCTCCGCTAGAGGTGTTTTGCTCAATACGTGTAAATTGTGCAATTTGACATTAGAGATGGGCAAGTTATTGAGAATTTGTGCCGTTTGAATGATTTCCTCATCCGTTTCATCGGGTAGACCAAAAATCAGGTGAATGCCAATATCGACACCGGTATGCTCATGTAATTTAGCAATGGCATCATAGCCCCGCTGAACATCATGGCCACGTTGCAAAAAAGTGAGATGATGGTCAAAAAAGCTTTGCAGGCCTAGTTCCACCATGACGTAGTGACTTTCATGGGTTTTTTGTAATAGCGGTAATATACGGGCAGGCAGACAATCAGGACGAGTGCCTAGCACGATCCCCGCAATATTCTCTTCGCTTAGAGCAACTTCAAAGCGTTGCTCTAATTCAGAAACTCGATCAAACGTATTGGTATAGGACTGAAAATAGACCAAAAACTTTTTGGCTCGATAGCGTTTGGCAATTTTCTCGCGGTTAATAATAATTTGCTCTTGCAGAGGCTTGTCACGTTCCAGATGATAGGCTGCAGAACCCCATTCATCACAAAAAATACATAAGGGCATCCGAGTATTGGGCTGGCGATTCGGACAGGTTTCCGCAATGCTCACCGAGACCTTATACACTTTCTCTCCGAAGCGTTGTTTATAAAACTGGCTGATAGGGAAATAACGATGGCCACCCCAATGACTAAAGTCGAGTTCAGAACTGCCTTTGCCGTCATGCTTGTTAGTCAAATGATTCCCCAGACTGTATAAAATTCCAATTGAGCGGGGAATAATTACTTTATTCACCTTATTTGTCAATGAATAATCATTTGCACGGCTTGTTGAAAAGGCCAATCAATATCGGCTAAGCTAGTGAATAAATAATGTAACTATTCAGAGTGTTGAGCCTACCAATAGAGTATCCGGTTGAATAGCTTGTCTTTACAGGGTTTTGAAAACAGGCTGTTTTCATAAAGCGTCACAGGGATGTGCTAGAGCGTCCCTGAAAAGACAAGCTATTTAATCGGATACGGGAGTTACCCTGAACAGTTAAATGATAAAACTAATAGAGGACTGACCAATATGCGATTACTCCATACGATGATTCGAGTGGGCAATTTACAGCGTTCCATTGATTTTTATAGCAATATTTTAGGCATGACGCTTTTGCGCCAGAAAGAGTATCCCGAGGGACGCTTTTCCCTGGCATTTTTGGGTTATGGTGATGAAAAATCAAATACTGCCATTGAACTCACCCATAATTGGGATACTGAGTCCTACGATATGGGCAATGGCTTTGGTCATTTGGCCATTGAAGTCGATGATGTCTATAGGGCGACAGAAGAAATTCGAGCGCAGGGTGGGGAAATCATCCGTGATGCCGGGCCGATGAATGCAGGTACGACCATTATTGCCTTTGTGAAAGATCCAGATGGCTATGAAATTGAATTATTAGGGCCGAAAAAATAGCATTGTCTAACTCTAACATTGTCTAACATAGCTCTACATTGTCAACCTTTTTGTATAAAACGCTAAGTAGTGCAAATTTATTCTAAAAAATAGACCTATAATTGATATCTCAATTAATTACGTTAGCAAAAGTCATGACAACGGATAAGCTCAGCAAGAGAAAAAAACGATCTAGCGATCGTGGTGAATTTAAAGTGGTCTTTAAAGGCCACTTATTACCCGGTTTTGAGAAACAGCAGGTCATTGAAAATATTGTTCAATTGACTAAACTTGCGCCGGAAAAAATTGAAAAAAAATTCTTTTCTGGAAAAGTGGTGATTATTCGCCGAGCATATGATGAAAGTCATGCACAAAAACTACAGCACTTATTTTCTCAGGCAGGACTTGAAGTGATCATACTTAAAGATGTGACCAAAAAAATTACCCATCAGCACCGCAGTGCAAAAAAGCAGTTCAAGCCTAGAAAAATCATCAAAAAACTAAAACGAAGTAAGCGACTGCTCGTTGCTATACTGTTGTGGGGTATATTTCTGAGCCTGATGTGGAGCTTTTGGACGCAATACCATATTGAAGTGCCAGATGAAGTGCTGGCCATCGAAGAAGCATTGGCAGCAAAGCCACTGCTTTATTTAGCTCACATAAATGTTGAGCGGTCAGTGGCACGAAAAAATTTATTTCTAGCTGATAATAGCAGTCAGGCAATGAGCCAAAGCCACTGGTCACAACAAATCAAGCAAGCAGGCTTGAATGTTGAACAATCTGTTTCGCAGGTGGTGAGTGCAGGCTATATTGAGAAGGGTCAATGGGTTTCCCAGACGATCATTTTAGGCAATTTCTCAGTGGCAGAAACAACAAAGAGCTTGCAAGAAAATTATCAGGTGAAAGCCGTGCTAGATAAAAACGTACCGGACAAAGATTTCACTCATTTGAAAATCGCTACCTTCGATGCCCAATCATGTCAATCAGCTGCTTTTCTTGAATTATCCATCACCCCAGAGCGAATTTTAATTAGTTCAGCAGGGCATTTGGACGAGTTACAACAATTACTGGCTAAAACCAGTACTGCAAAAACGGTGCTTGATTTAAGCAGTTGGAAAACCTATCGACAAGATAAGTTGGTGAGTTTGGCTGTGTTTAAACCAGCGATTAATTTAGCCTCTATTCGTCATTCGACTATGTCAAAAGTAATGCCAAAAGCAATGCCAAAAGTAATGCAAACTGCTCTGCTAATGACGAAAGGGGCAAGCAAGAAAAACACAGAGGTAGAAAGTGTCTTTGCGGGACTTGCAATGCAATTGCTACCACCGGCGGGCTTGCTTGACGTGACCATACACTCAAAACAAGGGGATGAACTGAAAAAATTATCCCTGGCAATGGAAACTAAGCTAAATGAAATGCAGGCAATGAGTGCTGGATTAACGAATTTACAAAATTTATTAAACAAGATTCATCTGCAAAGCAGTTTGCCAGAAGATAAGCATGGCTGGGTATCAATGCAGCTCAAATTAGACAATGCTTTAAAAACCTCAATGCAGTTGAGCATGAATGAATTAGTTGCCAAATTTCTCAGCACGACCTTTGACCTGAATTCTAATGATTTAAGCAGCACCAATACGGCAAGCAAGAATAAAACAACCGAAGAAATTGAACTGACTCCAGTAAAATTTCAAGCAACTTATCAGGCCTCACAATTAAAAGCCTTTGATGATTCACTGGATATGTTTTTTACTCCAGCATGGATAGATGGGCCTTTTGCTATCGCGGTTGATGAATTATTGCTCGAGTCATCGGGTGATGCTGAGCAAATCATTTTTCATTTGCGTGGCAAAGCACAGAATATTGATAACTTGGGGCAGCAGCAGGCAAAAATAAAAATTTTGGCAGTAACTGATCAGCAGGGTAATAATGTTTTATTAAAAAATCATTGCAATGACAGCAATTCAAAAATTGCTGAAACAGATGCTAAAAACGAGACTTATTTTTCTCTCTTTGGGACAGCAAAAACAGCCTTTGTCGGCAATAAACAGGTACATTATAATGAGCTGGAAGTTAGACATAAGGTAAAACTTAAGCCGGATGTGTCATTTTCTCAAGTCAAATCCATTCGAGGTGAAATTGAACTCAATCTAGCCACTCAGACGCAGCGGATAGAATTTCAAAAAACGCGCCAAAATAAAAACGTAATGGTGCAAGATAGTCAGATTTTATTCAAGCCTTCGGCATCCGATACCCTGTCTTATACCGTGTTGGGCAATGAAAAACGAGTGCTCTCGGTACGTGCTTTAAATAAGAACAAGCAAGTATTGCATCGCATGAGTCGCTCATCGATGAGTAATTTATTGATGTCAGGCTATTCAGTCTCTCAAACATATCAAGGTGAAATTGCTTTCATTGAAGTAATTTATGCCACCGAATTCAGCCCGCTTAAATATCCATTTGAGATAAAAAAGTTTCCTCCGTATCCTTCTGACAATCAATGGCAATATGAGCAAGAAAGACCCACTCTGACGACCTTGAAGAGCTGGCAACAAAAAGTCAGTAAAGAAAAAGCATTAGCGATAGACGATAAACAAGCACAATGGCATGATGGCCCCTTTAATCTGGCGCTGCATAATGTCAAAACCAGTCAGCATTGGGGGACAACGGGAGTATTATTGATTAAAACCCCAATCATTGATGAGTTGCGGCATAATTTATCGGCCTTGGAAATAGTATTGCAAGCACCACAGAGCAAGCACTTTTATTTCTATCCCCTTAAAGCGAAAGGTTTCTACATGAATGGGCAGTTTATCGTGGATAAAGATAAGCCGTATATGGATGGTCAACTGGCCTTTAATCTTGATTATAAGAATGTAGAAGTGCCACTGAAAACTATCCGTGGTGAAGTGATTGTACACTTGCCCTTATCAATGCATAGTATCAGTTTTACCGATATGAATATTGGCGCACAATGGGAAGATGAAGGCGTACGTACCAAGATTGTTCGTATTTCTAATGCCATGATTGAATTTGAAGTCAGCTCTAATCAAGATCGTTTATTGCAAATTTATTTATTAGATGCCAATAATCAACGTATTTCAACGGCTGATATTTATCGAGGGCAAATGCAGATAAATGCTGGTCAACGCTATAAGAAAAGCGGTAATATTGTTGTCAGTTATCATGGCGTACCGGTGAAAGCTGTATTAGTTGTCTCAGAAGGGCAGCAAATACAGCGCTATCCTTTTGAGCTAAAATTAAACTAATACTGAATTCTAAGGAAAGCAATTGCTGATACAAACAGGTTTTTGGCTGGTAATAGGGGCATTTGTCGCCTATTTTGTATTGCACTCATTGGCGGCATCTTTAACGTTTAAACAATGGTTTGCAAAACGCTGGCCTGAGCTGATGCCCTATTATCGTTTAGCTTTTAATGCCCTAGCGATGCTCTTGTTACTGCCTTTGTTACTGGTGATGTTTGTTTATCCAGGTGAACCATTATGGCAATGGCAGGGAATCGCATGGTATCTCAGTCGTGCTTTGATTGTCTTGTCGATACTGGGATTTTTCTATTCACTCAAATTCTATGATTTGTCGGAATTCTGGGGCACGCGCCAGCTCAAAGAATGTAATACCAGTGTTCATGATCAGGAATGTTTCCAGATATCTCCCTTACATCGCTATGTGCGTCATCCCTGGTATTTTTTTGCTTTGGTGATCATCTGGAGCCGGGACTTTTCCACCGTACAATTATTGGTTAATGTTTTGGTGACAGCCTATTTTATTATAGGCTCATGGCTGGAAGAGAAAAAGTTATGTACTTATCATGGCGAGGTCTACCAACGTTATCAACAACAGGTGGCTGGTCTCGTACCATTGCCCTGGAAAATATTAAGTGCCGAGCAAGCTAGAGATTTAATAGAAAATAAAAATTGAATGGGGGGTTATGCAGACCGTAGGGTGGGCACGCTTTTTGTGCCCACGCTGAAAGTGATCCGGTATTGAGCCAGCGTGGGCAGATAAAGCCATGCCCACCCTACGGTTTTGCGGGTGGACAGCAGTTAAAAATAAAGTGATAGGAAGATACAGGCGTGATGAAAGTTCTGGCAGGTGATATTGGTGGCACTAAAACCAACTTAGGTATTTTTGAAGTGTCCGCCACGAATTCTCCGATCCATTCAGTCTTTGAATTAAGCTATGTGAGTTGTGATTACGCCTCGCTAGAGGATATTGTGACACATTTTCTGGCACAATATCCCGAAACTGAAAATATTCATAACACCTGTTTTGGTGTTGCCGGTCCAGTGATCAAGCAGTGTTGTGAAGTGACCAATTTGCCCTGGATTGTCTCGGCAAAGCAATTGCAGGCAACATTTTCCTGGTCAGCAGTGCATTTATTAAATGATTTGGAAGCCAATGCCTGGGGAATTGCCTCCTTAAAGGCCAATGATTTTGTCACGCTCAACGCAGGGCAGACAGATGCGAGTGGAAATTGCGCCATTATAGCCGCCGGTACGGGCTTGGGTGAAGCGGGAATGTTCTGGAACGGTGAACACCATCTGCCTTTTGCCACTGAAGGTGGCCATACTGATTTTAGTCCGAGCAATGATTTAGAATTTCGTCTACAAGGCTATCTCAGCAAGAAATATCAAGGCCATGTCAGTTGGGAACGCATTGTTTCCGGCATGGGACTGGTAAATTTATATGAATTTTTGTGTGCAGAAGCAAATGCTAGTCCACCTGAGTGGCTCGTTGAGGCAATGCAAGTAGATGCTGCTGCGGCTATCTCAAATGCCGCCATGAGCAATAAAGATAAACTCTGCCAACAGGCATTGACTTGGCTGGTGACGCTTTATGGCGTTGAAGCAGGCAATCAGGCACTCAAAATCATGGCTCAGGGTGGTGTTTATCTGGGCGGTGGTATTGCTCCAAAAATTATAAGCGCCTTACAATCAGGGCGCTTTATGCAAGCTTTTTGTAACAAAGGTCGCATGAGTCACCTCATGAAAGCGATGCCTGTTAAAGTGATTATGAATGACAAAACTGCACTCTATGGCCCAGCGATGTTCGCTTATCAAAACGCTCATGAAACCTTATAAACTGATATCAACTCTCAAAAACTCTAATAAACTATGACTCATAAAACCCATTGGCAAGTATTCGACAATCACGAAACCGTTGCGCAAACAGCTACGGATAAAATTATCCACAGCGCACAAAAAGCAATCGCTCAACGTGATGTATTTAAGCTAGTCCTCGCCGGAGGCACATCACCCAAACAAGTATATCAATTGCTTGCAGAGCATGATTTAGACTGGTCAAAATGGCAATTATTTATTGGTGATGAACGTTGTCTGCCCGACAATGATCCAGAACGTAATAGTCTAATGATCGAACAAAACTGGCTGGAAAATACACCTGATTTTCCTCGAGAAAATTACCACCCAATCAAAGCAGAACTTGGCGCTAAAGACGGTGCAAGTGATTATGCTGAAACCATTAAAGACTTTTTACCCTTTGATATGGTCTTATTAGGCATGGGTGAAGATGGTCATACGGCTAGCTTATTCCCCGGTCATCAGCACGACAAAAATGCACTCACCCATGCCGTTTATAACTCCCCAAAACCGCCCTCAGAACGTGTCAGCCTGAGCCTGAAAACCATTGCATTGAGTGAGCAAGTGCTTATCCTCGTGACGGGCAGTGGTAAAAAAGAGGCAGTGAGGCAGTGGTTGGAAATAGAAAGGTTGGAAAAAGAAGGCTTGGAAAATAACGAAACTTCCCTGCCAATAGCCCAAATTCTAGCCAAACAATCACTTGAAGTGCTTGTTAGCCAGGATGCAATGCCCGAATAAATCCACATTGAATATTGCACATTAATAAACACCTCCCTATAATCATGATGAACGTTGAACCTAAACCTTAAGATAAGGCGTGTATTTCTAAGTTATGGATATTTCCCAAATAATTGATCCTTTGAACAAAGCCCAACGCGCGGCAGTTTGTTCGGAAGCACAAAACACCCTGGTTTTGGCAGGGGCAGGCAGTGGCAAAACGCGTGTATTAGTGCATCGCATTGCCTGGTTAGTGCAGGTTGAAAATGTCTCACCCTATAGTATTATGGCGGTGACCTTTACTAACAAGGCCGCGGGTGAAATGCGTTTTCGTATCGAAAACCTGCTAAAAACACCTGTTAGAAATATGTGGGTAGGGACATTTCATGGTCTGGCGCATCGGCTCTTACGCTCCCATTGGCAAGATGCTAACTTATTAGAAAACTTTCAGATCATTGATAGTGATGATCAACTGCGTCTGATCAAACGTATCATGAAAGAGATGGGTATTGATGATAAAAAACACCCACCTCGTGAAACGCAATGGTTTGTCAATGAGTGCAAGGACGATGGTCGCAGAGCAGCTCAAGTCAATCAACGTGAACTGCATAATCGTGAATTCATGCTGGATGTCTATCAACAATATGAAGCGCTATGTCAGCGCACCGGCATGGTGGACTTTGCCGAACTGTTACTCCGCGCCCATGAGCTTTGGTTGTATAAACCCCATGTCTTGAAACATTATCAACAACGTTTCAGCCACCTCTTAGTCGATGAGTTTCAAGACACCAATACCATTCAATATGCCTGGTTAAAAGTGCTCAGTGGTAATAACCTTCCGGAAACCCAAATGACCACCATGGTAGTGGGTGATGATGATCAATCCATCTATGGCTGGCGTGGTGCCAAAATAGAACACATCCGTGAGTTCAGTGAAGACTTTAAATCCGGTAGCACCGAAACCGTGCGTCTGGAACAAAATTACCGCTCGACGGGCAATATCCTCGATGCAGCGAATGCTGTGATTGCGAACAATAGTGATCGTATGGGCAAGCAGCTTTGGACCGAAGACAGTGAAGGTGAATTATTACAAATTTATCGTGCCTTCAATGAAATTGACGAAGCGGCTTATGTTTGTGGACAAATTGAAAAATGGATAGAAAATGGCGGCAAACGCAGTGATATCGCGATTTTGTACCGCTCCAATGCGCAGTCCCAGCCCCATGAATATGAACTGGTCAAACGCGGTGTACCCTATCGAGTGTATGGTGGTTTGCGCTTCTATGATCGCGCCGAAATTAAAGATGCCCTAGCCTATATGCGCCTGATCGCCAATCGTGAGGATGATGCAGCATTCGAACGTATCATCAACACCCCGACCCGGGGCATTGGCCAGCGCACCGTAGATAATATTCGTCAGGTTGCCAAAGAAAAGCAACAAAATCTCTGGCAAACGGCTGTGGAACTCGCTGCTAACCAAGGCCTCACTGCCCGTGCTGCAACTTCAGTACAGAAATTCATCGACTTGATAGAAGAACTTCAAATCGATGCCGGTGAGGCCACTCAGGATAGTCTGAACCTGACTGAGCAAGTGACTCATATTGTTGAAGCGTCCATGCTCAAAGAACATCATGGCAAAGAAAACTCCGAACGCTCTCAGGCGCGGGTAGAAAACTTAGATGAATTGGTCAACGCGGCCAAACGCTTTGATGAACAAGGTGATCCCCTATTGGATGCCATGTTGGAAGCAAGAGATGAAGTGCAGGAAGAGGATGATACGAACAATTTAAGCCCTATGGCTGAATTTTTAGCCCATGCAGCACTGGAAGCGGGTGAAGGTCAGGCTGATGAATGGCAGGACTGTGTGCAACTCATGTCATTGCATAGTGCCAAGGGCTTAGAATTTGAGCTGGTGTTCCTTAGTGGCTTGGAGCAGGGCTTGTTCCCGCATAAAAATGCCCTGCAAGATTATGTCGGTGGCAGGCTTGAAGAAGAACGACGCCTTTGTTATGTTGGTATCACCCGTGCACGCCAGCAATTACACCTGAGTCATGCGGAAAGCCGTACCATTTATGGGCGCAGTGAATTGGCTCGTCCCTCACAGTTTTTAACAGAAATTCCAGCTTCCCTTGTTTCTCAAGTGAGAGCAGTGGTGGAAAATCGTCAAGGTGCTTATGGTGCTGGCAGGTTTAATCATAATGCCAGTAAATTTTCCAGTGACGAAGAAGATGGCGTTTATATTGGCCAAAGCGTGAGCCATAAAAAGTTTGGTGAAGGGATGGTGGTAGACGTTGAAGGCTCAGGAGCTCGTGCCAGAGTTCAAGTGAGTTTCGATACCCATGGTACTCGTTGGTTGATGTTAAATGTGGCCAAACTTGATTTGTGATAAGTAGTACGGGTATAACGATTGAAAAAAAACAGGACAAACAAGGACAAATAATGAAAAGACGTGACTTTATAAAAGGCGTGGGTGCAGGTTCTGTTGCCACTGCAGGCATGGTGGGCGGTATTCAGACAGCCACAGCGGCTAAAACCATCAAGTGGAAAATGGTCACCTCATGGCCAAAAAACTTCCCCGGCCTTGGCACAGGGGCAAACTTTCTTGCTAAAACCATCAATGAAATGAGTGGTGGCCGGATGAAGGTAAAAGTTTATGGTGCCAATGAAATTGTCCCGGCATTAGAAGTGTTTGATGCCGTTTCCCGTGGCACAGCAGAAATGGGACATAGTGGCGCTTATTATTGGAAAGGCAAACATCCTGCTACGCAATTTTTTACCTCCGTTCCCTTTGGTTTAACCGCACAGGAAATGAATGGCTGGCTCTATCATGGCGGCGGCATGGCGTTATGGGAAGAACTCTATGATAAATTCAATCTCATCCCTAACGCTGCAGGTAATACCGGCGTGCAAATGGGTGGTTGGTTTAATAAAGAGATCAATAGCCTTAGTGATCTAAAAGGCTTAAAAATGCGCATTCCCGGACTGGGTGGTGAAGTGCTGAAGCAAGCCGGAGGCACACCCGTAACCTTGCCCGGCGGTGAAATTTATACCTCCATGCAATCAGGTGCGATTGATGCTACAGAATGGGTAGGTCCGTATAATGATATGGCCTTTGGTTTGTATAAAGTAGCCAAATTTTACTATCACCCCGGTTGGCATGAGCCCGGTTCAACCATGGAAGCGATGATCAATAAGGATGCTTTTAATAAGCTACCTAAAGATTTGCAAGTGATTGTTCGTGCCGCTTGTCGTGTGGCCAATCAGGATATGCTGGCAGATTATACGGCAAAAAACAATCAGGCCTTACAGACACTTATTACTAAGCATAAAGTGGAAATGCGCCAATATCCGGATGATGTGGTGAAGAAATTACATGCGCTATCAAATGACGTAGTAGCAAAAGTCGGTGAGCATGATGCGCTATCAAAGAAAATATATACTTCATTTTCTGAATTTAAAAATAATGTCGCACAATGGAGTCGTGTCAGTGAACAGGCTTACATGAAGGCCAGAGCCTTAGTATAAGGACTTAAATGTAGGGTGGGCAGATAAAACCATGCCCACCCTAGCTCATATAGTCTGAGTCACCCGTTTTTTTATCATGTTGCTCCAAAATTTCTTGTTGTAAATCATTCAGCTTATCAATCACCTTATCACGCAGTGTAATTAATTGTGGTATTTGTTCAATGGCCTTATTTTGCTTGCCATTATGGCACAACTGCAATAAATGCTTGGCAAGTTCATGCGCTTCTTTATGTGGCTTTCCCAGGGTTTGAAAGCAATTCAGATGCTGATACTTTTCTTTGCCTATATCGTAATACCATTTACCCAAGCGACAGTGATGATGACCGACTAAATCAAATAATTCATCCTCTTTCTCATGATAAGCATAAATTGACTTAATTACCTCATTGATACCTGTAAAGTGATCACTATGAGCAATTAAGAGTGGAAAGTCTGAAATATCCCAACTGGTTTCAGACCATAATAACCAATTAGGATCGGGGCTCCAGTTTTTTGACCAGTCCAGTACCTTGTCATGAGTCATGGGCCTGGATATACCATACCCCTGAGCCATATCACAGCCAAGGCGTAATAACATGACCCCATGCTCACGTGTTTCCACACCTTCGGCAATCACCTGACGCTTAAAAATGCCTGCCAGACTGATAATGCCTTCAACAATGGCCAGATCGCCTTCATCGGTGAGCATATCCAGTACAAAGGACTTATCAATTTTAAGTTGGTTAGCCGGTAGTTGCTTTAAGTAGGACAGTGATGCATAACCAGAGCCAAAATCATCTAATGCAATACTAATATCGCGTTGATGACACGCTTTAATAATTTCACTGACTCGTCCAGTATCTTGCAGAGCAGCGGATTCAAGCACTTCAAGCTCAATCAGACTCGCTGAAATGTCAGGGTATAGAGCGAGTAAATCATCCAATTTTTGAATAAAATTAGTTTGTTCAAATTGTCGAGGGGCTATATTGATCGCCAGACGAAAATCAAATCCAGATTTTAACCATAAGCTTAGTTGATTGAGGGATTGGGTAAATACCCAGTCACCGATACGCACAATCAAATCACTTTCTTCGCAGAGAGGAATGAAATTGACGGGTAAAATGACACCTTCTTCGGGATGTTGCCAACGAATCAGTGCTTCAAAGCCATAAATATGACCGGTACGCATATTAACCTTGGGCTGATAGACAAGAAAAAATTCATCATTATCTAACGCTTGCTCAAGTCGTTGGCGTTGGCTTTCTTTTTGTGTAGAAACCTGATTGGATTCGACATCAAAGAAATGATATTGATTACGACCTTTCTGTTTGGCAATATACATGGACTGATCAGCATGACGTAAAAGAGTGTCTGCATCAGAGTTATCATCGGGAAAAATGCTAACGCCAATGCTGGCACTGAGAATAACATTGGCACTACCGACAGGAATAGGCTGGGAAATTGTTGACATCACACGCTCAAGCGCCTTAGTGATTTCACTGGGCTCATTGAATGAAAGCAAGGTGATGACAAATTCATCACCACCGAGTCGTGCCACCATATCCTCATTGCGGATCACGGTTAATAAACGCTGGGAAATAATTTGTAGCACTTTATCACCCTGAGCATGGCCATATTCATCATTTACCGGTTTAAAATCATCAAGATCTATAAAAAATAACGTCAGTAAGGTTTGATTTTCTCTGGCTTTTTCAAGTGAAGATTCAAGCTTATCTTTAAGCAAAGTGCGATTAGGCAGTTTGGTGAGCGCATCATGAGTTGCCTGCCACGATAAGGCCTTGGTCAGCTTGTGTGTTTCACTGGTATCATGAAAAACAATAATCGTGCCTATCGTGGTATTGTCGGAGTCATGAATAGGGGCAATAGTATAGATGATGGGCAATCTGCTACCACCACGACGCTGCAAGAATATATTCTGCTTACCTTTAATGAGCCGCTCTTCTTTAATGGCCTGAGCATTCGGATCAGGCAATAGATAATTATTCTCATTAAATATCTTAAAAACGATATTAATAGGGGTGTTGCATTTTTCTTTGAGATAATAATTGGTCAATTCCTTAGCCGATGGGTTCATATAATCGATTAAGCCATTGCGATCAGTGGTGATCACTGCATCACCTATAGAAGAAAAGGTGGTCTGAATTTTTGTAATTTCGGATTTAATGCGAATATTAGAGGCTTCAATGCGTTTTGAAGTATTCAGCACTTTTAAAAGTACGTAACTTAAATAAACAAATATTAATAAAATCAGCATTAAAAATAGAGTCTTTCGAGTGTCCAAATGTGATTCTGCCATCAGGCTTACTTTTTCTGCCTGAGTCTCAAGGGTTTTAATCAGCGTGATAATTTTGTGTTTGCGGAGTTGTTCTGCAGCCTGAGCATCGAAAGATGCATCTTCTTCAAAGGGGTTGTCCTCATTTAAACTAAGGCGTAAAAGCTCATCAATTTGAGAGCTAGTCTGTTCTGTAAGGAAATTTTTATCCTCATCATAAAAGATGAAAACTGATGTAATACTGAGTAATACAAAAGTAATAATGGCTAAATGCCACTTATAATTATTCACTAGAGAAAACCATAGTTTAAAAGCCGGATATGAAGTAAAAGCAGGTGACTTGAGAGTAAGCCATCACTGTATCCAATGAAAATTGAGCTATGTTATATTGGTGTGTTATAAATTATAGCATTGAAATGAAAAAAATCAGGACTTATATCAATGAAAAGGAGAATGAAAGATTATTTCAAGAGAGAAAAAACAAGCATTTTAAATAAAAACGCAGTATAATTTCCGTTCCAATCCAACCGTGGCTACTCACAGCCATGCCAACCTATTGCCCAGGTGGTGAAATTGGTAGACACGCTAGCTTCAGGTGCTAGTGCTCTTCGGGGCGTGGAGGTTCAAGTCCTCTCCTGGGCACCATATACAGTTATTCTGGTCTCATAGACACTTTTTCTCTTGCCAATGATTATTGTGCATATTGCACCCCATGCTGTAAAATGTCTTAGTATTTAATAATATGTACTTAAGCTGAGTTCTGGATAATAATTAACGGTATTGTTCTGTTCTACAATATATCACTTGCAGATAAATGTAGGGTGGACACGCTTTTTGTGCCCACGCTGAAAGTGTGAATACAAGATAGGTCACAATGGCAAAAAACCAACAACAAAAACAGAAAAAATTGCAACTGAAAGCCGCTAAAAGAAAAAAGCGGGAATTAGAGATAAAGAAAAAAGAGTTTTTAAAAAAACAGCAAAATCAATTGGATGAACGGATCGCTTTTGCAATACATTTAATTCAAGAAAAAAATTACCATGAAGCTGAAAAACTATTAAATCAAATCTTATCGACACACCCTGATGTTGGGTATGTTTATTATGCCTATGGGCTGCTTTATGTCACATCGGGTCATCCTAAGCAGGGCATTATTGCTTTAGAAAAATCCATTGTGCATGATCCTAAGTTTGCCCCATCTTATTTAAATTTAGCTATAGCTTATTTTAAAGGTGCTCTATTACATAAAATGGTAGAAACTATTGATAAAATGCATGAGCTGACCTGTTATGATACGGAGTGTTACACGCAGGCTGAAAAGTTAATTAATGATGCCAGAGTGATGTTAAAAAAAGGAGAAAATACCAGCCTAGAGCAATACTGCCAAAACCTGCATGATTTTGATGAGGCATTTAATCTCATGTCTGCAAAATCATATCCTGAAGCCATTGATTTATTTTCCAGCTTAATTAAAAAAGAACCAGGCCATGTTGCCTGTCATGGTAATATTGGAATTTGTTACTCTCAAATGGGACAAAAAGCCTTGGCTATCCAGTATTTTGATAAAGCACTAGCACTTGACCCTAATTATGAATTAGCTCTGGTTAATAAAATCATCACTGAAGAACTTAAAGAGGGTGAAAAGCTAAATTCTGAAATGAAGCGGGTCGAATACTATAAAGATTTCCCAATAAAGAATAAGTCTCTTCTAGAAGAAATGTCGATGAAAACACTAAAGGGAGAATAAAAAATCTCTGGTTTTTTATAGACAACAGATATTGTGATACTGGTCGCGATCATGTGGGTGTTGGGTATACAGGACGGGGTATGAAGGTTTTTCCAACATCAGAAAGCGAAAAGCCCCGATGAAACTCACCGAGGCTATAGCGCCGGCCGGGCACACCCCCCCAATCCTCTAAAAAATTCGCTTTTTATTAACTGAAATTGAAATGCCTTTGGAACATTAATCAGGGATTTCCCCAGCTTGTCATTCTTGTCAAGAAAAGATAAGAATGATTCAACATAGTGACAGCGGTCTTGTGAATTTGTAAAGAGTTGGCCATTTGAAATTGTTTCGGCCAGATCACCTCAATGATTCCCAGATCAAGTCATGATCTGGGATTTGAATGACTTTCCTTTAACTTTCAATCTGATCTTTCATACGATAGCTTTTTCCTTCAATAACCACTGTCTGAGCATGATGCAGTAATCTATCCAGCAATGCTGAGGTCAATGTGCTGTCATTGTTAAAGATCTCTGGCCAGTCCTTAAAGGCACGATTGGTGGTGATCACCGTTGAGCCCACTTCATAACGACCAGAGATGATTTGAAACAGCATATCGGCTCCATTCTTATCAATGGGTAAGTAGCCCAGTTCGTCTAAAATGAGGATTTCAGGTTTAATGTATTTGCGCATTTCCAGTTTCAAACGACCCGATTTCTGTGCCACAATGAGTGAATTAATGGCATCCACCGTATTTGTAAACAAGACCCGTTTTCCATTGAGACAGGCATGATGACCTAAGGCGGTGGCCAGATGCGTTTTTCCTAAGCCAACGCCACCCAGTAAAATAATATTAGTGTGTTTTAATATTTGTTTCTAAATTGTTCAGCCATTTTGCCAAGGTTAAACATAATGGTGCGGTTTAGCGCTTGATTGTGTGCATCTGGAGATAGTAATGCCATGAGTAAATAACAGTTTTCATTATAAAAGCCTCGACAATAAACTAAATGAGTGTCACTTGTTCTGTTAAACTGAAGCACACGAAAATGCCATGGTTCATCAGGCTCTTTCAGGTGAATATGTGAGATTTTTTCCTGACGCACAATGGGTAACGTGTTGGGATGATTATAAAGTACGTCACGCCCAAAGTTACACTAGGTGGATTTCCAGATTCTTTGTATTCCTTAAAATCATCTTTCAGAGCCGTTAAATCAAGTTCCAGCTCGGAAAAGAGTGATTCTAGCGACTTATGGTGTAAGACTCTGATTTTCACTCAATAAAGTCCCCTAATTCCTCTTCTTTTGCGGTTGCCAGAAACTCAGAAGAACCTTTAGTAGCCGCTTTTAGCTGAGTGATAGATGGTTGGAATTTGGCTGTAAATGTTTCCTGCGGCTGCAATTGCTTGATGAGATCAACCATAGACTCGAACAATTCCTTTCCTACCATATAACCAGCAGTTTGATTTTTATTCATTACAGCAATGGGGTGATCTGTAAAATAATCTGCTGGATGCTTACGCATTTCTGAGACTGAAACAAACTCTTCAGCTAATATTCTATGAGTAGTCATATATACCTCCGTCATTTAATGTACATTCTACAGTACAAATAAATGTACGTCCAACAAAGTAGTGTATTAGCAGTGCTGAAGCATGAAATACTCAAAGCGGTAAATTTCTAGTCAAATTATTTTTTTAAACACTTTTTCCTCAATTTATTAAAGAACAAGCACTAAACTTCCAGCCTATTAGCCTAAACATCTACGTAAATCATGTCTTTATTTTCTCCCGCGTGTGAGAATACCTACAACCTCCGTGTATTTTATTTGTGCATTAAAACCAGTTAAAGTTAAATGAGTCGAAGTCGAAATGGCTGGGCAATCAGGGCTTTAATATCACCTTCAGCAAACCAGGGCGCTGATAAAGTGGCACGAACCAATTGCAACAGGCCTTGCTTTCCCAACAGTTTCACCATTTTTACTAAAGCCACCGTAAACAAAGCCAGGACATTAAACAGATGAGCTAAGCGCATGAGTAAATGATATCCCTTCAAGGCATTCAAATTCAGGCTGAAGCAATGCTCATAATGATAGCCCTGATGTTTTTCGACTAAAAAATTAGCCTCAATTCCCCAACGGTATCGAGCACCCAGGTTACAGCGTTCATGAACATTATGCATTTTAAGCTCACGACTGGAAAGCCAGGCATGGCGTGAATGCTTTTGCTCAATTTCTCCGAATGAATTCACTTCTTGCCAATACTCATCACAAACCACTAAATGGACGGTCATTTTCTTTTTTGCCTTTACTATTACTTTCGTTATTTCCAGTGTTATGCTTTAGTGATGAATCATCCTTATCGGTTTGGGATGAAGGAATACTGGAATTATTATTGTTTTTTCTGGTTTGTTTCTCCAGAAAGATGGACAGCATGAGCTCCATGATCATAAACATGCTATTCATTAAAAATTTAATTTCTGAGGTGAGCTTTCCTTTTGAGCACAGCAGTTCAAAATCAGCTTTTATTTTTCTGACTTCGTTGCGAATACTTATTTGATCTGTTTGAGATCTTTAATGATCAATTTTAACCAGACTTAGAAATTTTATTTTTTTGCCTCTAAAATCCTGTCAAGAACTTTTTTGACTTTTTTAAATGATTTGGGTGTAGTTCCTTTAAAACGACAAAATTCATTACCCAAAGTTGTTAGCCTCTAAAAAATCATAATTTCGTTTTTTTGACATTTTCTTATAAAACTTTCAATACATTTCAAAGTCACCACTGTACCCTGCTAGAAAAAGCATATGTTGAAATGCCCAGTATTAAAATGTTTGATCAAACTGAATATTCACATATACAAGACTATGAAAACAATTGACGGTTGGATTTATCCATAATAGTCCCATTTTCAAGCAACTTTCAATATTTTCTGTGGCAAATGAGGAATTTTAAATAATTTACTCATTCTTTTTGGATATTTCCGCCAACGTCTCTCATTTTCTTTTTCTTCTTTGCGAACCTGCAGAATATCTGTTTCAGCAAATCGCTCTGCAAGCGTCTCTTTGCCTTTCAACAATATCCTGAGATAATCCAGATTGGATAAATTCCTGACTAATGGCGTATCCGCTAACATTCCTTTCAATGTTTTTGTTAAAGAATGCTGGCCACTTTTTTTGCGTCGGTCACGTTTTAAAAAACGAAAGGATTGCTCCATCAGATTATTCGTTCTTTGTGGTTGGATCATCATTTTACCTGAAGGTGTTTCAATCTCAATAGGATCAGCAAATAACTTACTCCAATATTTGTCAATTTGTTTAACCATCTTGTGATAACTGGTATCACTTGATGCCAGTTTAACTATTCTGGATGAATGACGAAATTGACTCACTCGTTTTTCGATGTTTTTTATATCATCATCGCCATTATCATTGAGTCCCTGAGTTTTATCCGGACAAGCAATTCTCATTGCCTCTCTCAACTCATCAAAGATGATTATTTTTTCCTGAATTCGTTGAACCAGTTTCTGTAGTGCTCGATCCGTTAGCGTCCGACTCATTACATCAACAGGAATAGTCTTAATCCCTTTTTGTTTGAGTTGTTTTAATAAGGGATATGCTTCCTTTAAGCGCAGATAAAATTCCAGATGAGGTCGATCAAATGGAAACCCCAGCCCATTGCTTACGCTGTTATATTCTAAAACCCATGAGATGAAAATATAAGCAGTTAGTCTGGGATCAAAATCATCGTTAATGCATTGAATGGTCTGATGACTTAAATACCCATTGAGACTATCAGATAGAGTCAGATCATTATCAATGAGCTGTTTAAGTTGTTTTGAACATTTTTTTAGCTTTGCCTGAATATTATAGGCGCGAGTATAACGGCGGATCGTTCGATATTCAAAATCAAATAAGTCTTTACCCAAATCCCGTAAAAAATGGAAATGACAAATAAAGTCAGCAACACCAGGAAACACCTGTTTAACCGATTTCAAAATAGCATTGCCCATATCATGAACACAGGCAATGGGTGAGCCATAATCGGACTTGAGATGCTGCAGCAGTGGAATAATGTATTGACTGTCTTCGGTTGGCATCTTCCGGTTACCCAGCACAATATTGCTCAAACCATCAATACAGCTGAACAAATGACAGCAAAACTCGGTGAAGTAACTTATTCTTATGAATTAAGCTGAAAACAGCATTTTTTGTTTGCCTGATGCTTTTTAAAATTTTTTTTGTTCTTTCTTTCTAAATAGCAGGCACGGGAGATGCTGCGTTTAATCGACGCATTTTCCCTAAAATAGGTTTATTTTCTTATTTTTACAGGTCTCATCTCCTCATAATCGTCTCTGTACAATAAAAAATCCATTAAATGTTCCCAGGAGTCCATCACAAAAAAGGTAATAACCCCTCTGAACTTTTCCCACATTAATTTTCTTGATTACCCATAAAGCTCCGCCATTTTTAGGAGCTTTCCATTCATAGGTGGCGTTTTCATCGCCACGCATAAAAACCTTGGCATCATGTCTTTTAAGTTAAAGCGTCTATTAAACCGATAACAAAATTCAGCAAGATACCGAGGTAAATGTTTTGAGTTAATGGAATGATAGCTTCCCTTCATAGAGTTTTTAATATTACCTATCATAGTGTTAACCCAGATAAACTCAATTTTATCAACACTTGCCGCACCACCACCCGTGACGATTGGAACATGCTTACAGTCAGCTTCTTTAACCGCAGGAAAACAATTTAACCCATCTGAGTAAACAGTACTTCCAGGTGTTAAATGAGTTTGTGCCCATCGTTTTATTTCACTGGATTTAAACCCTTTAAGCACATTTAAATTCATTGCAATCGGGTGTCCATCTTCATTAGTAGAAACGGCTGCAACGAACGGTGTTTTATTTTCTGAACCACGACCTCTGGAGCCGCCTCTGTGCTCACCACCCCAGTAGGCATCATCAATTTGAATGATGCCTGATAAAGGTTTACTGTCATCACGTTCTTTCATAACCTGCATGATCTTTTGTTTCATACTCCAGGCTGTATTGTAGCTTACCTTAAGCTGTCTCTTTAATTCTAATGCTGAAACCGCTGTCTTCAATTGAGTCATAAGATGAATCGCTAAAAACCACTTAGATAAAGGCAGTTTGGTACTATCAAATATTGTCCCACAGGTTGCTGATGTCTGATGATGACAATGGTGGCACTGATAAAGATGGCGATGTTCTAGAGTGCAATAAGTCTTATTGCCACACTCTGGGCAAACAAATCCATCAGGAAATTTCCATTTAAATAAGGCTTGTCGGCACTGTTTGTCAGTGCCATAATCATTAAAAAGCTCAAATAAACTATAACCTTCTTGAAACTGAATTTTATTTTTGACATCATTCTACTCCACACATAATCTATACTTTAATTATAGTATAATTATAGTATAATTATCGAAATATGGCGGAGCTTTGTGGGTAATCAAGTTAATTTTTTAGAGCCAAACTTTTTACGACAAGCTTGATAAGCCCCATCGGTTAATTCAAAAATTTGATGGAAATAAAAAGCCAGCAAGGTTAACAGATACATATTAAAGCTCAGGTGCTTCTTCCCATGACCATAATTATGCTCAATGTGATAGCCTTGGTTCTTTAATGTGTTGAAACATTCGTTTTCTATTTTCCAACGACATCGACCCGCCTGGGTCATTGTTTGAATATTATGTTCACTGATCTTTATGTCGGTGACCCAGCTATTTCGGTAGATAATTTTCCCTGCGGTATTGGTGAGGGTATATTCAAAAGTTAACTTCAATGGCATTTTTTCGCCATGTAAAGGGACATTATTTTTCCATCGATAATGATGTTGGTGCCCTTTTTCGTCAATCCAGTCCATTGATGGGAGTTCAGAAAATGCTTCAAGCCATTCAAATAAATATGTGTGATCACCAGGTTTGGCAACCAATAAATAATGCATCATTTCTTCAATTATATCTTCTATCATAGGTTGATGTGACATCAAACCATCACCACAAATCATAAATCCTTGTCTTGGATGTGCTTTTTTAGATTGGCTATAAAACGTTTGGCTGCATTACTTTCACAATCCTGTTTTTTGTACCATCCGTATTTTGTATTGCTTCAGGCATGACAGGGAGCACTTGTTTTTATCGGGGTGCATAATGGCACCTTGTAAAACAACATGACTGTAGGTTATTTCACCCGTTCTATGTTCTTTATGAAGACAACAGTCACAATGGATTTGCTTAGAGGAATAATATTGCGTGCCATCAATAACACAAAGCAATGTGTTGGGTAATATGGCATACTCTTCAAGATGCTTATGTCGTCTGAGTCGTTCAAATAAATCTTTAAATGCAGGTGCAAATGTTTTAGAGGGTATGAGATCCAAAATGTCTCTTAGTTGACTATTTTTAGGAATTTTTCAACATTAAAAGAGTGCGTAAATTATTTTGATTCTGTTCCTCTTCCATCTGTTTCTGAAATTCACTTAAAGAGGGATCTTGAAAATACATGCAGGCAAAGCACTCATAAGCACATCATGTTGACTGTAATCACACTTTCCTTGTACTCGGCTATCTTTGATTGCATGAAAGTGCAGTGAGATGGCCTGTTTCAGGGCAGAAAAACTTAAATGTTTTTTTGCTGACTTAAAGAGGCCAAAATTCACAGTACCAAGCATATAAAAGGGAAATATTTTTTAACATGAAGTCATTCAACCAATTGAAAACAAGAGTTTGATCTTTGTTTCTCAAAATGCAAGCTTTTATTTGATTTTTAATTTTGCTAAAGTTACTGCGAAAAGTTTTTTATTTCTGCTTGTAAGCACCACTACAACTCAATTGTTCATCTCAGCGAGAATTGCTGAACAAATGAGGGCTATCGCCTTCACAGGTGCCATCCATGTAAAATATAGCCACCCTTTAAATCCAGATAACTTTTAATTCAACATGACTGGCTTGATGTGCTAACGTGAGATAAACAATAAATCGCTTACCCAAAAACGGATTTCATTCTCAGAAATTATCACGTTTTGAGTGCTAACTCAGACTGAATTTGTGATTCATTGCGACAATGTATAAATAATGCCGTACCGATAAACTCAATCACATCAAATCAAACTGACCTCCATGAGGTGTTAATGCACGCAACTCTTCTGAACGAACAATTGTCTGGCAAAATGGACATTTTTTGAGTTTCGATGGCTCAAACTCACTCACATTAAGAGTGGTGACTATTTTTGGCTGGTTTTATAAATAAGCAATTTGTTTGCACAACAATCACATTGACCGGCTTCAGGATAAAAATACAATGTGGGTCTATGAGGAAAGAGATAATAAGTCCTTAGACTGTCTGATAATTGATCAATTCTGGAGCGGATCAATTTGACAATTTCATGATCCGTTTTTTATGTCATAGTAAGTTAACAATAAGCCAGTTGACTTTGTTGTACATTGATACCCCGTTGTTTTAAATTGAACTCAATTCTCCTCATCAATGATGTGCTCATGCCCTTGAATAATTTCAAAAATACTGATAATAATGGTTTCAGAGGCAACGTCACACTCAATGCTGTCATGAGTTCAATCTTTGCCATTGTGCTTGTGCCAGAGTCATCATGACCAGATAGACAAAACTTGATCCGCTATGATCGACGTTGTAATGGGTATACTTAACCGACACACACTTAAAATAACTAAAAGATAAAGTGTGACCTAAAATGAATGATCAAACAAAAACCGAATAAAGCTATACATCAGAATTTAAAGAATCAGCTGTCAAATTAGCTAATGAGACGGATCAACCGTTTCTCAGACTGCCAGGGAGCTAGGTGTTAATGTAAATACTCACATACCTGGATCAGAATATTCCAAACCGGTGAAGACGGTAGCCAATAGAAGTGATGAACACTTTATGATGAAGTAAAACGTCTGAAAAAGTTGGCAAAAGTGATTCAGGAGCGTGATTTATTAAAAGGCCACAGCGTACTTTGCAGGGAAACTTTGTGAAGTACGCATGGATAACTGATCAGGCTAAGATTACCCGGTAACGATTCTGTGCCGTTTTATGGATGTTCCCGTAGTTGCTATTATGATTGGGTTAGCTCTCCAAAACGGATAGAGATAAAGAAAATGAAGCGCTTACTGAGCAGCTAAAAAACTGTTTGAAGACAGTCGCAAGACTTATGGAACCCGTCGTCTTAAAAGACTGGCTGAAAAAGGCGTTCATATAAGCCGCCGGAGAATGGTCGATTAATGAAAAAGCCGGTTTGTTTTGTAAAACGAAGAGACGCTTTAAAGCGACGACTAATTCCAAGCATAATAAGCGTATATCTCCAAATTTACTGGAAAGAGAGTTTACTGTCTCTCAACCTGATCGCTACTATGTGGGTGATATTACCTATATTGCCACCAAGGAAGGCTGGTTATATTTAGCGTTGTCATTGACTTATTCTCTAGGCAAATTGTTGGCTGGTCGATGGATGAGCGAATGAAAGCCAAGCTAGTCAATGATGCTTTACTGATGGCCATATGGAAGCGTAAACCAATGGATGGATTGCTTTGGCATACTGACCGAGGTAGCCAATATGCCTCTGATAGTCATAGAAAATATTGTCGGATCATAACATAATTCAGTCTATGAGCCGCAAAGAATGCTGGACAATGCTGTATCAGAGAGCTTCTTTCATAGTTTGAAACTGAATTGACGCACCATTGTCGATTCAAAACCAGATAAATCAAAGCAGGCAATATTTGAATATATTGAGGTATTTTATAATCGGAGCGACTTCATTCGGCTAATGATTATTTGTCACCAGTCGATTATGAAATACAGCAGGAAATAGCTTAAATCGATTGATTGAAGAGGGTAAAAGGCGACATAAATGCGCCCATTACCGTTGACGGCCATCGGCTCTCAGCCTGTGCCGTGAAGATATTGTAACAGGATCATTACCGTTGTGAAAATACCTTGGGTGAATGGAACGGCTCTATCGTTCCAGAGGGCAAAGCCCTTTCTTTCATCTGTTAAAGTTAACATGAGAAACTAAAATGATAGGAAATACAAAATGACAAAATCACTTGAAACAGCCAAAAAATATTTAGAAAACTGTCCGGAAAAGTGTTGACACATCAGTTGCAACAAATGAGTCTTAATCAAATGAGTGAGAGGATTTTGTACCTGAATGTGTAATAATGTTTTTAATTCTTTATGGGTCATCCCTGTCGGAGAATTTGAAGTTATTTGAATCAGTGTATTTTAAGCGTGCCATATTTTGAAAAAGATATTTTCTCATAAAACCACAAACCATTGGGATTAAACCTCACCATTGATTTAAGTGCATGATGCTGACCGGCATGTGAGTAGCTGGTCAGTAATTCTACTTTTTAAATCACGAAACAGACTGCTTCGTGGCCTGTCTGGAATTTCATGACGAATTTGCTTCAGCGACATGACTTTTTTCGACTGGAGCAGCTTGCGGATCAGATTGGGATAAGATGGCTTCATTGTTTGAGACCATTATGTGTTTGTTAAATTATATATATAATAGTCTCACTTCTGGCAATGGAAGTCTACTTTTATCTCTGTAAGCTATTGTTTCAGATTGATCAGACTTAGAATTATAGCGTTGTTTTATATGCAGAAAAAATCATAAACTCCCTGCTGTGCTTGTTCAGGTAGTGCCTGCCAATCTTTTTTTTATTGTATTCATTTTACTGCCCTAATTTATTTGATCCAGTAATAATTTCACGCTATATACCGTGACACTTGAAATAACAGTTGCTCTCCGTCAGCTGCATACATTACAGGTTATACAAATAGCTTTAGGTCAATACTAGCATGGCCTTTAGTGGTGTTCAATACTATCAATTGTTGCTATATGAAATAGGTACAAACTTACTTCAGGTGCTAATGCTCTTCGTGTCGTAAAGGTTAAAACTCTCTTTCTTGAAAATTTGCACATTGAGTCAATAAGTTTGCACAAAATGACAAGAAATAATAATTGTTAAGAAGCATAATGGCTTTGAATTTAACCTGTGGTTCTATGAACCCCGTGAGGGATATAGTATTGTTAGATGAAGAGAGATTGTGAGTGATATCAAAAAAGCTAATTTATACCGTTTAGAACAATGTAGTGAAATGGTTGAGTTTTCGAATGATCGAGTCGATTGGATTCTGGCTCGATTAACCTGCTTAGAAGCGAATACTTTTGGCCTTATATTGCCAGTGATGGTATGCAGTATAAGTATTGCCGTGAAGCAAAGCACCCACCTGAAAAGATGGTACAGACTAAAGAAGTCCTAGGGCTTGTGTGCTAATACTATAGTCATTTAATCGACTGTCATTTAATCAAAATTTACCACTTTGCCGGTGGCTAAAAGATCACGCATTCAGCAATATTAGTGACCCGATCACCCATGCGTTCTAATTGATGAATGATCCACAATTGATAGGTATAGGTGATCGCATCTTCGGGGTTGCTTTGCATACGCTTAAACATTTTATCATTGAGGCGGTGTTCTAGTTCATCTATTTCGTCATCTAATAGAGCAACATTATTGGCCTTTTGGGCATCCTGCTCAGCATAATCAATCAATACTTCATTGAGCATGGCAATGCATTTTTTGCCATTTCAATGATATCCGGTTCCATAATTTGTTCTTTTGTGGCAACTTGCGAACAATTTTGGCATGGCCACTGCATAATCGGCAATACGCTCAAGTTCTTTGGCGATATTCATGTCGGATAATAGTTCGCGCAGATCGTGGGCGACAGGTTGTTGTCGGGCAATGACTTGAATGCAGTCGGCTTCTACCTGTGATGTGTCAACACTTTTCCGGACAGTTTTCTAAATATTTTTTGGCTGTTTCAAGTGATTTTTGTCATTTTGTATTTCCTATCATTTTAGTTTCTCATGTTAACTTTAAACAGATGAAGAGAAAGGGCTTTGCCCTCTGGAACGATAGAGCCGTTCCATTCACCCAAGGTATTTTCACAACGGTAATGATCCTGTTACAATATCTTCACGGCACAGGCTGAGGAGCCGATGGCCGTCAACGGTAATGGGCGGCATTTATGTCGCCTTTACCCTCTTCAATCAATCGATTTAAGCTATTTCCTGCTGTATTTCATAATCGACTGGTGACAAATAATCATTAGCCGAATGAAGTCGCTCCCGATTATAAAATACCTCAATATATTCAAATATTGCCTGCTTTGCTTCTACTCTGGTTTTGAATCGACAATGGTGCGTCAATTCAGTTTTCAAACTATGAAAGAAGCTCTCTGATACAGCATTGTCCCAGCAATTTCCTTTGCGGCTCATAGACTGAATTATGTTATGATCCGACAATATTTTTCTATGACTATCAGAGGCATATTGGCTACCTCGGTCAGTATGCCAAAGCAATCCATCCATTGGTTTACGCTTCCATATGGCCATCAGTAAAGCATCATTGACTAGCTTGGCTTTCATTCGCTCATCCATCGACCAGCCAACAATTTGCCTAGAGAATAAGTCAATGACAACCGCTAAATATAACCAGCCTTCCTTGGTGGCAATATAGGTAATATCACCCACATAGTAGCGATCAGGTTGAGAGACAGTAAACTCTCTTTCCAGTAAATTTGGAGATATACGCTTATTATGCTTGGAATTAGTCGTCGCTTTAAAGCGTCTCTTCGTTTTACAAAACAAACCGGCTTTTTCATTAATCGACCAATTCTCCGGCGGCTTATATGAACGCCTTTTTCAGCCAGTTTTCTTTTAAGACGACGGGTTCCATAAGTCTTGCGACTGTCTTCAAACAGTTTTTTAGCTGCTCAGTAAGCGCTTCATTTTCTTTCTCTCTATCCGTTTTAGGAGAGCTAACCCAATCATAATAGCAACTACGGAAACATCCATAAAACGGCACAGAATCGTTACCGGGTAATCTTTAGCCTGATCAGTTATCCATGCGTACTTCACAAAGTTTCCCTTGCAAAGTACGCTGTGGCCTTTTAATAAATCACGCTCCTGAATCACTTTTGCCAATTCTTTTTCAGACGTTTTACTTCATCATAAATGTGTTCATCACTTCTATTGGCTACCGTCTTCACCGGTTTGGAATATTTACTGATCCAGGTATGTAGAGTATTTACATTAACACCTAGCTCCCTGGCAGTCTGAGAAACGGGTTGATCCGTCTCATTAGCTAATTTGACAGCTGATTCTTTAAATTCTGATGTATAGCTTTTATTCGGTTTTTTTGTTTGATCATTCATTTTAGGTCACACTTTTTATCTTTTAGTTATTTTAAGTTGTGTGTCCGGTTAAGTATAGCCACATTACTGAGCTTGTAATTCATTGATGACGGCATCGTTTTTTATGACTTCTTCAGCGAGTGTGAGGCTGAGTGTTTTATAACATTGAATTGATTTTTCAATGGCAATGTTGGTTTTATGACCCATTTTTAAAATATTTTTGCGAATGATGCTTTCTTCTTTCGCTAAAAACTGTGCTAGCATGTTTGATATCCTTTTTTAAACGGTCTTATCTTTTGTTGTTTTGGGGTCGAGTTATGTTTTTAATCTTATATTGTATCTAATGGTATACTATTATTAAGTTTTTCTGATAACGCCACCAAGTTTGGCATAATGCATTAAATTGGCAATGCTCAGGGCGCGATCAGCGACCTTTTCCAAACGACGTAGAGCTGCCATCACATCTTGATAGTCCTTAGTCAGATGCATGTCACTATTGATTTTTTTGAGTAAGGTTTTTTCAATGATCTTATAGAGATCATCATTTTTACTTTCTTCAAGTGACACGGTTGAATAATAATCATCGACCAATTCAAGATCATCAAGGGCTAACAGTTTCAGTGCATATTCCAATGCGATCACTGATGATTTTTGTAGCGGGATGGCATATTCCAGAATAAGATCCCGGTCAAGTTCATCGCTTAGGGCGATGGGAAAATCATGAATAAATGAATTGCTACTATTGGCAATGCGATCAAACTCATTGGTAATTTTTAAGAATGCAATCAACTCTCTCAGGTCACGTGCTTCTGGAGTGTATAAGGCAAATACTTTAATAATCAGATTGTCGATCAAATCAATTTTTTTGTAACGCTCTTTTTTGGAAATTTTATTAATTTCTGTGAGCAGACAGGGCTGACAGTGTTCCAATTTTTCCAAAATAAGCTTATTGATATCCAGTGTTGATTGTCCTAATTTTAGGACTTCATCAAGGATGATTTGTAGTTTTTCTTTTTCTGTGGGTAGCATTATCCATACCTGCCTGTAATATAATCTTCGGTTTTCTTTTTGCCTGGATTAATAAAAATAGTTTCTGTGTCAGAATATTCTATTAAATCGCCTAAGTGAAAAAATGCCGTATAATCGGCAACACGTCCTGCTTGTTGCATATTGTGAGTCACAATAACAATGGCATATTTTTCTTTGAGTTCTAGCATCAGTGCTTCGATCTTTTCTGTTGAAATAGGATCTAATGCGGAGGTTGGCTCATCCATCAAAATAACATCCGGTTGCACTGCGATGGTTCTAGCTATACAGAGTCGTTGTTGCTGACCACCTGAGAGTGATGTGCCAGGTGTGTTCAGTTTATCTTTGACTTCATTCCATAAGCCTGCTTGAACTAATGATTTCTCAACTAACTCATGACAGCCTTTGCCTTTTTTTACGAAGCCATGCTTAATGGGTGCATAAGCAACATTGTCATAAATGGATTTTGGGAATGGATTGGGCTGTTGAAAAACCATGCCGACACGTTTGCGTACCGAGACTTCATCAACATCCTTATCATAGATGTTTTTACCATCAATAATGACCTTGCCTTCGACTCGAACGGAGCTGATCAATTCGTTCATGCGATTCAGGCAACGTAAAAAAGTTGATTTGCCACAACCGGATGGGCCAATTAAGGCAGTGATTTTATTTTTATAAAGATCCATATCAATATGATGCAATGCATGATTGTCACCATAATATAAATTCAAATCACGTACTTTAATTTTTATGTCCGGTGTTTCTGGTGCAGAATGTTCATTGCTCATATTTCTGCCCTACCTGCTGTGTGAGTTACCATATTGTTACCATTTTACTTCAAATTTTTTGCGTAAATAAATTGCCATAGTATTGAGTGTGATCAATACCGTTAGCAGCACCATAATGCCTGCAGCCGTACGTTCAATATAGGCACGTTCAGGCATGCCTGCCCAGGTGAAGATTTGTGCGGGCATGACCGTGGCAGCTTCTAAAATTGAACTGGGGCTATCGGGAATAAAGGCAATCATGCCAATAATAATTAGGGGGGCTGTTTCACCCATTGCCTGTGCCAAACCAATAATCGAGCCGGTCATAATGCCGGGGAATGCTAAAGGTAGCACATGATCCTGAACCACTTGTATTTTGGTCAGCCCCAGACCATAACCTGCTTGGCGAATACTATCAGGGACACTTCTTAATGCCGCTCTGGAACTAACAATAATAATGGGCAATGTCATGAGGGCTAAGGTTAAACCGCCGACAATCGGTGTACTACGAGGCAGGCCAAAGAGGTTAATGAACACGGCCAAGCCCAGTAAACCAAATAAAATAGAAGGAATCGCCGCAAGATTATTGATATTAATTTCAATCATTTGTGTCCAGCGATTATCTTCGGCAAATTCTTCCAGATAGACTGCGGTCATGACGCCTAGAGGAAAGGCCACGGCCATGGTGACTAAGAGAGTGAGTATGCTTCCAAATATAGCTGATTTGAGGCCAGAATTTTCTGGGATCTTAGAGTCGCCATGGGTGAAAAAGATGACATTGAACTGTAGTCGAAGTTTCCCCTGTGCGTGCATTTCGTCGACAGTTTTTAAGATTTTGTCTTTAATTTTGTAATGGTGTCCCTTGAGATATTGATCCACCTGATGATTGACCAAAACCCAAGTATTTTGTGTGGTGTTCATGAGCTCTGGATTTTCTTCAACTGAGCGAGGAATGTTTCTCAGCCAGGCACGACTGACAATACGACGGTATTTTTTATCGATGGCCTTACGAGTTGATAACAGTGATTTTTCATTGTAAGTCACATCAATTTGCATATAGGTTTGTTGAAATGCCGGTAGTCCCTTGATGATCATATCACCCAGAAAAAATACCAGAAAACTGAGTGCAAATGCTACGCAGGCAATGGTAAACCATTTGAAGCGTGTTGCACTGGCATGACGTTTTTTTAGCGAGGGATCATGGAAGGGATTCTCTGCTAAGATTTTTGTAGCAATTTTTTTATTCATTATGACTATTTTTCAATTAATTTTTATAAGGTATTAATTTTATATTTTTCTTTAAACTTACGGATCAGGGCGACAGAAATAATATTTAAAACTAAGGTAAAGACAAACAGGATCAAACCTAAAGCAAAGGCTGATAAAGTGTCGGGTGAATTAAATTCATGATCACCGACCAGTGCATCGACAATACGTACGGTGACAGTGGTCATATCTTCGAGCATATTCCAGGATAGGTTGGGACGTAGGCCAGCAGCCATCACCACGATCATGGTTTCGCCCAACGCCTTAGACAAGCCTAAGAGAGTGGCAGAAATAATACCGGGTAAGGCGGATGGAATCACAATCGCCTTAATGGTTTCGCTCATGGTCATACCCAGTGCTAAAGAGGCTTTACGTTGTGAGTCGGGTACGGCTCGAATAACGTCATCACTTAAGGATGAAATAATGGGGATGATCATAATGCCCATCACGACACCACTGGCCAAAGCACTATTAAATGAGGCGTGGATACCGAGCAGGGCAAAGAAATTAACAATAAAGGGGGCTACAGTGATGGCGGCAAAAAAACCATAAACAACGGTCGGTATGCCGGCCAGTATTTCCAAGAGTGGTTTTAAGCGACCACGGAGTTTAGGGGAGGCATATTCACTCATAAAGATGGCACTGCCTAAGCCAATGGGTAGGGCAACAAACATGGCAATGAAGGTGATCATGAAGGTGCCGGCAAAAATAGGTAAGGCACCAAATTTACTATCAGCAACACCAGGAGACCATTCTGTGCCACTGATAAAATACCAGAAACTTTTCATTTGAAAAAATTCAATGGCTTCAAAGAGAATAGAAAATAATACGCCAAAGGTCGTTAAAATGGAGACAGTGGCAGCTGCGATTAACAGGAACTTGATGATGCGTTCTTTAATCTCATTATGTATTTTTTTTGATTCAAAAGCTTTCAATAGATACCCCGGAGAGTAGAAATAACAACATAGAAATATGACTGAATTTTACTCATTTAGAACGGGCAAAGTACACCTAAGAAGGTATACTTTGCCAAACAACCCATAGCAACATCTAAGGTTTATTTTTTGCTTAAATCATCCAAAGTTAATTTAGTATATTTAGCAACACTGGCTCTGATTTTAGTGCGGCTATCATCAGGTAATGGAATTAAGCCAATTTCACTTAAGATGCCTTCAGGTCCAATCATGTCTTCTTTCATGAACATAGCGACATATTGATCCATTGCTGGTACGTCTTTTCTATGTGAGTTCTTGGTGTAGAAGAATAATGAACGTGAAATGGGGTACTTGCCACTCGAAATTGTCTCAGGTGTGGGTACGATGCCATTGATTTTTGCGGCAGACACTTTATCATCGTTCTCAATCAGGAAGCTATAGCCAAAGATGCCAATCGCTGCTGGATTTTTGCTGAGCTTTTGCACAATAAGGTTATCATTTTCACCAGATGGAACATAAACGCCATCTTGTCTGACTTTATGGTATTTTTTATAGCCTTTGTTTTTCTTTTTGTCTTTCTTATACAAAGAAGTATAAACATCCATCTTCTTAGTTTGACCTTTCATGATCATGTCTTCAAAAGCATCACGAGTACCTGAACTGGTTGGTGGACCATAGATAATGATTTCTCTATCAGGTAGGTTTGAATCAATTTGATTCCAACGCTTATAGGGGTTTTTAACCAGGCTCTTACCATCTTTAGAAGGAACTTCTTCAGCCACGGCTAATAGCAGGTGCTTTTTAGATAGTTCTAAGCTTTTATTGTTTTTGTTTTGTGCGATAGCGATGCCATCAAAACCGATGACTGCTTCGGTAATATCAGTCACGCCATTTTTTTCACACATGTTAAATTCTTTGCTTTTCATACGACGTGAAGCATTGGTAATGTCGGGTGTGTTTAGGCCATTGCCCTTACAAAACAACTTCATACCGCCGCCAGAACCTGTTGATTCAACGACTGGGGTAGGATTTTTGCTAGTTGCTCCAAATTCTTCTGCAACTGAACTGGAAAAAGGATACACAGTTGAAGAACCAACGATGCGTATTTGATCACGAGCTTGAACCATATTGATTGAACTGACCATAATAGCGGTTGTAGCTAATAGGGACAGCGCTGATTTTTTAACTATCATTTTTTTTCACCTATAATTTAATATTAGGAGCATCTTATAGGATGAATATGACAGCTATGTGACAATATGTCATAAAAGAATTACTGAGAGCTTAGAGTGACGGAATTGCCCAGAATATTTTAGATACACCGTAGGTATTATGACATAAATATGAAATGTGTCAGTTTGCATGGAAAACAGAACTTAAATGCGGCGCTAAAATGATAGGCTAAGTGAAGAAACTGCTTAAAAAAATACAAAAATACCTCTATACTGTGACCAAGTTAATATTTTCTTGAGGCGATAATTTGTCAGAGCTTGATCACTTTTATGTGCCCACCCTAAACGCGGTGTGGCATGTAATGGAAAAATTTAATGTCGATCCGAGTCCGATTTTTGAAAATTTTGGCTTGTATGAAGCTGATCTTCAGGACAGCTCTAAGCGCTGTCATGCCTATATTGAAATTGCCCTATGGCATCACGCGCAGAATATTATCAAAGAACCTTGCTTAGGACTTAGTTCTGGCCGAGACACCTGGCACCCGTCACAAATGGGTGCCTTAGGCTATGCCTGGTTAGCCAGTGCGACCTTAGAACGTGCCTTTCATCGTCTTAGTCGTTTTCAACACATCGTCACCAATGCCTATGAAGTGGATATTGACATGAGTGAAAGCCTTTATAAGGTGTCTATTCGATATTCCAAGCAAAACCCGGCCTTTCAGGCACGTTCAGAATCTATTCTCAGTACTTTGCTCTGCATGAGTCGCATGAATTTTGGTAATACTCTGGAAGTACAGTCAGTTTCCTTTGTCCATCCCGCACCCGATAAATTAGAAAAATATCGAGATGTGTTTAATTGTGAGCCTGAATTTGCGGCTTCTATGGATAGTATTTCATTTGGTCTGAAAGACATTAGAAAAAACTTGCCCAGTGCCAACCCTATTTTTGCCGAAATGATGGATCAATCGATTATCAAAACATTGAGTCAATTGGAAACAGACAATATTGTTTCGCAGGTCAAAAGTGTCATTATTGAGCAACTCTCTTGCGGTAAAATTACTGAAGAAGATATAGCGGGCTTGCTCAATATGAGTAAGCGTAAATTGCAGCTCAAACTGGCAGATGAAAATGTGCGTTTTAAAAGTATATTGGATGAAATTCGTTCAACCTTGGCACGAGATTATCTTAATGAACAACATTTATGTTTAAGCGAGATTGCTTTCTTATTAGGTTTTTCAGAAGTGAGTTCTTTTTCCAGAGCCTTTAAACGTTGGACAGGGATTTCACCGGGACAATTCAAGAAAAGCTAGCGCCTAAGAAAAGGTTGAAGTACTGTTGGAAGTTAACAGTTGTTGGGAGTTAACAAGGGAAATAATATGCCCTTGCTTATAAAATTATAAGTTCGTGGCATATTAGATAAGGAATATAGTTAGGGGTAAACAAATCGCACATAGTGAAAAAATCTCAAAATGCTCAGGTCAAGTGAATTGCGACTTAAATTACGCCCCCTAAAGTTGTGTGCTTTTTTTTGTTATTATTATTTTTTTTCTTCTTATTTATGGGTTTAGTATAAGCCAATTAAGAATATATTCTTGACTATTTGTGCAAATAAAATGACATTTTGTGCAATTATTAATAAAAAGAGGTGTTTTTATATAATTCAGCTGAACTTTTTAGCAAATTCTATGAACCAAGCTGCTTATTTTTTATCAGTATTGAAAAATAAGGTGGGGGATTAAACTAAACGATTAACAAGATTTCAGTTTATCTTAGGATGTAGGGTAGGCACGTTTTTTATGCCCACGCTGAAAGTTTGGCTCCGACCCCTTCTATATTAATCAGAAACAGCATGCTTGGCTTTATCCCAGGTTTCATTGGAATACTTCTTGGTGGCATCCCAAGCATCACTTGAGCCTTCTTTGGTTGCATGCCATGCTTCTTTAGAGCCGTGTTTAGTGGCATCCCAAGCTTCACTCGAACCCTCTTTGGTGGCTTTCCAGGCTTTTGACGAACCTTTTTTAGTGGCATCCCAAGCTTCGCTAGAGCCTTCTTTGGTCGCTTCCCAGACTTCACCTGAGGTTTCTTTTGTGGCACTCCAAGCCTTGCCCGATGTGCTTTTAACATCTTCACCGACTTCATTCCAAGTGCTTTTTTCTGGCGCTACGGCACTATCGTCAGAGGCTAACAAATGAGTGGAGTTAAACATTAAAAAAGCGGCAAATATATAGTATTTCATAGCAGTTTCCTATCGTTAGTTATACTGCGGGTGGCAATAGTGCCCACCCGAGCCTTTTACTCGTTCCATTATAAAGAATTTGTAAAAAGCAGAAGGGGAACTAGCTAACGATTTGTATATCTTCCGCCTGAGGGCCTTTGCTACCTTCGGTAACGAGAAATTCTACGGCCTGACCTTCATAAAGAGAACGATAGCCATTGCCTTTGATGGAGCGGAAATGGACAAAGATGTCCTCGCCCATGGAGCGGGTAATGAAGCCATAACCTTTATTGCTGTCAAACCATTTCACCGTACCGCTTTCACGGTTTGGATCAGTACTTTGCTTAGGGGCTTTCGGAGTTGCGGCTTTCTTGGTTTTGCGGGCAGCAAAAAACTGGCTGATAGCGGTCATTTTTATACTTTGTAGTAAGAGCATAATGACGATGGCAAAAAAGCCATTCAACAAGAGAAAGGTGATTTGTGAGAGCGGTAAAACGCTAACTAAACTGAGGCTTAAAGCGGTAGCTAAAACAGTGGCAATGCATAGAACGAATAGATTTTTTGTATTAAACATATATAAAACTCTTAAATATCAATAAATAAAACTAGAAAAGTGGTAATTAATAGCCTAATTTATCAATTTTAGAGCTTTTGTCAAATTTTAAGCCAAAAAAACTATTTCTTTTTACAAGACACCTGTTTGTATTACTCTTTATAAGGGACAATTTCACCATGCCATAAAATGTTTATTTGTGCCATAGTGCCAAAATGTGCCGAAATAAATTAATGGCTACACTCTTTTTGGATAAAGATTTATACTCTTAAAATGAATATGCAAAATACCGTTCTTTCCAGACAATCAATGACAGCGCCACCCAAAAAATGGCTGGCATCTTTAGAATTAGTCTTTACTGCAAAAAATAATAAAACTGTTTTAAGTAAAAATCTTCATTTTGGACCTCTCATGGTGCAAAAACCATTTTATCCAGAATCGCCTCAGATCTGTCATGTTTATTTACTGCATCCTCCCGGTGGTGTTGTTCATGGTGATCAACTTAAAATTGATGCGCGTATACAGCACTCAGCTCATGCATTGATCACCACACCGGCAGCCGGTAAATTTTATCGCTCTGCTGGGCAATTTGCCTCACTGACACAAACGCTGCATGTGGAAAAATCTGCTTTTCTCGAATGGTTGCCGCAGGAAACTTTGTTATTTAATGACAGTAAAGTTCAGCTAAAAACCCTGATCACCCTAGCAAAAGGGGCACGTTTTATTGGCTGGGAAATGCTCTGTCTGGGACGCAAGGCCAGTGCAGAACCTTATGTGTCGGGTGAATGTCGACAACATTTTGAACTCTGGCGTGATGATAAGCCCTTGTTTATTGAACGTTGTCAAATCAAGGGGCAGTCTGCAATGCTTAAAGAACAATGGGGAATGGCTTCCTGGACTTTGACGGCCACTCTAGTGGCGACCAATTGCAGTCGTGATCAGCTTAAAGCCGTGCAGGGCTTATTTGAACAATTGTCCAGCGCTGAAGACCCTATTAAGGGGCATATCAGTGCAACGCTTAAAGAAGATGTATTGATTTGTCGTTTTCTTGGTGAGCAGGCAGAGTATGCCCGAGCTTGTTTTATCCAAGTCTGGCAACTTATCCGTCCCGCTATTATGGAACAGGATGCTCATATTCCGAGGATTTGGAATACTTGAAGAGAGGGTAACTATTAGGCTAGGCGTATTGTAAAGTATCAACCTAGCACGTGAATTATGCTGAATAGTTGCAGCAGAAATATAAATTAGCGGTAATGGATAATAATTCCTTATATTTAGCGGGCAATTACACAGATAGATTTACACCCGCTTATAATTTCTATTTGTTTTTAATAGGATATCACTATATAATCTGCCGGATATTCATTCTCTGGTAACAGTCCTGAACTAATGAGCATTCAAATTAACACATTTCAAATATTAAACCGACTATGGTTAAATAAATTGAATAATTTGATTGTCATGTTATTGCTTGTTTCACAGTTTGTTATTCTGGAACATTCAACAGAACATTTCTTTCATGTTCATAATGATTATTGCCTTACATTTCAAACAGCCGATGCCTCTCCTGCATTAATAATTCCGACCATACAACTCGAATTACCTGAAAGATATTTTGAAGCCATTCTTATCGCCCAGGTCAATAGTATCATTATCCCCCTCAGAAAATATTACTCTACCCGAGCACCTCCTTTTTTTATTTAAGTCCATTACTTTAATAACTTATAGATTATTTTTGCAATACAAATTTAATCTGAGTTCTTACTCTCAAAAACTATTTCATTCTTGATGAATAATCTATTTTGATGGTTTTTACTTATTTTCTTTAGCTCTGAATTTACCTGAAAAATATATTTTCAGTTATCTCGAATGCATAGGCTTAAGAAAAAAATGGAATTAATATGAAAAAACTAAGCTTAATACTGTTGTCCAGTAGCTTTATATGCGCCTCTGGTATGGTATCTGCCGACTCTGAAGTGGAACAATTAAAACAACAACTTGAGTCACTTAAACGTGATTATGAAAAACGCATTACAGCACTTGAAAAAGGGTTGTATCAAGCTCAACAAAAATCTCAACAAAATGAAGAAAAATTAATAACGGCTGAGGAACAGGCTGAAGAAGCTGAATTAGCGAATGATAACGATACAGAAACCATAACAAATAATGTGTTTAACCCACAAATTAGTTTAATTTTAGATGGTCGTTATGCAAATTATAAAAATGATCCTGATGCATACCATATAACTGGTTATTCTTTGGGCGGTGAAGCGGGATTATTTTCAAAAGGACTGAGTTTGGGAGAAAGTGAGCTCACACTCAGTTCAAATATCGATCAGCTATTTTATGGAAAAATAACATTGTCCTTTGCTGATGAGGATGGAAATACAGAGCTTGGCATAGAAGAAGCTTTTGCTCAAACTTCAGCGTTATATGATGGACTCACAATAAAAATGGGGCGGTTTTTCTCTGATATTGGCTATCTAAACAATCAACATGCTCATGCCTGGGATTTTGCTGATGCCCCCTTAATTTATCGAGCTCTCTTTGGTGATCAATATGGTGATGATGGTCTGCAAATCAGTTATACGGCACCCACAGATTTATTTATCAATGTAGGCACTGAATTTTTTTCTGGTCATCAATTTCCAGCATCAGGTAATCATTCAGGTGTTGGTAGTTGGACAACATTTGTCAAATTGGGTGGCGATTTTAATGTTCAAAATAGCTGGCAAATTGGTTTAAGTCACTGGCAGGCAAATAATGTTGATGATCGAGAAAGCAATAATAGAACAAACACGGGTACGACTTTATTTTCTGGTGATAGCAAGATTAATGCCCTGGATTTGATTTATAAGTGGTCTCCAAACGCGAGTAAAAATCATCTGAAACTTCAATTTGAATATTTTGATAGAAAAGAAGATGGTGATGTTGCCTTGGATAGTTTTTCATCTAATAATTTAAGTACCTATAAAGGCCATCAAAAAGGTTGGTATACACAAGGCATCTACCAATTCAATTCACAATGGCGTACTGGCATACGTTATGATCACCTTTCCAGCCATAGCAGTGGCTCAAACTCACTGGTTTTATATGACGCCGGTCTTGAAGGTGATGGTTATAAACCTGAACGTTATAGTGCCATGATCGAATGGATACCCTCTGAATTTAGCCGAATTCGTCTGCAATATAATAATGATCAATCCTATAGAGATACCGATCAGCAACTCTTTTTGCAATACACTTTTAGTCTAGGCGCTCATGGTGCTCATAGCTATTAAACAGGATAAATAATATGAATATACATCCACTATTTTTTATATTTCTTTTTTTTACAAGTATAAACACATCTTATGCAAGCCAAGTTAATATTTTTGCCTGTGAACCCGAATGGGCGGCTCTAAGTCAGGAATTAGGGGGTTCTTTAGTGACCAGCTTTAGTGCAACGACTGCTGAACAGGACCCACATTATATTCAAGCTCGACCCAGCTTAATTGCTAAAATGCGAAAAGCCGATCTTCTGGTCTGTAGCGGTGCTGATTTAGAAATAGGCTGGTTGCCCATTTTATTACGAAAATCCGGCAACTCAAAAGTACAACCGGGTCAAAAAGGTTATTTTATGAGTAGCAAGATGGTTAAACTCTTAGATAAACCGATCATTTTAGATCGCTCTATGGGAGATGTGCATGCGGCAGGTAATCCACACATACAATTAGACCCCAGGCGGGTTGCTATTGTTGCAAAAAAATTATCAAAACGCTTACAAAAAATCGATCCGGCTCATAGTAAAGAGTATCAAAGCAAGCTAGTTGATTTTAAAACTCGCTGGAAAAAAGCAACGAAAAAATGGCAAAAACAAAGTAATGACATTCGAGGTAAATCAATCATTGTTCAGCATAATAGTTGGGTCTATTTACAACAGTGGTTAAAGCTGAATAAAGTTGCTGAATTAGAACCTAAACCCGGCGTACCTCCAAGCAGTCGTCATCTGTCATCGCTGTTAAAACAGATGCAAAATACGCCTGCAGATATTATTATTTATAGCACTTACCAGGATCCGAAAGCTGCTCATTGGCTATCCAGTAAAACTGGGATTCATGCCATTGCATTACCTTCTACGGTAAATAATAATGAAACTTTATTTCAATGGATGGATCGCTTAATTCAATTATTAAAGGACAATATGCAATGAATTATGAAGGCTTGGATATGAGTATTTTATTACCTGCCTTTTGTGCTGGAATTATAGTCTTACTGACTCACGTTCCCTTAGGTCAGGAAGTGCTAAAACGAGGAATTATTTTTATTGACCTAGCAATTGCTCAAATTGCAGGCTTGGGTGTTATTACTGCACATTTTTTTGACTTGGCAGAATATGGTAATTGGGCAATACAAGCAACCGCAATATTGAGTGCATTATTAGGTGCTTTTTTATTAGGACAAATTGAAAAAAAGTGGGGGGCATATCAAGAATCGGTGATTGGTATCACCTTTGTGCTGGCTGCCACTGCCAGCATTCTTATGCTGGCAGGAAATCCTCATGGTGGTGAACATTTAAAAGATTTGTTGGTGGGACAAATATTGTGGGTCACCTGGGAACAATTGCTTCCGGTCTGTTTTCTTTCCATTTTTGTTATCCTTATTTGGATAAATTTTAAAAAACACATTGGAGGTCAGGGGTTTTATATATTATTTGCCTTGGCTATAACTGCTTCTGTTCAATTAGTCGGTGTTTATTTAGTTTTTTCAAGTTTAATAATTCCTGCTTTAGGCAGCATTCATTTTAGTGGTAGAAATAAATTGATTTTTGGTTATATTATTGGTTTATTAGGTTATCTGAGTGGCTTAGTATTTTCTGCCCTATTTGATTTACCTAGTGGAGCAGTAATTGTCTGGAGTATTGCAATCATTGCAATCTTATTAAATATAATGGTGAATTTTTACAAGCTCAGAAGAAGTAAAATATATTTTGCTATTCACAATAAATAAAGTTAAGTAATAATATTTTTTTATTCGCACTCCTTAAATATTAAGGCATTACATTTGGCACAGATATCATGGTCAACTCGATTATAAAGTGCGTGTATGGCTTCTTGTTTGGAATCAAAAAAATGATTAGAACCGATATTTTGGATAAAGCAGGATTTTGCAGCAAACTCATACACAGTAGATTTAATACCAACAAAATAGAGTCCACCTCCCATTGCTTTGAGACGTCTGTTTTCTATTACCAAAGCTTCTGCCCCAGCCAGATCAATAAAGTTGATACCGCTGGAAACAATTAAAATATGCTTAATTTGTTCATTTTCTACAATTCGAGCTAGGCGATTCTGAATATAGTTAATGGAACCGAAATAAACAGACATATCAATACGAATAATTTTTATTTGAGGGCATTGTTTTAACGGTTTCTTTTCTATATTGACCATTTTTCTATGCGCTGTTGATGGATCGGTGGATAAAGTGGGAATATACGGTGTGGAGGTTTTGGCCAGAAAAAATACCAGAGATAAAATAACACCGAGATAAATGGCAAACTCCAGTTCTAAAAATAGGGTGGCAAAAAAGGTAGTTAATAAAATGGCCGTTTCAGATTTGCTCATGGTTAAAACCTGCTTGATATGATGAAAATCAACCAGGTTATACGCCACCAGAAGAATCACCCCGCCCATAGCCGCTACGGGTAAATAAGCGGTTAGAGGGGCAATCAAAAGCACAATAAGCATTAACATTAAGGCTGCAAAAATGGCTGACAAGGGCGTTTTTGCTCCGGCTTCATAATTGATTCCGGAGCGGGTAAAAGAGCCGGAACCAGCATAACTGGAAAAGAAACTGCCGGCTATATTGGACAAACCCTGACCGATAAACTCCTGGTTGGCATCAATACGCTGATTGGATTTATTGGCGACGGCACGACTGATGGATACGGCTTCAATTAGACCCAATAAGGCTACGGCAAAGGCTTCAGGCGCAAGTGATTTAATGGATTCCCAGGAAAAATCAGGGGTTGAAAAGGGCGGGAGATGATCGGGGATTTCACCCACTAGTTTAATGGAATCGGTGCTTTGTTTTAAATACAGAGCCAGCAGACTGCCAATCACCATACCAATGAGCAGATTGGGTATTTTAGGAAAAAGCTTTTTGGTCAACAAGGCAGTCAGTAAAGTCACCAGTGCGATGGCAATAAGATAGGGGTTGGTGTGTCCTATATCGGCGAAAATATCCATCCAGACATGTATAAAGGTTTCACCTTTTGGGAGTTCTATTCCGGTAATATGTTTCATCTGGCTGGTGGCAATTAAAATCGCAGCCCCAGCGGTAAAGCCGATGACGACTGTATGAGAAACGAAGTTGACCAGAGAGCCGAGTCTACCGATGCCAAAGGCCAGTTGATAGACTCCGGCTAAAAACGTCAGCGTCAGTGCCAGGGAAATAAATTCTGGTGTGCCGGGAGTCGCATGATTGCTGATGGCAGAAAAAATCACAATAGAAATTGCCGTTGTCGGACCGGAAACCAGATGATGGGATGAGCCGAAGAGTGCTGCAATAATCGGAGTGACCATTGCAGTGTAAAGACCATATTGGGGGGGGAAGTCCGGCGATGGTGGCAAAGGCAACTCCTTGAGGGAGCACAATAACCGCGCCAGTAAGACCTGCTAAAAAATCATCCTTGAGTGTTTCTTTGGTAATAAATTTAAACCATTTAAGAAACGGGAACAGAGTAATTATATTCATTGACACCCTCGAAAATTAATAAATAAAAGATCCTTCAAGGTGCAGAAATAAAATTTAACTCAATAATTTATCAGCACCCCTTTTTTTATTGTTACAAATATAGGATTCATTATTTGTAGGATTGAGGTTCTTTAATCGCCGGAAGAATCTGGCCATTCATTAGAATTGCCAAGTATTTAATATCCTTTTTGTTTTTTAATTGCACCAGATAATACCAGTAATTATCTTTTTCATGCTTCGTTACTTTTTTTAATTCGATTTCATTAATTTTCTTGATTACCCATAAAAAACCTTGGCATCATGTCTTTTAAGTTAAAGCGTCTATTAAACCGATAACAAAATTCAGCAAGATACCGAGGTAAATGTTTTGAGTTAATGGAATGATAGCTTCCCTTCATAGAGTTTTTAATATTACCTATCATAGTGTTAACCCAGATAAACTCAATTTTATCAACACTTGCCGCACCACCACCCGTGACGATTGGAACATGCTTACAGTCAGCTTCTTTAACCGCAGGAAAACAATTTAACCCATCTGAGTAAACAGTACTTCCAGGTGTTAAATGAGTTTGTGCCCATCGTTTTATTTCACTGGATTTAAACCCTTTAAGCACATTTAAATTCATTGCAATCGGGTGTCCATCTTCATTAGTAGAAACGGCTGCAACGAACGGTGTTTTATTTTCTGAACCACGACCTCTGGAGCCGCCTCTGTGCTCACCACCCCAGTAGGCATCATCAATTTGAATGATGCCTGATAAAGGTTTACTGTCATCACGTTCTTTCATAACCTGCATGATCTTTTGTTTCATACTCCAGGCTGTATTGTAGCTTACCTTAAGCTGTCTCTTTAATTCTAATGCTGAAACCGCTGTCTTCAATTGAGTCATAAGATGAATCGCTAAAAACCACTTAGATAAAGGCAGTTTGGTACTATCAAATATTGTCCCACAGGTTGCTGATGTCTGATGATGACAATGGTGGCACTGATAAAGATGGCGATGTTCTAGAGTGCAATAAGTCTTATTGCCACACTCTGGGCAAACAAATCCATCAGGAAATTTCCATTTAAATAAGGCTTGTCGGCACTGTTTGTCAGTGCCATAATCATTAAAAAGCTCAAATAAACTATAACCTTCTTGAAACTGAATTTTATTTTTTGACATCATTCTACTCCACACATAATCTATACTTTAATTATAGTATAATTATAGTATAGTTATCGAAATATGGCGGAGCTTTGTGGGTAATCAAGTTAATTTTTAAAGAGGCCATCTCAGACTGAGTTTTTAACCAAGCGTTTACCGTGGAAACAAGCTCGTTAATGCCCAAAGGCACTTTGCCTTCACCGGGAATCCAGGTAGATGTTTTATTAATATCATCTTTTTTAGCATAAATAATAATGGTTGAATTATCCATGTAGTCAATCATTTCTAGTGGGAATTGAAAGGCGTAAGTATTGCTGAATAGAAAACTGAAAATAAGCGCGGTTGGAAAGACTTTATAGAACATTATTAAATAACCTCAAAGGATTTGCTGACGAGTAATTTAGCGGCATATAATACCACAATAGTGGAATTTTGTCTAAAGGCAGTTTTGTCCAATGCGAGTGAGTCCATGCTATTACAGCCTGAACAAAAGAGATAATTTAAAGTTTTATAGAGCCATAAATTGGATAATATAAGGCTAGCTTGTTCGTATAATTGGGTAATTTCAGCCAAATTATGCTCACATGATGATAGGAATCTTAGGAAATAGGTTAATTACCGTATAGATTAAGTTTTAGTTTTACCATATCATCGTTTCATACTCATTAAAGCGGAGAATTCAATGCAGCTTACCCCAAGAGAAAAAGATAAATTGCTGATTTTTACAGCAGGTCTGCTAGCAGAAAGGCGTAAGGAGCGAGGCTTAAAACTCAATCACCCTGAGGCGGTTGCCTATATTTCAGCGGCCATTATGGAAGGGGCTCGTGATGGTAGAAGCGTTGCTGAATTGATGTCTTATGGCACGACTTTATTATCGCTTGATGATGTAATGGACGGTATTGCAGAGATGATACATGATGTCCAAGTCGAAGCCACTTTCCCTGATGGTACTAAATTAGTAACCGTACATAATCCCATTACCTAATTCTTGCTGTAGGAGATCCTCATGATACCCGGTGAATATTTTATTGATGAAGGTGACATTGAACTCAATGTCGGCATGAAAACCCTATCCGTGACCGTGGCCAATACCGGTGATCGACCGATTCAAGTGGGCTCGCATTATCACTTTTATGAAACTAATCCCGCACTGTCTTTTGCTCGTGAAGCCAGTAAAGGTTTTCGTCTTAATATTGCCGCAGGTACTGCAATTCGTTTTGAGCCGGGTCAAGAACGTGAAGTTGAATTAGTAGAATACTCGGGCTTGAGAAAAATTTATGGCTTTAATGGTCTGGTGATGGGACAACTGGAGAAACAGGCATGAGTAAAATTTCCAAAAGAGCCTATGCTGAAATGTATGGCCCCACAACCGGTGATCGGGTTCGTCTGGGGGATACGGAACTGCTATTAGAAGTCGAGGCCGATCACACCATTTATGGCGATGAAGTCAAATTTGGTGGTGGTAAAGTCATTCGAGATGGCATGGGGCAAAGTCAGTCCTGTGGTGCAGATGTTGTGGATGTCGTGATTACCAATGCCCTGATTGTGGATCATTGGGGCATCGTTAAAGCCGATATTGGGATTAAAAATGGTCGCATTGCAGGCATAGGCAAGGCAGGTAATCCGGATATTCAACCGAGTGTTACTATCATTGTGGGCCCTGGAACAGAAGTCATTGCCGGTGAAGGTCAAATAATTACCGCAGGTGGTATTGATTCGCATATTCATTTCATCTGTCCGCAACAAATAGAAGAAGCACTCATGTCAGGAGTTACCACCATGTTTGGTGGCGGCACCGGCCCTGCCACAGGGACTAATGCCACGACTTGCACCCCGGGTGTCTGGAATCTACATCGTATGTTGGAGGCTGCGGATCAATTTCCCATGAACCTTGGCTTTATGGGCAAGGGCAATGCCAGTCAGAAAGAGCCCTTGCGCGAACAAGTGGCTGCAGGGGCAATGGGTTTAAAACTTCATGAAGACTGGGGTACAACGCCGGCCTCTATTGATACCTGCTTGTCCGTTGCTGATGAAATGGATATCCAAGTGGCGATTCATACCGATACCCTCAATGAATCCGGTTTTGTGGAAGATACCTTAGCTGCTTTTAAACATCGAGCCATTCATACCTATCATACCGAGGGGGCAGGTGGTGGACATGCGCCGGATATTATCAAGCTTTGTGGTGAAGCCAATATCTTGCCTTCCAGCACTAATCCAACCCGACCCTTTACCGTCAATACCATTGATGAACACCTTGATATGCTCATGGTGTGTCATCATCTGGATGCCAGTATTGCCGAAGATGTCGCCTTTGCGGAATCTCGAATTCGCAGAGAAACGATTGCTGCCGAAGATATTCTTCATGATTTAGGGGCGTTCAGCATGATAGCTTCTGACTCTCAGGCAATGGGTCGAGTGGGTGAGGTGATTACCCGTACTTGGCAAACAGCCCATAAAATGAAAGTTCAGTTTGGCCCTCTGGAAGGTGATTCTGAACGTAATGATAATCAGCGCATCAAGCGTTATATTGCCAAGTACACCATCAATCCTGCGATTACTCATGGTATTGCACATGAAGTGGGTAGTATCGAAGTTGGCAAACTAGCGGATTTAGTGTTATGGAAACCGGCTTTTTTTGGCGCCAAACCGGCTTTGATTATTAAGGGTGGATTCATTGCCGCAGCACCTATGGGAGACCCCAATGCGTCGATCCCCACACCGCAACCAGTTCATTATCGCCCGATGTTTGGTGCTTATGGAGCGACCCGTGAAAGTACCAGTGTCACTTTTGTTTCTCAGGCGGCAATGGATAATAATATTGCTTCAGCCATCGGACTGAAAAAGCGTCTGGTGGCGGTAAAAAATACCCGTGAAATCAGCAAGGCAGATTTAATTCATAATAATTATCTGCCCAATATTGAAGTGGATGCACAAACCTATGAAGTGCGTGCTGATGGTCGCTTATTAGTTTGTGAAGCGGCCACTGAATTACCGCTAGCACAACGTTACTTTTTATTTTAAACCACATTTATAATAGCAGAACTGTATTTATTTTATGTTAAAGATCACCGAAAAATTAGCAGAACCCAAAGCTGCCACGGCAAATCTTAAATTGCCCTTTGAATTGCGCCAAAAAAGTCGCTTGAAAGTGACTTTGGATGATGGTCGTCAGGCGGGACTATTTCTTCAACGCGGAGAGGTGTTACGCGGAGGGGATTGCCTTCAGGCTGAAGATGGCTCAATTATCCAAATTCAGGCAGACAATGAAACTGTGTCACTGGTGCAATGTGACAATGCCTTGCTGCTGGCAAGAGCCTGTTATCATTTGGGTAATCGTCATGTCCCCTTGCAAATATCCAGTAACTCATTATCGTATCTGCATGACCATGTGCTTGATGACATGCTCAAACAATTAGGCCTGAATGTGAGCACAGCTCAAGCTCCTTTTGAGCCTGAAAGTGGTGCTTATGGTGGCCATTCTCACAGCCACTCACATGACTAAAGCCGCATCAATGCCAATATCATTAACAATGTCAGAACAGGAAGCCGTTGATCCTTATGCTCTGGTACGTCTTTGGCAACTTATTAGCCCCTCATTGCCAATTGGTGCTTATGCTTATTCTCAGGGTTTAGAGACCGCTATTGAAAAAGCTTGGGTTAGTAATGAAGCAGAAGCAAATAAATGGATTCAGGGTATTTTAAGTGACTCGCTTGCGACCTTGGATGCACCGGTATTAGTTCGACTGTATCAGGCGTGGCAGGCACAAGATTTTCAGAAGCTGGAACAATGGAATCAATTTTTACTGGCCAGTCGTGAGTCTAGTGAGTTATATCTTGAAGACCAGCAAATGGGACGGGCATTGTGGCGTTTACTCAATGATATATTGCCTACCTCTAATGCTGAGCAAGCGAATATTGAACAATATCGAACGCTTATCGGGCAGCTTGAAACACCGACCTATGCGCTGGTTTTTTCTCTGGCCTGTGTTGTTTGGCGTATTCCATTACCAGAAGCTATTCGTGGTTTTCTTTGGTCATGGTGTGAAAATCAGGTGGCCGCCAGCATCAAACTTATTCCGTTAGGACAAACTGCCGGGCAACGAATTCTCAGTGGGTTGATAGCAAAAATTAATGATAGTGTCGTAAATGCAATGTCACTTTGTGATGAAGAAATTGGTACGTTAGCACCGGGTTTTAGTATTGCTTGTGCACAACATGAAGTGCAATATTCACGCTTATTTCGTTCTTGATTTTTTAGGATTATCCTAAAATAATCAGTTGAATCGTAGCGAGAGCGACTTAGGCGCTGAAGATTAAGGGTTTTACAGGTTATTTTGGTTTTATTCGTAGTCACCCTACGGGTGAAGTCAAAATGTTCTGGAAAATCCTTAAGATTCAGTGCATAAGGCGGTCACAGTAGGTTCAACTGATTTTTTTAGGATTATATAACGCTTTAATCGGGTATGGGAATGACACTGAACAATTACTATTTATTGAAACATAGAGTAAAAACATAAAGGAAAAACAAATGTCTGATCAGATTTTAAGAGTCGGTGTCGGTGGCCCAGTCGGCTCAGGTAAAACAGCACTCTTGCAAGCACTATGTAGCAATATGAAGGATCAATATAATATTGCTGTGGTAACAAATGATATTTATACCCGTGAAGATGCGGAGTTTCTTATTCGCAATGGCGCACTTGAAGAAGAACGTATTTTGGGTGTAGAAACGGGCGGTTGTCCTCATACTGCCATCCGCGAAGATGCTTCGATGAACCTAACGGCAGTGAGTGATTTGCAAGCACGTTTTGAAGGCCTGGATATGGTTTTTATTGAAAGTGGTGGAGACAATTTAAGTGCTACCTTTAGCCCGGAGCTTTCTGATTTAACGATTTATGTTATTGATGTGGCTGCGGGTGATAAGATTCCCAGAAAAGGTGGCCCAGGTATTACTAAGTCAGACTTACTGGTGATTAATAAAATTGATCTCGCGCCTTATGTGGGTGCTTCACTTGAAGTGATGGAACGTGATGCAAAAAAAATGCGTGGTGAACGTCCTTTCATTTTTGCCAAGATGAAAAAAGAAGTCGGACTGCAAGCGATTATTAAATTTATTGTTGAACATGGTATGTTATAAGCTGCAATTTATTTTATTTTCCGGGCATACCAATTCGTCCCCCTAAAATCTTCTGAATGGCAATGGATGCCGCTGTGGTACGATTGTTAGCACCAATTTTAGGGTACATTTGCTCCAGATGTTTGTTCACGGTTCGGGGGCTCATTTTGAGAATTTCAGCAATTTCCCGATTGGTTTTACCATGTGCCAGCCAGAGTAAGACTTCGGCTTCTCGATAGGTGATTTTAAGACTTTCTTCCAATACGGAGGGATCGACAGCGACATCCGGTGATTGGATTTTTAATAAATATTCATCTTCTTCGGTTTGTTTAAAATAATAAACCGTTAACATCAGGCTATTCTGCAAGGGTAATACCAGATCATGTCCATCCTGAGCACCGGAGGATAGCCAGCGGCTAAGGCGTTCTTCTATATTAATATCAGCTTGTCCCTGCTGCTCTGAATATTGATTCAACAACACCTGAGCTTCCGGTGTTGCCCATATCAGCCGACCGCTTTTATTAATGCAAAAGACATGTTGGCGCATTGCATCAAGGGTTTTTTGTGCTTCGAGTAATTTTCGGGTGTTATTGCTATGTTGGCGGATCCGAACCAACATTTCTTCCGGGCGAATGGGTTTAACGATATAGTCATTTGCCCCAGCGTCAAAAGCTTTAACAATGTGTTCCACTTCACTGAGTCCGGTCATAAAAATAATCGGTGTCAGAGGTAGTTTCTTACGTACTTCACGGGCACATTGAAAGCCATCCATGACTGGCATGACGGCATCTAATAAGACGATGTCCGGTGTCACATGCTCTAAGACGTTGATGGCCTGTTGACCATTTAAGGCAACTAAAACAGCGATGCCTGCATCATCCAATGCCATATTGATCATGCTTAATGATTCGGGTGAGTCATCAACTACTAATACCGTGAGCTTGTCCTTAAACTGCATTTTCAAACTTTTTTCTCCTGCTGTTCGGGGGCTATCAGGCTATGTTCATCAATAAGACGAACAATTTCATTGAGGTTGCACTGTTCCGATAAAATTTTCAGTGTTTTGAGCCATTTTGTTTCGGTATTATCTATTGCCAATTGTTCAATACTCTCTAAAACACCATTCAAATAACCTATTTGAGCATATTTCTTTAAAGAAGCCAGTACTTTTTGATCCGGCTCATGAGAGAGTGTTTTTTCGGCAGGTGTAACTTGAGTCAATTCAGATGGTTTGCCAGAGGATGTTGATTCAGCTATTGCGGTTTCTGCCATTTGCCATTGCACTTCAAGGCTAATCTGCAATTGGTGCAATAATTTTTCAAAGGCTACTGGCTTGGTGATATAGGCATCAATGTCAGCTTTATGCAGCTGTATTTGAGTTTTTGTATAAGGGTCGGCAGAAATGATAATGATTGGTTTATCGTTGCCTTGCTGATGTAATTGTTCCACCAACTGCCAACCGTCCATGCCCGGCATAGAGATATCCAGTAAAAATAAATCAATGGATAGTTGAGGTAGCAATTCCAGAGCCTGCTCTGCTGACTCAGCTAGGTGTACGATAAATCCCAATGGTTGTAGGAAATCATTCATCAGGTTGCGATGATTGGGATTATCATCAACCACCATAAGGTGTTTAGTCTTGCCAGTATAGCCATTAATATTAGCCGCACTCTGATTTGAGCGATTTTCTTCTTCTGTGCGGGACAAAGATACACTGGGTAAAAAAAGCTTCAGAGTGAATTCTGTTCCGATGCCTAATTGACTATTCAGGGTCAAATTACCGCCCATCATTTCGATCATCAGGCGACTAATCGACAAGCCTAGGCCAGTGCCTGAGACTTGTTGTTGCGGAGCATCTGTTTGTGTCTCATGAACGCGTTCAAAGGGTTCAAAAATTCTTTCCTGATCGGTTTCCGCAATGCCGATTCCAGTATCTTTGATCACAAAACAGGCAACCTGGTTTCGGTATTGGATGAGTAATTCCACTTTACCCTGATGAGTAAACTTGATGGCATTGGATAATAGGTTAAGCAGGATCTGCCGTAGACGTTTTTCATCAACAGAAACAAAATAGGGCATTTTATTTTGAAAGACAACCTTAAATTCAATGTTTTTGGCCAGTGCTTGTGCCTGAAACATGGCTTCGAGTTGATGGAGGAGGGCATTTAGATCAACCTTGTCACGGTGTAAGTCCAGTTTACGTGCTTCAATTTTAGAAATTTCCAGCAAGCCTTCTATGACATCGGATAAGTGTTCACTACTGCGCTTAATGACGGTGGCAATTTTTTTGCTTTTAGCGTCGGTATTGGCATTGCCTTCCATTAATTGTGCATAGCCAAAAATGGTATTTAAGGGGGTTCTCAATTCATGACTGACACCGGATAAATAGCGAGATTTTGCTCGATTAGCAATATTGGCAGTATCCCTTGCCTTGGCTAATTGAATGGCTGTTTCCTCATGAGCTTCAACTTCATGAGTGAGGCGTTCCGTTTGTAGATGGGTCTCTTTTAATGCTAGGCGCATAGTATTTTGAGCCAGCACATAGAGCCAGATTAAAATACCGGTGACGATCAATAATAAAAAATAAATCTGCCACATTGTCGCACTGATAAAAATCAAATCGACATGACTCTTATCTTTCTGTGCGTAATACACCACGACAAATAAGCTGGCAATGATGCCCGAAGTAATGATGAAAATCGCCAGAAAATGCCCCACCATAGAATGCAATGATTGATAAATAAAATTCGGTAGAATACGTTTAAAAATTGCTGAGGTTTGTGCAACAATGTGTGCGTCAGGACGGCATTGATCACCGCAACGGGCATCTAAGGCACAACATAATAATGTGGCTATACTTAACCGGACACACAACTTAAAATAACTAAAAGATAAAAAGTGTGACCTAAAATGAATGATCAAACAAAAAAACCGAACAAAAGCTATACATCAGAATTTAAAGAATCAGCTGTCAAATTAGCTAATGAGACGGATCAACCCGTTTCTCAGACTGCCAGGGAGCTAGGTGTTAATGTAAATACTCTACATACCTGGATCAGTAAATATTCCAAACCGGTGAAGACGGTAGCCAATAGAAGTGATGAACACATTTATGATGAAGTAAAACGTCTGAAAAAAGAATTGGCAAAAGTGATTCAGGAGCGTGATTTATTAAAAAGGCCACAGCGTACTTTGCAAGGGAAACTTTGTGAAGTACGCATGGATAACTGATCAGGCTAAAGATTACCCGGTAACGATTCTGTGCCGTTTTATGGATGTTTCCCGTAGTTGCTATTATGATTGGGTTAGCTCTCCTAAAACGGATAGAGAGAAAGAAAATGAAGCGCTTACTGAGCAGCTAAAAAACTGTTTGAAGACAGTCGCAAGACTTATGGAACCCGTCGTCTTAAAAGAAAACTGGCTGAAAAAGGCGTTCATATAAGCCGCCGGAGAATTGGTCGATTAATGAAAAAAGCCGGTTTGTTTTGTAAAACGAAGAGACGCTTTAAAGCGACGACTAATTCCAAGCATAATAAGCGTATATCTCCAAATTTACTGGAAAGAGAGTTTACTGTCTCTCAACCTGATCGCTACTATGTGGGTGATATTACCTATATTGCCACCAAGGAAGGCTGGTTATATTTAGCGGTTGTCATTGACTTATTCTCTAGGCAAATTGTTGGCTGGTCGATGGATGAGCGAATGAAAGCCAAGCTAGTCAATGATGCTTTACTGATGGCCATATGGAAGCGTAAACCAATGGATGGATTGCTTTGGCATACTGACCGAGGTAGCCAATATGCCTCTGATAGTCATAGAAAAATATTGTCGGATCATAACATAATTCAGTCTATGAGCCGCAAAGGAAATTGCTGGGACAATGCTGTATCAGAGAGCTTCTTTCATAGTTTGAAAACTGAATTGACGCACCATTGTCGATTCAAAACCAGAGTAGAAGCAAAGCAGGCAATATTTGAATATATTGAGGTATTTTATAATCGGGAGCGACTTCATTCGGCTAATGATTATTTGTCACCAGTCGATTATGAAATACAGCAGCAGGAAATAGCTTAAATCGATTGATTGAAGAGGGGTAAAAGGCGACATAAATGCCGCCCATTACCGTTGACGGCCATCGGCTCCTCAGCCTGTGCCGTGAAGATATTGTAACAGGATCATTACCGTTGTGAAAACACCTTGGGTGAATGGAACGGCTCTATCGTTCCAGAGGGCAAAGCCCTTTCTCTTCATCTGTTTAAAGTTAACATGAGAAACTAAAATGATAGGAAATACAAAATGACAAAAATCACTTGAAACAGCCAAAAAAATATTTAGAAAACTGTCCGGAAAAGTGTTGACACATCATAATGAACAAACTGTCCCTTCATAACTGGGGCAATGTAGAATATCTTCCTGATCAAAATCATTTTCACAAATCTGGCAGGCGTACTGTGCTGGTTCTTCTGGTTGTGCTGAGCTTGCGGTGTTTTTTTCCGGTACATCGTGGCGGCAAAGGTAATACTTGCCCTGTGTCAGCCAGGCAATGAGAGGTACGGTAACAAAGGGAATTAATAAGGACATAAAAGCGGCCAGCGCTTTTGCAGTTTCGCCCAATAGTCCCCAGTTTGCAATAATCCCCACGACCGAGGCAATCAACATGGACAGCACACCGACTGGATTGATATCATAAAGGTGGCCGCGCCTGAATTCAATGTGAGCAGGACTCAGTCCCAGAGGTTTATTGATCACAAGATCTGCCACGACAGAGCCAACCCAGGCCACGACTAGACAGGCGTAGGTGATTAAAATACTTTCAAATGCTTGATATAAACCTAACTCCATTAGCATTAAGGCGATGGCAACATTGAAAAATAACCAGACGACTCTGCCCGGATGACTATGGGTGACACGGGAAAAAAAGTTACCCCAGGCAATTGAGCCTGCATAGGCATTGGTGACATTGATTTTTAATTGCGAAATAACTACGAAGATGCCGGTTAGCCACAAAGCGATATCAGGATTAGCGGTGATATAAGAAAAAGCCATTGCATACATGTGAGCAGGATCACTGGCCAGTGATGGTGAAATGCCATGTTGAAGCGCCAACACTGCCAAAAACGAGCCAATAAATAATTTAATGACACCGAATACCACCCAGCCGGGACCTGCGCCAACGACTGCCAACCACCATTGGACTCGATTCTTATTGGTTTTTTCAGGTAAAAAACGTAAAAAATCTGCCTGCTCGCCATTTTGTGCAATCAAGGGAAAAATAACGGCCGCTGCGGCACCAAAAAGCAATAAATTAAAGCTGTTATTTTCTTGGCCGGTGATGGTGGTATTCAAATTACTGGTGCCAGAAAAATTCAGCCATTGCTCAAAGGCTCCGGCTTCATGGATGCCAATAAATACCAAGGGCAACACTTGCAAAACCAGCCACAAAGGCTGAGTCCAGGCCTGAAATAAAGAAATTCGACTGATGCCGTGAGTGACCAGAGGGATAATTACCAATGCGCTGATCACATAAGCAATGGACAATGGAATTCCCAGAATCATATTCAATGCCATTGACATAATGGCGGCTTCCAAGGCAAAAAAGATAAAGGTAAAAGAGGCATAGACCAATGATGATATGGTTGAGCCGATATAACCAAAGCCCGCACCACGGGTTAGCAGATCAATGTCCACACCATCTCGTGCCGCATAAAATGATAAGGGCAGGCCAGACAGAAAAATAATGATCCCAACTACCAAAATTGCCCACATGGCATTGGTAAAGCCATAATCTAAGGTGATCGCACCGCCAATCGCTTCTAAAGCGAGAAAAGAAACCACTCCCAAGGCGGTATTTGCCACCCAGGCGGCAGACCAGAGGCGGGATTTCTTGGCGGTATAACGTAAGGCATAATCTTCCAGTGTTTCATTGGCAACCCATTGATTATATTTACGCCGATTGGGCAGAACATCCTTATTCATGGTAATTAGTTATCATATTTTTTATATAAATTTCAATTAATTAAAATAAAAATACGTCATTTAACGTATATCTATGCGCCAGTTATCGAATGTCATCGTAGGCTTATTCGATTTAAACTCAAGTGGACAAAAGTAATAAATCGGATCATTACTAAAAATCGACAGGAAATTATAACATGTTAACAAAATCTCTGAGAAATCTTGCATTGGCGACGGTCGTCACTGCTTCAACCTTCGCCGGTGCGACAATGTCATGGGCGGCTGATACGATTAAAGTCGGTGTTCTACACTCACTATCAGGCACTATGGCCATCAGTGAAACCACATTGAAAGACACAGTTTTGATGATGATTGATGAACAAAATAAAAAAGGCGGTCTATTAGGAAAAAAATTGGAAGCCGTAGTGGTTGATCCTGCATCGAACTGGCCTCTTTTTGCTGAAAAAACCCGCGAATTGATTGAAAAAGATAAGGTTGACGTTATTTTTGGTTGCTGGACTTCAGTATCACGTAAATCTGTTTTACCGGTTATTGAAGAGCTAAATGGCTTATTATTTTACCCGGTTCAGTATGAAGGTGAAGAATCATCAAAGAATGTTTTCTATACGGGCGCTGCACCTAATCAGCAGGCGATTCCTGCGGTTGATTATTTAATGAATGAACTGGACGTCAAGCGCTGGGTTCTGGCAGGTACGGATTATGTTTATCCTCGTACAACCAATAAAATCCTTGAAGCTTACTTATTGTCAAAAGGCGTTAAGAAAGCAGATATTATGATTAACTACACACCTTTTGGTCACTCTGATTGGCAGAGCATCGTGTCTGACATTAAGAAGTTTGGCTCACAAGGTAAGAAAACTGCTGTCGTATCAACCATCAATGGTGATGCTAACGTACCTTTCTATAAAGAACTCGGTAATCAAAACATCTCCTCAGAAGATATTCCAGTAGTGGCTTTCTCAGTGGGTGAAGAAGAACTTTCAGGTATTGATACCAAGCCTCTAGTCGGTCATCTTGCTGCTTGGAACTATTTTATGAGTGTTGAAAGCAAAGAAAATGAAGCCTTTATTAAAAAGTGGCAGACATTTATCAAGAGTGACAAGCGAGTGACCAATGATCCAATGGAAGCAACTTATATTGGTTTTGAAATGTGGGTTAAAGCCGTTGAGAAAGCAAAATCAGTCGCAACGGATGACGTTGAACAAGCGATGATTGGCCTTGAAGTACCTAATCTGACCGGTGGTATCGCCGTCATGAATAAGAACCATCACTTATCCAAGCCTGTTTTAATCGGTGAAATTCAAGATGATGGTCAGATTGAAACGGTTTGGTCAACAGAAGGCACTGTCGCAGGTGATGCATGGTCTGACTTCTTGCCCAGTAGTAAGAATCTGATTTCTGATTGGACTGCTCCTATCAAATGTGGCAACTATGATACTAAAGCGAAAAAGTGTCTGGCTAAATAAATAACACCTTAAGTAACGATTACCCTGGCTTGGTATCTCTAGCCTCGGTAATCGTTTATTGCTTTTCTACCCTCAAATTAACCATTACGATTAATAAATATAAAATGAAACTCATCCCGCAAAAAGTTAATTTCAATAGATTAGTGACAGCCTTAGTGCTTTGTCTGCTTTCTGTTGCCAATCTCTATGCCAATACGGATTCAGCGGAGGAGAAAATATCAGCTCATGCTCAACTGGAAAAATTAATTCCCCCGTTGCAAGTTAAAAGCTTTAAGAAAAAAATAATTGCTGTCAAACAATTAGCAAATATTGATGATCCACAAAGCATGGTTCTTCTGGAAGCTTTGTTGAAGTCAAAATTGTACTATCAAAAAGCCGATAAGTCGGTGGTGATTATTCAGAAAAAAGAGGCACAATATGAAATCTTCAATGCCTTGGATAATAGCAGTATAGGACTTGTGGAAAAAAAGACCATAAAGAAAATTAGCACCAATAATAAACTCCGTAAAACCATCCGCACTTTATTAGCCCAGAAAAAAATAACTCATGCTGATCTTAAGACTCGAAAGTCTGCTTTAAAAGAAATATTAACCGGCAAGGATGCAAGCTTATTACCGGTTCTTAAAACCGCCCAAAGCAATGAAACAGATGATGCACAAAAAGACTTACTCAAGCTTGCCATTGCCCTTATCGAAGTTGACAGCAAGGATAGTCAATTACGTCATGCTGCCATTAAAATCTTAGGTAATAGTCTTTATCCCAGTGCTAAGGGGAAACTAAATGCAGTGTTAGCACAGGATGACAAAGGCGAATTTATTGAGCAGGATAAGACGATTATTGCTGCGGCTCAGAAAGGCTTAAAAAGAATCAATGCCAAGTTGTCGGTGTTTGGTAATCTGGAGACTTTATTTTTTGGCTTAAGTCTTGGCTCGGTATTATTACTGGCAGCCATTGGACTGTCCATCACCTTCGGTGTGATGGGTGTGATCAATATGGCGCATGGTGAATTAATCATGCTGGGTGCTTATACTACCTATCTGGTGCAACAATTGATGCCTAATGATATTGGCCTGTCTCTTATCGTTGCGATTCCTGCTGCATTTGTGGTGTCAGGACTCTTTGGTATTGCCATAGAGCGGGGCGTTATTCGGCATCTCTATGGTCGTCCTTTAGAAACCTTATTGGCTACGTTTGGCATCAGTTTGCTATTGCAACAAATGGTGCGTACTCTAATATCCGCACAAAACGTCCCCGTGATTACACCCTCATGGTTAAGTGGTTCATTGATTATAAATCCAGCCTTTGCCATTACTTATAATCGTATTTATATTTTCTTTTTTGCCTTAATGGTTTTTGCTCTGTTAATACTCATATTGAAAAAAACCTCCTTGGGTTTGCAAGTGCGAGCGGTGGCACAAAATCGCAGTATGGCAACCGCAATGGGGATAAAAACTCAGTGGGTTGATTCACTCACCTTTGGTCTGGGTTCAGGCGTTGCCGGTGTTGCTGGCGTTGCCCTGAGTCAATTAACGAATGTTGGCCCCAATCTGGGACAGGCGTATATTATTGATTCATTCATGGTTGTGGTCTTTGGTGGTGTAGAAAATTTATGGGGGACTTTAGTGGCAGCAATGACGCTGGGGATTACTAATAAATTCCTAGAACCCTGGGCGGGTGCCGTGATGTCAAAAATTATTGTATTAATCTTTCTGATCATCTTTATTCAAAAACGACCCAATGGACTCTTTCCACAGAAAGGCCGTTCTTCAGGAGGCCATTAAAATGTTTATTAATCGTTTTTTCCCACACTTCATGCATAAAGACACGGGGGGCAAATGGCTACTATCCGTATTAGTTTTCCTCACGACTCTGGTGTTTATTTTTAACTTTTTAGTGCCTGAGTCTTCCTCATTTCATATCCCCACGTATATGGTGACCTTATTGGGCAAATACCTGTGCTTGGCATTACTGGCGATTGCCCTTGATCTGGTGTGGGGTTATTGCGGGATTTTAAGTTTAGGACATGCAGCCTTTTTTGCTTTGGGTGGCTATGCCATGGGCATGTATTTGATGCGTCAGATTGGTGATCGGGGTGTTTATGGTAATCCTGAATTGCCTGACTTTATGGTCTTTCTGAATTGGCAGGAGCTGCCCTGGTATTGGCAGGGCTTTGATTCATTTGCCTTTACTGCGCTGATGATTTTTCTCATTCCGGGTTTACTTGCCTATGTGTTTGGTTGGATGACTTTTCGCTCCAGGGTGACGGGTGTCTACTTATCCATTATGACTCAGGCGATGACCTATGCACTGATGCTGGCTTTCTTTAGAAATGAAATGGGTCTGGGTGGTAATAATGGTCTGACCGACTTTAAAGATATTTTAGGTTTTAGCCTGCAATCAGATGGTACTCGAATTGTTATTTTTAGTTTGTCTGCCCTAGCATTGGCTATGGGCTACATGGCCTCACGGTTTATCGTTGAGTCCAAATTAGGGAAAATAGTCGTCGCTATTCGTGATGCCGAATTAAGAACCCGTTTTATTGGTTACAAAGTCGAAAACTTTAAACTGTGGATTTTTGTCTTCTCTGCCATGCTGGCCGGTGTGGCAGGTGCTTTATATGTCCCTCAAGTCGGCATTATTAACCCCGGTGAGTTTTCCCCGCTTAACTCCATTGAGTTGGCTATTTGGGTCGCCATTGGTGGTAGAGGCACTTTGTTTGGTGCTGTCATCGGCGCTTTGCTGGTGAACTATGCGAAAACTTATTTTACCGGTGCTTTACCTGAGTTTTGGCTCTTTGCTCTGGGTACATTATTTATTGTGTCAACGCTCTATCTTCCCAAAGGAATTGTCGGCTTATTAGCACGCTTTAAAAGTCAGGCAGATAGCACGGAACATCCAGTAGCAGAGAAGAAATTAGCGGAGAAAACAGCATGAGTGCTTTGAGTTGGGTGCAACACACCCTTCAGGATGTTTTTAGCCGTGATCGTACCTTTGATCATAGTCTGCAAGAAACGGATTTTGGCAATGAATTTAAACTGGATATCAGTCATCAGACCGTACTCTATCTTGAAGATGTCAGTGTTAGCTTTGATGGCTTTCAAGCACTGAACAAATTATCATTGTATATCGATGATGGTGAGTTACGCTGTATTATTGGTCCCAATGGTGCGGGTAAAACGACTATGATGGACGTGATCACGGGAAAAACACGACCTGATACCGGTATGGTTTATTTTGGCCAAACCATAGATCTGACCACTATGTCAGAGCATGATATTGCCACGGCCGGTATTGGTCGAAAGTTTCAAAAGCCCACTATTTTTCCTGAATATTCAGTCTGGGAAAATCTGGAGCTGGCAATGAAAACCAATAAGGGGGTCTGGCATACCTTGTTCACCGTCCTCAATTCAGAGCAAAAAGATCGTATTGAACAGGTAATGCTGACCATTGGTTTAATGGAGCTCTATCATGCGAAAGCCAATTTGCTATCACATGGTCAGAAACAATGGTTGGAAATTGGTATGCTGCTGATTCAGGATCCCAGAGTTTTACTGGTGGATGAACCGGTTGCAGGCATGACCCATCAGGAAATGGATCGCACTGCGGAACTACTCACCTCCTTGGCAGGTAAGCACTCTGTTGTCGTCGTAGAACATGATATGGACTTTGTTCGCTCTATCGCGAATCAAGTAACCGTATTACATGAGGGCAGTGTGCTGGCTGAAGGCACAATGGATGAAGTACAAAACAATCAAAAAGTAATCGAGGTTTATCTGGGCGAATGAATATACTCAGTACACAATCACTCAATCAATTCTATGGTGAGAGTCATATTCTCTGGGATTTAGATATTGAGATCAAACAAGGCAGTTGCGTTTGTCTGATGGGACGTAATGGTGTGGGTAAAACCACTTTATTGAAATCAATTATGGGTCTATTATCCATTCGTAGTGGTCAGATCACCTTTGAAGATCAGTCACTACAAGACAAAAGTGCTTCTGTTCGAGCCCAGTCAGGGATCGGCTATGTGCCACAGGGACGGGAAATATTTTCTCAGCTCACGGTGCTGGAAAATTTGCAAACAGGGCTGATTGCACGTAAAGACAAGTGCAAAGAACTACCGGAAAAAATATTTGAATTATTTCCGGTATTAAAACAAATGATCAAACGTCGCGGTGGTGATTTGTCGGGTGGGCAACAGCAGCAATTGGCTATTGGTCGAGCGCTGGCTTTGGAGCCCAAAATTCTATTATTGGATGAACCCACGGAAGGCATTCAGCCCAATGTGGTTCAGGAAATTGGTGATATTATCATCAAGCTCAATGAAGAAGCGTATACGTCAAAACTTCCCACGTTGACGTATCATTCCACTTTATTTAAAGGCTGAATTTTTTCAGTCAAATTCCATGGCAACAATTGCTCTAAAGCCTCATCATCATAATGCCTGCCCAGCTTAGGTAACTCAGTCAGAATGTGTGTTAAAAAGGCAAAGGGCTCTAGGTTGTTTGCTTTCGCTGTTTGCACGATTGAATATAAAATAGCACTGGCCTCAGCACCACGAGGATTTTGGTTCATGACCCAGTTTTTGCGCCCAATCACAAAGGGTTTGATCCGCCGCTCTGCCATATTATTATCAATCTGGAGGTTGCCCTCTTCAAGATAGACAGTCAGATACTTCCATTGATTGATCACATAACGAATAGCGACACCCAACTTACTGTCTTTTGTTGTTTTAGTCACTTTATCATCACACCACTTTTTAAAGTCATCCAGTAGTGGTTTGCTTTTTTTCCTGACGGATCAGGTAACGTTGTTCAGCATTGAGCGGTTTGATTTGTTTTTCAATCGCATACAATTTAGCAATTTTACTGATCGCCATTTGTACCATGCCAGGCTTTTTCTGACTGTTCTTGGGTAATGCTTTTAAGGCATCATGGAACTTGCGACGAGCATGTGCCATGCAGCCTAATAAAGTGACTTCACTGTTCTCATTTTCGAATATATGATAACCGGGAAAGCCATCCGTTTGCAGGTAACCTGAAAACCCCGTTAAAAAGGTTTTGGCATGTTGGCCTGCACGAGTAGGCTGATACTCATACAAAACAATGGGACACTTGGAATGATAGCCGCCACTTTGATAGAGCCACATATAAGATTTAGGGCAATTCTCACGTCCATCATGGATCACTCGCATCGTTGTTTCATCGGCCTGGATGATTTTCTGCCTAATGAGATAATACAACAACCGATTATAAAAGGGTTTGAGTAATTCAGCTGATTTAAGCACCCAGTTGGACATACTGGCTCTGGAAAGTGTTATCTTATAGCGTTTAAATATCGCTTCCTGTCGATAGAGAGGCAAGCTGTCTAGGAATTTAGAAACAATGATATAGGCCAGCAGGCTGGGTGATGCAAAACTTCTAGGAATGGGCTGTGCAGGCTTAGGAGCAGTTTTAACGCCTTCCTCACAAGCACGACAGGCATATTTAACCTGAACATGTTCTACAACATATACCTGAGCAGGAACAATTTCCAGTTGCTCTGAGGTCTCTTCACCAATTTCATGCAAGTGATGACCGCAGTCACAGACTTGTTCTGCTTCAGATAACTCATGACGAACAACTTTACGAGGTAGGTCTTTAGGTAAAGGCTTACGACCGGGCTTTTTACGCTCATAAGTAATGGTTTCACGGACTTCCGGTGCTTCTTCGGCGAACGTTTCTGCCTCATTAAAGAAGTCGGGGTGGGCTTCTTTTTTTTCACTGGAAGTACCAAACCGTTTGTGTTGCAACAGACGAAATTGTTCCTCATACCAGTCCACTTTTGACTGGAGTTCAAGCACCCTGTTTTTGAGCGTTGGTATCTCTTCTGGTAGTATTTTGTCTGTTGAACTCATGCGTTATATTATACTAAAAATGAGCGTTAAATGCTTGTATTTATTCTGTTTAATGCGCATCTAAAGGGACTTTTTTAGTTGTTTTCCAGACCATGAATTTCAGGGTGAGCATGGTGTTGTGTGCAAGATAAACCATCCAGTAACCACTGTAATTCTCTCAGTGTTAACGAAAGAGTGGGTTGTTCTTTTTCCATCGGCCACTGGAATTTCCCTTTTTCAAGTGTACGATAGTAAAGCCAGAAACCATTACGCTCCCAGTACAGTATTTTAAGTTTATCTCGCTGACGATTACAAAAAACAAAGACACTGCCATCAAAGGGATTGTGTTCCAATTGCTCTGAGACAATCAGTGATAGCCCATTGGTTGCTTTTCTCATATCGGTAACACCAGAAACCAGATAAACCTGATTGACTGTGATGCCCGTTATCATGAAACAGTCCTGAGCAAATCCAGAATGGACTTGAGCTGATTCAGGTTCGTATCAGAATTGATTTCCAAACTGAAACCATTGGTATGGCTTACTTTAATTGCATTGCTTGTGGGGGAATTGGCCAGTAAATTAATGGGAATGAGTTGATTGTTGGTGTTGACCTGTTTTGATGAGCTAACATAACCCAACTTCTTTCGATAATAGCTAAAAATATGAGAGGGTATCTTATGTTGTTGACAATAAACTGCCTGGCTTAAGTTACTGGCTTGGCAGGCCTCTATGTGTTGCTTCATCGAAGCATCTTTTGAATGGTTGCTCATTTGTATCTCCAAATTACGAATTGAAGATCATAGTTTGAGCTAACTGAAGCTTATTGTGAACGTGGGTTTTAATTGACGTTTACGAAGAAGCGAATATCACCGTCGTTATGGTGGAACAAAAATTACCATTTGCCCGTCGTGTGGGTAAAGACTTTATCATTATGGAAAGAGGCAGAAAAGTGGCCACCGGTGTAATGGATACTCTGGATGATGAACTGGTTAAAAAGTATCTGACAGTATAATCCTAAAAAAATCAGTTGAACCTACTGTGACTGCCTTATGCACTGAATCTTAAGGATTTTCCAGAGCATTTTGACTTCACCCGTAGGGTGACTACGAATAAAGCCAAAATAACCTGTAAAACCCTTAATCTTCAGCACCTAAGTCGCTCTCGCTACGATTCAACTGATTATTTTAGGATAATCGCTTGTCGATAAAACCAACGTCCGTCAATTTTCTCAAACTGTGAATTCTCTTCCAGTTTATGCGCCTTGCCATTGCTTTTAAAGCGAGCAATAAAATGCACTGTACCTGTGTTATCGGCTTTTTGCCCTAATTCAGAACCTAGAATTTTCAGTCCGATCCATTTATCAACAGAAGTGTCTAAATCAAGTATTGCTGGACGTGTTTTTGGGTGCCAGGTATTTAATAAATAGCTCTCATCCTGAACCACATAGGCACAATAGCGTGAACGCATTAGCTGTTCAGCTGATTCGGGGATGTGCTCAGCTGTGGTGTCGAGAAAGGGCTGACAACAGTTTTGAAACAGCAAGCCGGACTGACAGGGGCAGTCCGCTAGGTTTGCTTTATTGGATGAAGGGTTTGCTAAACGAGCCACTAGGGTAAAACAGATTCAGAGTTAAACAATGAGACAATAGACTCGCGCTCACGCACCAGATAATGTTCTGCTCCATCAACAATGACTTCAGCGGCACGGGGACGGGAATTATAGTTTGAGCTCATTGAGAAACCATAAGCACCCGAAGAACGTACTGCTAGTAGATCATTAGCCTTGATAGCCAAGGCACGATCTTTGCCTAAAAAGTCACCTGTTTCACAGACCGGCCCTACCAGATCATATACCATCGTGTCGGCATCGGGATTGCCGCCTTCAAGTACGGGGATAATACCCTGCCAGGACTGATACAGTGCTGGGCGCATTAAGTCATTCATGGCGGCATCGATAATCGCGAAATTTTTACCGTCTTTATCATTGCTTGGCTTAAGAAATTCAACACGTGTGACTAAAATTCCTGCATTGCCTGCAATCGCACGGCCAGGTTCAAGAATAATGGTCTGCAAGCGACCAGCCATGACCACTTTAATTGCCTGTGCATATTCTGCGGGTGAAGGGGGCTGTTCATCATTATAAGGAATGCCCAAGCCACCACCTAAATCAATGTGCTGTAATTTAATGCCGTCTTTACGCAGGTTATCCACCAGTGCCAGGACGCGTTTCAGGGCATCGATAAAGGGTGAAATTTCTAATAATTGTGAGCCGATATGACAATCCACACCAACAATTTTCAGGTTATCTAATTGGCTGATGCGTTGATATACAGCACGGGCATCTTCAATGGCAATACCAAATTTATTGGATTTTAGACCAGTGGAAATATAGGGATGGGTTTTGGCATCAACATCGGGGTTAACACGCACCGAAACAGGAGCGACCATTTGCATCTCTGCTGCCACGGCATTAACACGCTCAATCTCTGCTTCTGATTCAAGATTAAAGCAGTGGATACCGACTTCCAGAGCGCGTTTTATTTCATCGGGGCGTTTACCGACTCCGGAAAAAACGATTTTATCCGGTGAGCCGCCAGCGGCTAGCACGCGTTCTAATTCACCCAGAGAAACAATGTCAAAACCACTGCCTAAGCGAGCAAGAATATTGAGCACCCCTAAATTGGAGTTTGCTTTAACCGCATAGCAAATCAGGTGCGGCTGATCCCCCAGAGCTTCATCAAAGGCATGCCAGTGACGTTCGAAGGTCGCACGAGAATAAATATAAAGTGGCGTACCATAATGTTGTGCCAGTTTTGCCACAACATTATCTTCAGCCATGAGCTGGCCGTCTTGATAGTTAAAATAATCCATAAAATGCTTCGTTTTTCAGTGATTGCTCGTCAATGGCAGACAATTAAGTATGTCTTGCACCGGTTTGTTCCAGAGAAGTGTTATTGTCTGCCTTATACAGTGGGCCTTTTTGTCCACAGGCTGTGATCATACTGCCAATACCTAATATAGCGATAATTAGATAAAGTGCCATTTCTGCACGACACCATTTCATAGTTTCACCTATTGTGTTGTTGATGGTTGTTGAATGTTGATAGCTAACTTAAGCATTTATTTATACCCATGATACTTGGAAATGCAGGCTTCGTTCTTTTTGTTAAGAGATGTAACTAAAAGCCTCAATCATGTAGTACTTATACACTCAATCGGCTCTTAGTCAAAATGCCTCGCTGCATTTCCAAGTATCACGGGTATAGAGCGCTATTATACACAAATTTTAAGTTAGGATAATCCTAAAATAATCAGTTGAATCTACTGCGACCGCCTTATGCACTGAATCTTAAGGATTTTCCAGAACATTTTGACTTCACCCGTAGGGTGACTACGAATAAAGCCAAAATAACCTGTAAAACCCTTAATCTTCAGCACCTAAGTCGCTCTCGCTACGATTCAACTGATTAAGTTAGGATAATGACTTAGGTGGATAGTCATAAGAACCGCGCATTTTCATGATAATATGTAAGTAATGAATTTAAGTCAATTTGTAAGCAATGCATAAAACGATGTATAAAATGATGGAAAAATTATTGAATAAGTTACTGTTTTGTAGAAATAAAAAGGATAGGGAGTGAAACTAAAATCCTACATCTTTCGTTGGGTGACATTGGCCACTTTATTACCGGCGACGGCTCTGGGCTTGTTTGCCAGCTATTATGTGCAAAATATCTACCATTTGGATGCTGCTGAAGATATTCAACGCAGTTTAGAAAACATTGCCATTGAAATCACCCGCAGTTTGCAGACCGATCAACGACTGATTCTCAAATTGCCCGAATCTCAGGCCATGAAGCAGTTTATGCCGGTACTTAATCAGGCACGTTTAAATGAGCGTCATGAAGAATATGCTGTTCGACTCTTTGTTCTGAGTGAATTCTTACAGCAATATCAATCCGTTATTTCTTTATTTGATACTTTTAGAATCCTCGATGTACGGGGTAATACCGTGCTAAAAATACGTGCAGGCAATGAGAGCATTACCCGTTATGAAGGCTTTGAGCCATACGCCATTATGGACAAGGAAATCATTCAACCAGAGCAGGTGAAGCTCTTATCTGAATTGCCTGATGGCCAAGTGAGCTTTATTGAACTGCCCCAGACGCGTGATGAAATGGGACAGGAAAATAACATAGTGATCCCTGATGGGGTTGTGCCCCTAAGTTTTGAGGGGCAGCGAGTAGGCTATCTGGCGGTAGCCATCAAAGGGGCGAATATTGATCAAGTATTGGAATTAGCAGCCCGATTGTATGACGGCAAGTTAATGATTGCTGAAGTGGATGAAGAAAATAGCGTTCGCAATGGGCAAATACTCTATGATGATAATACTTTTTTACGTTTCGCCCACCTCAAGTCCACAGTAGAAAAATTACAAACGCTGGATAAAGGCGTTATCTGGGATGCGTATCAGGATCAAGCCTATGGCTCGGTGGCCAATATGAAGGGGGATAAACATTTTTACTATATTGAATACTTCCCTTATCCCGACTCGCTGACCTCCTGGGTGATAGTAAACGAAGTGGAAGATGCCGCTTTTAGTACGCCCTTTGAAAGTATTCGTATGGGGATTTGGTTTCTGGCAGGCCTGGCAGCATTTAGTAGTTTGTTTCTGGCACATTTTGCTTCACGGGCGATTTCTACGCCAATTATGCATCTGGCAGAAAACTTAAAGACCTTTGCTGATGGTAAAAAAGCGGTACCGATTATCAGTGATATTGATGAAATGCAGGAGTCATCCGAGTCATTTAATTATATGGCCGGTAAGTTAGAGCAGGCACTAGAAGAGCGGATTCGGGCAGAAACCATGATGATCCAAAATGCCAAACTGGCTAGTTTGGGGCAGATGGCGGCGGGCATCGGTCATGAAATTAACAATCCGCTGAATAATATTCGTTCCTTATCACGGCTTATTTATCGTGAACTGGAAAAAAATATTGCTCACTCAGAAGAAAAAGACAGCCCTATTGAAACTAATTTCGTTCAGGCTTTGAATACCATGTTGGAAGATATTCGCTCATTGGATGAAGAAGTTTTGCGCGCATCTGAAATTGTCCAGGGAGTATTAAGCTTTTCCAGACAGATTCCAGACAAGGAGTTCAAACCCATTTGTTTGATTGATCTATTGAAAAACCTCGAAGGTCTGGTGAAGCAAGAAGCGAAGCGAGCACAAGTTGAACTCAATGGTATTGATGGCATTATGACGCATGATAAAGTCATGATTTTGGGTGATCAGGGTAAATTACAGCAAGCACTGGTCAATATTTTGCTCAATGCCATACAGGCCAGTGCTGATTTGCCAGAGGATAAGCGTTCACAGCAGAAACAAATTGATTTATCCTTAAGCCTGGATAACGAAACGATGATCATATCGGTACGTGATTATGGCACTGGAATCGATACAGGCATTCTCGATCAAATTTTTGACCCCTTTTTTACGACCAAAGAAGTCGGGCAGGGAACGGGCTTGGGTTTGTCGATCTCTTTGGGTATCGTGCAGAACCATAAAGGTCAATTACACATAGAAAATGCAGAGGGTGGTGGAGTAATGGTGAAGATTAGTTTGCCATTATTATCCTAAAATAATCAGTTGAATCGTAGCGAGAGCGACTTAGGTGCTGAAGATTAAGGGTTTTACAGGTTATTTTGGCTTTATTCGTAGTCACCCTACGGGTGAAGTCAAAATGTTCTGGAAAATCCTTAAGATTCAGTGCATAAGGCGGTCGCAGTAGATTCAACTGATTTTTTTAGGATTATCTACAATAGCACCCTCAAACGCATCAACAGACTTAAATAAAACGAAAGACGTATGAAGCAAAAACTGATTATTATTGATGATGAGCCAAAAGCCGGGCGCTTGATGGCGCGATACCTTGATGATACCTACGAGTGTCATATCTTTGTTGATCCACTGGAGGCGATGACTTTTTTTGCCAAAGAGCCGGTTGATCTGGTCATTACCGATATGCAAATGCCTAATATGACAGGGGCTCAAGTGCTGGCAGAGATTCGTGCTGTGGATAAACTCATTCCCGTCATTGTGATCACTGCGTATTCTAATGTGGATAATGCGATTGAAGTTTTACGTCTGGGGGCAACCGATTTTGTTAAAAAGCCCTTTGATATTGAAGAGCTGAAAATAACCATAGGCAAAGCCTTAAATGTATCCATTCTTAAGGCAGAAAACTTACGCTTGAAAGAGCGATTAAAAGCCCAGCAGGATCAGGATGAGCGCTATCGCATGATTGGCACGGGTGGCAATATGCAAAAAGTGTATGACATCATCGACAAAATTGCCGACATTCGTTGCAATGTCATTATTGAAGGTGAATCGGGCACGGGTAAAGAATTGGTGGCCAGAGCCATTCATTTTCAAAGCCAGTCAGCAGAGAAGCCCTTTATTGTGATTGACTGTGGCGCCTTAACCGATAGTTTGCTACAAAGTGAATTGTTCGGTTATGAAAAAGGTGCTTTTACCGGCGCCAACAAACAAAAAAAAGGACTCTTAGAAACCGCTTCAGGCGGGACACTCTTTCTCGATGAAATCTGCAATATTTCTGACAATATGCAGACCAAATTATTGCGCGTAGTACAGGAGCAGCAAATTATTCGAGTCGGAGGGCTAGAGCCGATTGATATTGATGTACGCTTTGTCGTGGCGACCAATCAGCCGATGGATAAAATGGTGCAGGAAGGCAAGTTTCGTCATGACTTATATCACCGCCTCAATGTGATAAATATTCAGGTGCCGCCTTTACGCACTCGCCTGGAAGACATTCCCTTATTGACTAGCGTGATGCTTAAGCGTTTTGCGAAAAAATACCAGCGCACTATCGAGGGTTTTGATGCACAATCCTTACAATTGTTGAAAACCTATCAATGGCCGGGCAATGTGCGAGAGTTGAGTAATATTATTGAGCGGGCAGTGGCATTGTCTGATACTGAACTTTTGCATCTGGATGAAATTCCTGTTTCAGTACAAGCGCCCGGGCAGGATACCAGTGAGCAGATTGATAGCGATCAACCGACTTTAGCCGAGCTAGAACGGCGATATATTTTTAAGCTGTTAGATGCAAATAATGATAATCGAGAAAAAACAGCTAGTATCTTGGGCGTGAACAAATCTACTCTATGGCGTAAATTGAAAGAGTATAATGTTTAGGCTAATGTTAGCGTATTGTAAAGTAACATGGTTATATACTGAACCGTTAAAACAAGAATAAATAATTGAGTAATCATTCACTTTGAAGTTTAAGCTTTTTTCTATAGTAACGTCCCAGTGCAGTAATTTAACTGCTGAACAATATGCTACTGCTGAATTACGCATAGCCAATTATTTTGGTGTGCGTGCTGGTTTGTCTCCGTTGGCCTATGTCTTATTATTGCTCAGCATCACCTTAGCAACAGAAAATGGCTGGTATTTTTTTCAAAACTATTGGTATATTGAGCTCTTTATTCTGCTCACCACCATCGGACGGTTTATTGTCCTGCCAAAACTGATTCATGCCGAACAACACAATTATCGTCAATATTTATACTCTTATTATGCTTTTAGCCTGGCATCCGGTTTTCTCTGGGGACTGATCAATGCCATGATGATCTGGTTTGATCAATTACAAAATTTCAGTTACCTCGCTTTATCTTTAGTGATTGCAACCACCGGAGGCGCTATTGGCTCATTGTCATCCTATCGAGGTGGTGTGGCCGTGTTTATTCTGTGTAAATGGCTCCCGGTTGTATTGGCATTGATTTTATTGAGCATGAACGGCAATCAGGATGCGATGCTGGTATTTTTTATGGTATTGCTGATGATGGTTTTTGTGATCAGTCAGGCAATGCGTATTGCCTCAGATAATCAATGTGGGCTGATACGCCAGATTCAATTAGAAAGTCGTAGCGATGAACTCAGTCGTGCCTTGGAAACCATTGAACAGCAACAAGAAGAAGTGAAACAACATCGTGATCATTTACAAGAATTAGTCGATGAAAAAACCACAGATCTGATTGCGGCCAAAGAGAAAGCCGAGCTGGCGGATAAAGCCAAAAGTGAATTTCTGGCCAATATGTCACATGAATTGCGAACCCCGCTGCACTCTATTCTCAGTTTTAGTCACTTTGGATTGACTCGACTGGGACAGGTGAGTGATGACAAGATCAAGAGCTATTTTGAAAAAATAAATTATTCCGGTGAGGTTCAATTGAGTTTGGTGAATAATCTCTTAGATTTGTCTCGTATGGAGTATCACAAAGAAGGCATATTTTTTCACCCTTATCAATTATACGATATTGCCCAAAGTGTGGTTGAAGAACTGAGTAGCCTGATTGAAGAAAAACAGATTGAAATTTTATTAGATACCTCAGGCAAACATATCTTTGTGGAAGGTGATGAGGACAAAATCCAACAGCTTATCCGCAATTTATTAGGCAATGCGATAAAATTTTCAGCGGATAAGTCGAAAGTCTATATCCGTATATATAATAATAGCGGTAGTATTCGTTTGGAAATTGAAGATCAGGGACCCGGTGTGCCTGATGTCGATAAGCATTTAATTTTTGATAAATTCAGTCAGTCCAGTCGTACCCGCACCGGAGCGGGAGGAACAGGTTTAGGCCTGGCTATCTGTCGGCAGATAATGCAATTGCACAAGGGTGATATCTGGGTCGAAGATGCTAAACTCAATCAATCGGCTAGAGGTGCACTATTTATTGCTGTTTTCCCAATTGTCCAAGCTGAATTGCAGAAATGAATATAAATTGCAATTTGCAAACTGCAACTTGCAAACTGCAACTTGCAAACTGCTTTAAATAAATGGCTAGAAAAGACAAAAAAAAGCTATCACAATGAAAACTAACAGAAAAATTATTTTGGCACAAATAGTGCTAGTATAGGGACACATGTGTTAAAAAAATGAATCAATAACCAAGAAACTAAGGAAGATATGATGCAACGTAGACATTTCCTGAAAAATACAATGGCCACTGGTGCCGTTGCTTTAGCCGCTGCAAGTGGTTTGTTAGTACCTGTTCAGGTTCTAGCATGGAATAAAAAAGCTTTTGAAGCAAAAGACGTATCAGGCGCTATGAAAGGCTCAATTGGTACTGAATTGACAACTGCAAGTGATAAAATCAATATTAAAGCACCTGACATCGCTGAAAACGGTGCCGTTGTGCCTGTTACTATCAGCTCTACTTTGAGTGGTGTGACTTCAATTACTTTACTTTCAGAAAAGAATGGTACACCTCTGGTTGCCAAATTTAACCTGAAAGGCAAAGCAGAAGCATTTGTTTCTACTCGTATCAAAATGGGTAAAACATCTAACATCATCGCAATTTGTGAATCTGCTGGTAAATTCTATAGCGCCAGAAAAGAAGTCAAAGTCACCATCGGTGGTTGTGGCGGTTAATTTTTTAGTAGCGACTAATTTTCGTAGCTATTAAGAAAACAGTTATTAAGTGCAAAAAACACGAACAGGTGAATAAAAATGGCAAAGAGTACAATAAAAATACGCGCTAAAGCAAAAAATGGCGTAGTAACAGTGAAAGCACTGATCAGTCATAAGATGGAAACTGGTTTACGTAAAAATAAAAAGACAGGCAAAGTAATTCCTGCTCTTTTCATTGAAAACGTTGATTGTGAGCACAATGGTGCGCCAATCATGAATGCAGAATGGGGTGTAGCAATTTCTAAAAACCCATACCTGTCATTCAAATTCGCAGGTGCTTCTGGTGATAGCGTTAAACTATCCTGGAAAGACAATTCTGGCAAGTCTGATACTTTGGAAACCAAAGTTAAGTAAATAGCTAGAGTAAAGAGCCAGTCAGCTATTTTGAGCTAGTCTCAAAAAATGCTGAAGAAAAAAGCGTAACGGATTTAATTCGTTGCGCTTTTTTTATGCCTATAGCGCTTTTCTTTATGTTAGTATAGTGTTATAAGTTAATATAGCGTTATAAGTTAATATAGCGTTATAAGTAAATATAGATAGATAGCTATTTACGATACTTGAAAATAGATAGTCTATACTCAATTATTATTTATAGAGGTACTTGCGAAGTTGCTCTTAGCTTCCACCTTCTATAGCCTTAACTAGCTAGTCCATAGTAAAAAGAGTGTAAGAGTAACAATGACAAAAATAACCATGACCGAATCAGAATTCAAAGAATTTGTAGAAGATATTATCATTCAGATAGAAGATGCATTGGAAGACTTAGACAGTGATATCGATTATGAGTCATCAGATGGTATTCTGACCATCATCATGGAAAATAAATCACAACTCATCATCAATCGCCAAACGGCTGCTCTGCAATTGTGGCTAGCGGCCAAATCTGGAGGCTATCATTTTGACTATGTGGCAACGGATAAGGGCAATGCCTGGCAGGATGATCGCAGTGGTGAAAGTTTTATTGATACCCTCAACCGCTGCCTGAGTGAACAATCGGGCAGCAACATAGTTCTTGATTTGGAATAAGCCATGTTCTATAGCACACATCTCAAAATTTCAGGCTTTAAGGCGCTTTCAGCTCTACTACTCTCCAGTTTATTGTTTGTAGCAATGCCAGCGCAGTCTCACGAAGCACAAGACAGCAGTGCCTTAGCCAAGGAAACAAAAGCTTCGCTTGCGGCAGGTGATGCCTTGTTTCAGAAAAAATGTTCGGTCTGTCATGGCAGTGAAGGTGATGGTGGTGTTGGCGTGCCCCTTAATTTTCGTGACTTCTTAAGCACCAGTTCAAATCGCTACTTACACCGTACGATTCAAAAGGGTAGACCTGGTCGTATTATGCCTGCCTTTACCGGCCTGAGTGAGACTGAAATACGCAATATTATTCAATATATTCGTAGCTGGAAACCTGAGATTGCAGTGCCCGAATATTCACTGGCCCACATTCAGGGTGATATCGCTAAAGGGCAAAAGGTTTATGAAAGCATTTGCATCAATTGTCATCGTGAAAAAGGTGTGGGTGGCAAGGGGACTGGCGTAACATTCTCTCGTCCTCGTGATGCGGCAATTATTGCCCCGGCTATTGGCAATCCTGCTTTTTTATCAGCAGCGTCGGATCAAATGTTAAAGCGCATTATCATGACTGGGCGTGAATCAACACCTATGGTCTCTGCTCAATCAATGGGCTTAAAAGAAGTCGATGTTGACAATGTGGTCACTTATCTACGTTCTCTGGCTAAGTCAGAAAAAAGCATAGCGCAGAAAAATAAAGAGAAGGGTCAGGCAGTATTGGTCTACGAATCTTCTTATTCACTAGAAGAAACCATCGAAAACATGAAACGCGCAGCGATTGGCTATAATTTTCGCTATATTCGTGAACAGACACTAGATCAGGGGTTTGTCGATAAAGAACAAGAAAACAAAGACGAATATCTGATTTATTTTTGTAACTTCAACTTTCTCAATCAGGCCTTGTCCGTTGATCCTCGTATCGGTATGTTTCTGCCTTTTCGTGACACCATCATAAAGAAAGACGATACCGTGTTGGTGATGACAGTGAATCCGGATTATTTATGCTCGATGTTTAACAATAATGAACTCAAGCAGGGCTGTGAATTTATGTCCGAGAAATATGAAGCCATGCTTGAAGAAAGCACCTTATAAAGTGATAAACTAAGATGAAAAATAACGTAGTTAAAAAATGGCGAGTAGGCATTCTAATGCTTTCAATGGTTTTCTTGATGCTGGTTTCTACACTGGCTCAGGCTGATCATGAGCAATTAATTATGGGGCGTTCGACCGAAGCCTTTCCTGAAACCATGAGTGCCTTGCAAGAAGAAATACGCAAAGCGGGCTATACCATCAGTATCGTACAGCGAGTCGATGTGGGCTTAACCGGCATGGGTTTTAAAACTGATAAATATCGCGTTGTCTTTTTTGGCAAGCCGGAAGAAATAAAAAACTTGCCCAAAAAACACCCTGAATTAACGCCTTATTTACCCTTGGCCATTGCTATTTTTGCTGAGGCAGATGAAACTATTTTAACGGCCATGTCACCGCATTTTATTGAGTCTGATTATGCGCCTGATAAAAATGGTGAATTGTATGCCATTTTGCAAAAATGGCAACAGGATATGCAGACGATTATTGAGAACATTAGTCATCTAGAATAATGCTCGTTGGGTACAGATTAAATAAGCCAATTTATCTTTACATTGTAGGATGCGGTGAGGTACGAACCGCATCAAAGCCATACATTTAAAGCCATTGATGTGGTTCGTACCTCACCACATCCTACATCTAAAGTGCAAATCTGTCCCGCCGTTTGGAGTAATGTCATCTGAAATTGACTAAAGGTTCTTAATCGCCTGATTTAAGCGCCGCTCAATTTCCTGCTTAAATTTTAATAATTGTGTGGCCTGAATGCCATGACTGCTTTCTGCATCTTTGAGTTCAGGTGATAAATCGATATCGGTAATATAAATGGGATAACGCTGTTTGCTTTGTCTTGCCTGAATCACATCATGCGCCACTTTCTTATAAACATCTCGGCCATATTCAAACGAATTAAACTCCTTACCATTGGCATAAATGACATAACGCCGACTACCATCCTTGTTTAAATCTGCAATTACCTGAATTTTAAAAAATTGCACCGGCATACTCTGCAATTTTGAAAACTGTTCTTCCAACACGAGTTGATTGGGTGACTCTTTTTGGATTTCAAACACTTCTAATTGTAAATCAACTTCGGAGCCCTCATTGTCCAGATCAATGAGGAGATCATCAAAGGCACTATCAATATCAAGGGTGGCATCATCAAGTGTGCCATTAAAATAATTGTTGCTATAGCTGAGACGATTGACCACCGAATCCAGAAATAACACAAAGTGATTGATATGGATATTATTGATTTCCAGTGGCGTGGACTGATGATAGAGACTGCCGCGTTCATCAATAATGTATATATCGGCTGTCTTGCGATTATTCTGGTAAAACAACTGAATATGATTTTCTTTATTTTGACTAAAAATCAAGCGTAATACTTTAAACTCACTAAAGGCGGGATCAATGAGCAAAGACTGAAATTTAGCCAATGGATAGGATAACTCACGCAGCAATTCCTTTTGATCGGGAATTTTTTGGTGTTTGGGGCCGGAGTGATCTTGCCAGATGAGATAAAAACTTTCTTCAACGGAAAACAAATAACGTGTTGTATAGGCATGTTCAGGACCATGAAATGCGTTTAACACATTATTGAATAACTCGCTGATACAACGGGAAATTGCCTCACCACGCACAGAGGAAAAACAGCAAACCAATGAAGGGCGTTTGGGCACATGAGATTGACGAGCTAAATCGGTTTCGTGATTCCAGTTTAAATATTGTTTGAGGCATTCAATTAAACCATTTTCACCATCAAAATGATGGGTTATGACCTCATGCCAACTATTGATGAGTACTTGATCGATGGTGAGCAATAAGTTTTCATGCAAAGAGCTATAGTTGAGCGCATTGGTTTGCTTGGTGGTAATTTGTGTGCCACTGGGATGATGGTTTAAAAAAGGATCAACGCCAATATTGAGAAATAAAATATTGGCATCCAACTGGGTTGGCTTGATGAGTGCTTCCATACTGGCATGTCCAGGTGCCGCATTAGGAAATATCTGCTCAAGCGTTTCTAGTATTTGCTTAATTTCACGGGTGTTAAGCACTTCTAGTGCTTTATCCAGCACAAAATTACTTTGGCTGGAAATGACATGATTGAAAAATCCCCAGCATAAAAGTTTAAGTAAGCGAGTTGATTTTTTGCTTGGTGGGGGTGTTTTTTTGTCAATTTGGTTGATAGCACCCACATAAAAAGCCCAGCCTAATTCATTATTGGCCTCGCCAATGGGGTGTATAGAGACATAAGATTCATGTAAATTAATTTCACTATCATGAATCATGATCTCAATTTTACCGGCTTTTTTCTCAAAGGCCGCATAGAGTTTGCGCCCTAGAATGCGCAAATCACGCTGACTGATATGCACATGCTTACTATGATAGCGAAAATAATCAGATTCTTTGCGGTAGCTGACCGTTAGTGAATCAATAATTTTTTTATGCTCAATACAAACCTGGTCGATCTTCCAGTGACTGCGCCCGTCCAACAACTCTAATTTGGCTTGAGACCAATGCCATTCATTGACCAAATTTTGCATAATATTTTGTCGCCAGGCATGGCTTTGGCCGGAGTTAGCCTCTGTTAGCGACTCATTGACTTTTAAATACAGACACTGGCGAGCGAGATCCAGCCGTTCCGGGCTCTTCTCTGCTTCAAGATATTGGCTAATTTTGCTCATCATCATAATGTAAGGATCAAGCTTATCAATATCCGGCTTGTCTTCGTTATAGACTATTTGCTTAAATTGCAGGCAGAGAAAATCAATGCGGGGGTATTCTTTGGTATAACATTCCATTAAGAGAATTTTTAAAATGGATTTATAGGGTGAATCAATACCCTTATAGAGATGCCAGAGGGTGGCGCTATGAAATAGTTCATCGGCAACAATATTTTTGATTGAACCGAAGTTTAAAAAGTCAGCTTCATTGAGTAAGCGTTTATGAATAAATAAATACTCTACATAACTTATGGAACCCGTCGTCTTAAAAGAAAACTGGCTGAAAAAGGCGTTCATATAAGCCGCCGGAGAATTGGTCGATTAATGAAAAAAGCCGGTTTGTTTTGTAAAACGAAGAGACGCTTTAAAGCGACGACTAATTCCAAGCATAATAAGCGTATATCTCCAAATTTACTGGAAAGAGAGTTTACTGTCTCTCAACCTGATCGCTACTATGTGGGTGATATTACCTATATTGCCACCAAGGAAGGCTGGTTATATTTAGCGGTTGTCATTGACTTATTCTCTAGGCAAATTGTTGGCTGGTCGATGGATGAGCGAATGAAAGCCAAGCTAGTCAATGATGCTTTACTGATGGCCATATGGAAGCGTAAACCAATGGATGGATTGCTTTGGCATACTGACCGAGGTAGCCAATATGCCTCTGATAGTCATAGAAAAATATTGTCGGATCATAACATAATTCAGTCTATGAGCCGCAAAGGAAATTGCTGGGACAATGCTGTTGACAAAAATCATAAACAGCCAAAAAATTTTAGAAACTGTCCTCAAAAGTCGTTGAGATCATAATATTTTCAACGTACTCATCGTAGACCTGTTCAAATTCGGGTACTAGCCACCAGATAGGGTAGCGTCCTTCCAATAGCATTGAAGTCCGATAAAATTCCTCTAATAAGAATAGATGTTGTGATGTGCCACTGCTCTCAGAAGAGAGATTTTCAATTTTTCCGGCACGAAATTGCTCGGTATGAATGAGAAAAAAATTGGCTTCCAGATTAAACTCAGTACACCATTGGCTAATACGTTCGGTTTTGAGTTGCAGTTCTTTTAGTTCAATGGCTGACAAGTCTTCTCGATGGCAAACCCAGATATCAAAGTCACTTTTATCGGAATAGGCAATGGTGCCGGTACTACCCATAAAATACAGAGCCAAAATATCATATTGGCGATAGGCGCGGCGCTTATAATCAAAGGAGAGCGCTATCTTTTTTGGCGCGGTGGATACAGTCCTTGGAGGGGTTGTATTTAGGAATGCCTGCAGGACATTGGGTAGAAACAAAACCGGGTAAAGAGGGGTGATTAATATGGAATAATAGCGGCAATAATTGTAAAAAATCCCCTGACGTTGCTTGAGAGAGCTTTTAGTGCGCTGTAATTTGAGACTGTTAAGTTGTAAAAACTTACGTAATATTTTCTTATGACTATGATTTTCTAAGTAAAATTTATCCATATTATCGCAAGTGTGGGTATCAATACTGACCGTATAAGCTTAATTTGCTAATCTCAATAAAGTATAGCAGTAGAATGCATAAAGATACATTATGGCTAAATTGAGTGTGTAAATTAAGTGAAGAAATAGTGATCTAGCGCAATGAAATGCAAAGATGTTAAGCACTTTTTAAGCTAAGTGCTATACTCTTAAGGAAACTTTTCAATCCTTACAGGTAAAAGTGACTTATAATTAGAGGGTAAATTAAAGCCCCTAGATTGGATATAAAACAGGTGTAAATAATGACAAACAAAGCTATAAATTCACCATTATGTTTAAATTTGCTGGAAAACAGCCCTTCTTTTATCATTGTGCTTGATGAGCAGCAATGTATTTATTAACTTAATCAGTCTTTTTGCGATTTTCTGGGTATAGAGCGTGAAACTATTGTAGGACGTGGATTTAGTGAGCTTAAAGAGCCCTGCTTACAACAAATCCTGAGCGCTAAAGCCCGTATTGGTGTTTTTGCCGGTATTTTAGACAAATGGATTGAACTGCAAGATGTAATGAGCCTAAATGGTGAGCAGTTTGGTGAAGAGGCTCAGGAATTAACCGTTTGTTACTATGCCGATGTGAGCAAGAAAATTCAGATTGAAAAACAATTGTTGCAATTAGAGAGCACACTCTCTCATAAAATGTCTCACGATCCCGTGACGGGCATGTTGAACCATCATAGTATGTTTCAGACTTTGAATTCAGAAGTATCCAGAAGTCGTCGTTACGATAACCCTTTGTCACTGGTATTGATGAAGGTCGATTTTCAGTCAGAGTCTAACATGACAGAAGAAAAACGTGAGCAAATGCGCCTGGTAATCAGCCAATTATTGAAAGATCAAATGCGCTGGGCTGATATCGTTGGACACTTAGATGACTTTGATTTTGTCTTTATTACCTGAAACAGTCTATGAATCGGCTGAAATTTTGATTAATAAACTCAATGAAAGCCTGAAAAACGCCAATATTGATACTAATCGCATCCAATATGGCCTAAGCCAGTGGCAAAAAGGCGATGACGTTAATATGTTTACTTGATTACCCACAAAGCTCCGCCATATTTCGATAATTATACTATAATTATACTATAATTATACTATAATTAAAGTATAGATTATGTGTGGAGTAGAATGATGTCAAAAAATAAAATTCAGTTTCAAGAAGGTTATAGTTTATTTGAGCTTTTTAATGATTATGGCACTGACAAACAGTGCCGACAAGCCTTATTTAAATGGAAATTTCCTGATGGATTTGTTTGCCCAGAGTGTGGCAATAAGACTTATTGCACTCTAGAACATCGCCATCTTTATCAGTGCCACCATTGTCATCATCAGACATCAGCAACCTGTGGGACAATATTTGATAGTACCAAACTGCCTTTATCTAAGTGGTTTTTAGCGATTCATCTTATGACTCAATTGAAGACAGCGGTTTCAGCATTAGAATTAAAGAGACAGCTTAAGGTAAGCTACAATACAGCCTGGAGTATGAAACAAAAGATCATGCAGGTTATGAAAGAACGTGATGACAGTAAACCTTTATCAGGCATCATTCAAATTGATGATGCCTACTGGGGTGGTGAGCACAGAGGCGGCTCCAGAGGTCGTGGTTCAGAAAATAAAACACCGTTCGTTGCAGCCGTTTCTACTAATGAAGATGGACACCCGATTGCAATGAATTTAAATGTGCTTAAAGGGTTTAAATCCAGTGAAATAAAACGATGGGCACAAACTCATTTAACACCTGGAAGTACTGTTAATTGTTTTCCTGCGGTTAAAGAAGCTGACTGTAAGCATGTTCCAATCGTCACGGGTGGTGGTGCGGCAAGTGTTGATAAAATTGAGTTTATCTGGGTTAACACTATGATAGGTAATATTAAAAACTCTATGAAGGGAAGCTATCATTCCATTAACTCAAAACATTTACCTCGGTATCTTGCTGAATTTTGTTATCGGTTTAATAGACGCTTTAACTTAAAAGACATGATGCCAAGGTTTTTATGCGTGGCGATGAAAACGCCACCTATGAATGGAAAGCTCCTAAAAATGGCGGAGCTTTATGGGTAATCAAGTATGTTTATGGATCGGGCAGTGAAAGAATTGAAATCTGAAGCGGTTGAATAAGCTCAATCCCATTTTTCTTTACTAAGCAATCCGGACACGAGCTCGTTTAACGGCTGCTCGCACCTGTTTCGGTGCCGTACCGCCAATATGGTTGCGCGCTGAAACCGAACCCTCTAGCGTCAACACATCAAAAACATCGGCCTGAATGTCCGTCGAAAACTGCTGTAATTCTGCCAGTGATATTTCTGCCAGATCACGTTTCGTATCAACACCCAAACGCACTGCCTTACCCACGACTTCATGGGCATCTCTAAATGGCACACCGGCGCGGACCAGATAATCGGCCAAATCAGTCGCAGTAGAAAAACCACGAATAGCGGCTTCACGCATGGATTCCTTATTCACTGTGACATGCTGCATCATATCAGCATAGACTTTCAGTGAGCCTTTAAGGGTATCAACCGTATCAAATAAGGGTTCCTTATCTTCCTGGTTATCCTTGTTATAGGCGAGTGGCTGACCCTTCATTAGAGTCAATAAGCTAATCAGATGGCCATTGACGCGGCCTGTTTTACCCCGCACTAATTCCGGTACGTCGGGATTTTTCTTTTGCGGCATAATGGATGAGCCGGTACAAAAGCTATCACTGAGTTCAACAAAATTAAATTGTGCCGAAGCCCACAAGACCAGCTCTTCAGAAAAACGTGATAAATGGGTCATTAACAAGGCTGCATTCGCCGTTAGCTCAATGGCAAAATCTCGATCACTGACGGCATCCAGAGAGTTTTTACACACACTATCAAAGCCTAGCTCACGGGCAGTGAATTCACGGTCAATCGGATAGGTTGTACCTGCCAGTGCTGCTGCGCCCAGCGGCATGATATTAATGCGCTTACGACAATCTATAAAACGTTGGCGGTCTCGTTCAAGGTTTTCAAACCATGCCAGCATGTGATGACCAAAAGTAACGGGCTGGGCAGTTTGCAGGTGGGTAAAGCCGGGCATGATGGTGTCTGCTTCTTGTTCAGCTAAATCAATCAGAGCAATCTGCAAGCGTTTTATTGCTATAAGGATATGATCAACTTCATCACGTAAATACAGGCGAATATCGGTTGCCACCTGATCATTTCTAGAGCGCCCGGTGTGTAGTTTCTTGCCCGTGATGCCAATTAAGTCAGTCAAGGCCGCTTCGATATTCATGTGTACATCTTCAAGGGCAATAGACCAATTGAACTCACCGGCTTCGATAGTTTTTTGAATGTCACCCAGTCCGACAATAATTTGATCCCGCTCGGCATGAGTGAGGACACCAACATGAGCCAGCATCTTGGCATGGGCGATAGAGCCATCAATGTCTTGCTGATACATACGTTGATCAAAGGTCACAGAGGCCGTGAAAGCTTCAACAAAGGCATCTGTAGGCTCAGTAAAACGGCCATTCCAGGGCTTTTCTGCCTGTTTTACAGATTTCTTTTCCGCAGGGGTGGCGGCGCTTGAAGTTGTGGTGGGCTTGTCAGACATAGCTTTATCGATCCATTATATGCATTAAAAATAATCCGCTATTATAAACTGAAAAAGACTAAAATAATCATAAAATCATTATATTATGGTCTTTTTCACAGATTTTTTGGCGAGGGTGTATTAAGCTGTGAAATAATCATAAACACCAGTAGCACACAAATCAGTCAATCAATATGAATAATCAAAGCCCAACATCGTCACTTTTTCTGCCCAATTTCTGTTCCTTGAGAATGGTTTTTACTGTGGTGATCATTGGCGAACTATTGGCTTTTATTTTGACCCTTGCACCCTTAAGGCTCGATCAACAATTATGGAATGATTTGGCACTGATATCGTTGTTTATTCAATGGAATGGGCTGATGTGTAGTAGTGTCTTATGTTTGTTAAGGCCGGTATTTGAAAAATATTCCAATCAATTTGTTGCGGTTGCTAGTTATCTGGCGATATTACTCATGCTGACTTTGATCAGTGAAGTCACCTTTCTTATCATGGATCATTATTATCTAACAGACATTATTTCATCCGCAAGTCATTGGGAATTTCTCGTTCACAATTTATTGATTGGGGCCATCATCGGCGCTCTGGCATTGCGTTATTTTTATGTGCAACATCAATGGCGCATTAAAGTAGAAACAGAAAGCTGTACTAAACTGCAATTATTACAGGCAAGGATACGTCCGCATTTTTTATTTAATAGCATGAATACTATCGCCAGTTTGACTCGCACCCGTCCAGAAGTTGCGGAACGCATTACTGAAGACTTGGCTGAACTCTTTCGTATGTTATTTAAAGAAAACCATGAGATGATCCCCTGATCACAAGAACTGACGCTCAGTCAGCACTATATTGATATTGAAAAGCAACGCTTAGGTGAGCGCCTAAGTATCGACTGGCAAATTGACAGTTTCCCGGAAGATGCGATGCTGCCTGCATTGATACTTCAACCCTTACTGGAAAATGCTATTTTTCATGGTATTGAACCAGAGATTAATGGTGGCCATATTCTTGTCAGTGGTCAATATGAGAAAAACCAATTGATATTGACGGTGCAAAATAGCAATAGTAAAAATCTAGTGCATCGAGAAGGCAATAAAATGGCCTTGGCCAATATCAAAGAGCGGCTAACGGCGCATTTTCAGGGCAAAGCATCGATTATATGTGAAGACAAGGAAGATGTTTTTTATGCCATTATGAAAATGCCTTATATAACCCAAGGTGATCTATAAATGTTATGAAAATACTTATTGTTGATGATGAACCGCTGGCAAGGGAACGCCTGTCACTACTATTAACAGAAATTGATTCAGACTATCAATTGCTCATGGCCAGTAATGGCCTTGAAGCCATTGAGCAGGTCAACCAGCAAGAACCGGATATTGTCCTGATGGATATTCGTATGCCCGGCATGGGTGGCTTGGAAGCCACACAACATCTGATGTCACTGGACAAACCACCGGCGGTTGTTTTTACCACGGCCTATGATGAATATGCGTTACAGGCCTTTGAATCTCAGGCCATTGATTATTTACTCAAGCCCATACGCAAAGAACGGCTGGAAAAAGCCCTGGGAAATTGCAGCAAGCTTAACAAGGTGCAGCTGGAACAACTCGGCCAGCAAAATAAAGAAGTATCCTATCGGACGCATATCAGCGTGCAGATACGTGGTACGATTTTACTCGTGCCAATTGATGATATTTATTGTTTTCTGGCGGATCATAAGTACATCACCATTAAATATATCAAAGAGGGCGTTATTGCAGAAACCATTATTGAAGATACATTGAAATCTTTAGAAGAAGAATTTGCCGATACTTTTTTACGTATTCATCGCAATGCGCTCATTCGTAAAGACAAAATCGCCGCCTTGGAAAAACAAACCGATGGACGTATGTTAATCAAACTCAATGATTTACCAGAAGGCTTAGAAGTCAGCCGCCGCCACCTGTCCAATATTCGTAAATTAATGAAGTCAGTTTGATTATTCGAGCACTGCTGATGCGGTTCGTACCTCACCACATCCTACATGTACTCATTAATGCCCGTAGGATGTGGTGAGGCACGAACCGCATCAATAACCCATTGAACCTAAAAAAAATCAGTTGAACCTACTGCGACCGCCTTATGCACTGAATCTTAAGGATTTTCCAGAACATTTTGACTTCACCCGTAGGGTGACTACGAATAAAGCCAAAATAACCTATAAAACCCTTAACCTTCAGCACCTAAGTCGCTCTCGCTACGATTCAACTGATTATTTTAGGTTGAATAAGCCCATGAATAACAACACTCAATCAACACCCAGAACCTAATTAAGTCTGAATACTCTGACCAACTTGCAAACCAAACTTTTCATCCAGGCCAAACTCAGTGATCATTTGATCCACACCGCTTTGCCCATGCTCACGATTCACTTCGGATAATAATACCCGCACCGAATTACGATTATAACCGCCACCCATATCCACTTGAATGGCAATCAACTCTCTGGCTCGTTCTAAGGTCATAATAAATCCTGATTAATTTAGTCAATAAAGACTGTCATTGTAGCGAATTGCTAATGCGAATCAATATCTATATTAGTTAATAATTATATAATACTATATAAAACAACAACTTATTTTTATTATTTATGGAATAAAATGGGAACAACTGCGTCTTACTAGAGATTATTACAATAAAAAGAGGAGCTCCAATGTACCAAAAAATGATTTTTGCGGCATTATTACTAATGCTTGCATTTGCACCAATCACGGGATTCGCCAGCGAAGCGAAGCCTTTTGCAGAAAAACATGTGGTTTTACAAATCAGTGATCCCAACCCTTTCAAACAAACTTTAGTACTTAACGTAGCAAGTAACATCCTGAAACATTATGGTTCAGAAAAAGTGGACGTTGAAATTGTTGCTTTTGGTCCAGGTTTGAGATTATTAACACTTGATAATATAAATACCGGTCGTATCAAGAATTTGAGTGCTGAAGGCGTACAGTTTTCTGCATGTAAGAATACTATCAAAGCATTCACTAAGAAATTAGGTCATGCACCTGAGCTTAATCCTGTTGCTGTTCCAGTTTCTGCTGGCGTTGTACGCATCATGGACTTGGTTGCTGAAGGCTATACTTTAGTTAAACCATAATTGCTGACTAACTCAGTTAGGGCATCAATGTGCTCAAACTGTATAACAATAAATACTGATATTAAATTAATATTTGGGATTAAATAAATGAAAATAATTCAAAATTCACTTATGGCAGCCGCTGTTGGCTGTTCATTTTTCGTAGCTAGTCAGGCGCAAGCCGTCAACTGGTTAATGGTACAAGGTACAGAAGTGCAGGGTAGTGCACCTCGTGCAAAAGTTCAAGCCGATAAATAAAGGTGTTGATAAATGCGATAAATTAAGCTATTATTCTTGTAAAATCAACATTTAAGGGGATATCTAAATGGATAAAATATCTTCTGATATAAAACAACCAAGAATTCCAGTTGAAATTAACGATATTCAGGTTAATTTTTGCAAAAATCCATTGTGCCAAAATTATGGTGTTCCTGCCAGCACAGAAAGCCAAGTTAAACTCCATAAATCACAAAAAGACTGCTACAAATTATCAAGTGGTAGTCGAAAGCCAGTTACTAAACTGATTTGCAAGTCTTGTAATGAGTTATTCCCAGTTAAGAGCAATCAAGGAATTTGGGATGAATTACAGCGAATTGAAGAATATTTAAAAGAAACTCCAGAGGTGTCATGCCCTGATAATTCATGTAAAAATAATCTCATTAGTATTAAGTTAGGAAAAGAATTTTACCAGTCTTTTGGGAAAACAAAATCAGGTTCTAGTCGTTATCGATGCAAGTCTTGTAAGAAAACATTTTCAGTTAAACAATCTACAACTGGTCAAAAACAGCCTCATAAAAACAATCTTATTTTCAAACTTCTAATGAATAAATCCCCTTTAAGGCGAATCTGTGAAGTTGCTGATGTTGGTATGGCGACTGTTTATGCAAAAATTGATTTTCTGCATAAACAGTGCATGACCTTTGTATCAGAAAGAGAACAGAGGTTAATTAAAAGCAATATAAAGCGACTTTATGTTAGCGTGGATAGACAGGAATATATTGTTAATTGGACAAGACGAGAAGATAAACGAAATATTAAACTTTCAGCAATCGGTAGTGCTGCTGACAATGAAACAGGCTACGTATTTCAAATGAATTTAAACTATGATCCTTGTATTAGCCCTATTGAAATAGAAGAAAATGCTTTATCTGTTAATGATTATAATGCCCAATACGCCTATCGAAAACATGCAAGATTCTGGTTGAATGGTGATTATAAAGAGAGTGTGAAAAAATTCAAGATCCAAAAAGACAAATGGATCATCTTTAAGTGCCGATATATCAGCAACATACAAGGATGCAATTTCTCGTGATGATATAGAAGAATCAGAAGCTCTCTATCAAGTACAAAAATTGCCTCAAAATGGAATGCAGATCCATTCTGAATATACGATGTATGGACATTTCTTTTTATACATAAATTGTTCAGTGGTGTTGAAAAAAATCAGATTCTTTTTGAGATCAAGATTCTGGAATGAGAGCAACCTGCTTAACAGCTTTCCATAACGAAATAAAAAATAGAAGCTGTGATGCTTTTTATGTTCGAATAACAAAGGATTTAACTGTTGATGAAAAGCGGAGAACTTTAAATGATTCCAGGAACTATTTTTCAGATCAGCAAAAGAACACCCTGATTTATCAAAAAATAAAATAAAATTAAAAATAATAAAAGATCGATTAGAAAACATGCAGGAAATTGGAAACTGGAAAGATAAATGGCTTTTACACCCTTTTCCTAATATGTCTGAACCAGAAAAAGCGATTTGTTATCTTACTGATTATGGTGACTATAATGTGGCTATACTTAACCGGACACACAACTTAAAATAACTAAAAGATAAAAAGTGTGACCTAAAATGAATGATCAAACAAAAAAACCGAATAAAAGCTATACATCAGAATTTAAAGAATCAGCTGTCAAATTAGCTAATGAGACGGATCAACCCGTTTCTCAGACTGCCAGGGAGCTAGGTGTTAATGTAAATACTCTACATACCTGGATCAGTAAATATTCCAAACCGGTGAAGACGGTAGCCAATAGAAGTGATGAACACATTTATGATGAAACGTCTGAAAAAAGAATTGGCAAAAGTGATTCAGGAGCGTGATTTATTAAAAAGGCCACAGCGTACTTTGCAAGGGAAACTTTGTGAAGTACGCATGGATAACTGATCAGGCTAAAGATTACCCGGTAACGATTCTGTGCCGTTTTATGGATGTTTCCGTAGTTGCTATTATGATTGGGTTAGCTCTCCTAAAACGGATAGAGAGAAAGAAAATGAAGCGCTTACTGAGCAGCTAAAAAACTGTTTGAAGACAGTCGCAAGACTTATGGAACCCGTCGTCTTAAAAAGAAAACTGGCTGAAAAAGGCGTTCATATAAGCCGCCGGAGAATTGGTCGATTAATGAAAAAGCCGGTTTGTTTTGTAAAACGAAGAGACGCTTTAAAGCGACGACTAATTCCAAGCATAATAAGCGTATATCTCCAAATTTACTGGAAAGAGAGTTTACTGTCTCTCAACCTGATCGCTACTATGTGGGTGATATTACCTATATTGCCACCAAAGGAAGGCTGGTTATATTTAGCGGTTGTCATTGACTTATTCTCTAGGCAAATTGTTGGCTGGTCGATGGATGAGCGAATGAAAGCCAAGCTAGTCAATGATGCTTTACTGATGGCCATATGGAAGCGTAAACCAATGGATGGATTGCTTTGGCATACTGACCGAGGTAGCCAATATGCCTCTGATAGTCATAGAAAAATATTGTCGGATCATAACATAATTCAGTCTATGAGCCGCAAAGGAAATTGCTGGGACAATGCTGTATCAGAGAGCTTCTTTCATAGTTTGAAAACTGAATTGACGCACCATTGTCGATTCAAAACCAGAGTAGAAGCAAAGCAGGCAATATTTGAATATATTGAGGTATTTTATAATCGGGAGCGACTTCATTCGGCTAATGATTATTTGTCACCAGTCGATTATGAAATACAGCAGGAAATAGCTTAAATCGATTGATTGAAGAGGGGTAAAAGGCGACATAAATGCCGCCCATTACCGTTGTGACACATCACTATGATGAAGACCATCAGGCATGGTTATATAACAAAGCCTCCATGCATGGGATTGATAATTTTTTATGCAGGTTAGACGTAGATTATCATTATTAGAGCGAGCTATTTCATCTGCCAGCAGTTCTGGCAGAAGGTGGTATGGGTATTCTGCTTACAACCCAAAGAACATTGTTAAGTTACTCGATATATTCCGAGTTTATTATAATTATTGTATTGCAGGAAAAGACAAAAAAACACCCGCTATGCGTTTAGGTCTGGCAAAAGGCATTGTTAGTCCAGAAGACATCATTTATTTTTCACCTAATTAACTATGAGCCATTATGAATAAAACAATTTTCAAACAACTTAAGAAAGACAAAGGTAACTGGCTCAATGAAACAGAAGTACGCCAGGGATGGATAAAGATTATTGGTGATGCTTTAAATATTCCTTTTCAAATGGAGAGGCAAAGAGTTGATGCCAGTTATAACAGAGTTATTATTGAATTTAAGGATAAGGGCTTATTTAATGGCAGTACTTCCAGTTCTGCATTTAAAAATGCGGTGTTTGATCGCTTAAAAAATATATCCCGACTCGTGCTAAACTCGAATCCCTCGACAATGAGGATTATATTGGAATAGTTACCGATGCAGAGCATATTGCATTTGCACGGTACAGCCGAGGAAAAATAGTTCATGATGCATTATTACCATTAAGTGAATCCAGTGTATCTTTGATAGTTAAGGCTCTGACTGATTGTAAATGGGTTCCTGTTACATCAGAAATCTAATCACTGATTTTGGTCATAGTTCTGATGCTGGCTGTAATATGTTACAGGCTTTATCTGACGCATTATCAGAGCGACTGGAAAAGAAAAATAATAATAAAATAAAAATGATCTTTGAAGAGTGGAAAGCTCTTTATGGACAAACATCAAATCTTTCCATCAGCCAAGTGAATGGGATTCTTGATAATATTGGATTTCAAGTCAATTTCTCTGAACAAAAAAGTCTGAAGAATTGAAGATCCCTGTTGCACTTTTTGTCATACATACTTACAACTCTCTTTTGATAAAAATTCTTGGTGCAGAAGTTGTTGCCGAACATGCACTAACCACTTATAAAGGATTTATCAGAGAAACAGTCAGCCTTGATGGTCAATTATTAATTGACCGAATGGAATATGAAATTGAACAGGGTAATTTCTTTTCTGGTGCTGGAATAAATGGGTTTGGAGAAGAAGTTATTTTCAGTTGGTATCTTGATGTTGCAAGATTGAAACAACATCAAGCCAAAATAATTGATGGATTAAAAGGTATTTTGCTTTCATTCTCCATGTATAGAGCGGATAAATTAACTTCCGCACGTTCAAAAGATGTTCTTAAGTCGTTTTATCAAGATCTCGTGCCAAATGAGCTACGAAAAGTCTGGGTGAAGTTTATACACCAGAATGGTTGGTTGAAGTCACTCTGGATAGAATCAATGTAAAAAATTTTTTTAACTCAACGATTTCTTGATCCAACATGTGGTTCAGCTTCTTTCTTACTGGCTTTAATCAGGAAAATAAAAATACAAGCAACAGATGATGGGTGGGGTGATTTAGAAGTGTTAAAACACATCATAAACAATGTCTGGGGCTTTGATTTAAATCCTTTAGCAGTCCAGACTGCCCGAGTGAATATATTAATCGCTATTTCTGATTTATTAGACAATAACAAAGGAACAGATATAGAAATACCGATTCTTTTAGCGGATGCAGTGTATTCCCCAGCTCGAAATCCTAAAAAGATGAATTGATTGTCTCTTATAAAATTGGTAGTGAAGTAGCCGATCTTGAAATTTTATTGCCTTCAGAATTGGCTTTTGATAGAAGTCGTTTAGATTCCGTATTTTTACTAATGGATAATTTAGTTTCAAAAAGTACTCAGTGGCGTGAGACAGAAAAAAAATTAATACAAAAAAAATTAATTACATCCAATGAAATGAAAGAATGGAGATCACCACTCAAGCATACTTATGAAAAAATTCTGGATTTACATGAAAGAAACTGGAATGGTATCTGGTTTCGTATAGTGCGTAATTTCTTCTGGTCTGCTATTGCAGGAAAGTTTGATGTGGTTGTTGGTAATCCACCTTGGGTCAGATGGTCAAAATTACCCGAATTATACCGTGAACGTATAAAGCCAACCTGTGATCATTATGGAATTTTCTCAAAAACAAAATTTCATGGTGGAAATGAACTTGATATATCAGGAATGATCACCTATACCGTTGCAGATAAATGGCTCAAAGATGAAGACGGAATTTTAGCATTTGTTATCACGCAAACTCATTTTCAATCACCATCTTCAGCAGGTTTTCGATCATTTTATATCGGAAATAATCAGATCATTCAACCTGTAGGGATTGATGATCTAAAAAGCTTTAAAGCCATTTCCTGATGCAGCCAATAAAACAGCTATTTTTATTGCTAAAAATGCAAAGGTAACACAATAAAATATCCTATACCCTATGCTATATGGGAAGCGGCTAAAGGAAATAAAAAAGCAATCCCTGCTCACCTCACAAAACAAGAAGCTCTTGATTCAGTTGACATTGATAAGTGTGAGGCAACCCCTGTTACGGGAGGTGATTCACCATGGGCTATTACACCGAAAGGTGGTTTTAAAGCATTTAAAAGATCACTGGTGCAAGCACTTGGGTTAACGGCAGAAAAGGAGTAACCACAGAATTAAATGGTATTTATTTTGTAAAAATTATTGATACAAATAAAAATAATAATTTGGTGCAAATTGAAACCTGCCCTGACTTTGGAAGAAATGAAAAAGTAAAACCAGCAAGAAAGTTTTGGATAGAACCTGATTTTCTATATCCTTTAGTTAAGGGGCTGGAGATATACAGGAATGTTATGTCTCAATCAAAAAAGATTTATATGTACTGGTGCCTAATAAGGGATCACAAAACAGTTATTAGAAGATTGTGAAAATGACATGGAAGACAAACCAAAGTGTGAAGGATTTTTTAGCACCTATCAAGACCAGCTTATTTTAAGATCAACATATAGCAAACGAATGACAGAACACGCACCTTATTTCTGTATTTCAAATGTTGGCAGTTATACTTTCGCACCATTTAAAGTGGTATGGCCTGAACAGCCTGGCAATAAATCATTTAGAGCGGCAGTCATTACAAAAGGTAACGATCCTATCAGTGGTCAAAAAGTTTTTGTTCCCGACCACAAATTGTTTTTTGTTGATTTTTATGATTCAGAGCCAGCCTATTATCTTTGTGGTTTACTAAACAGCTCTACAGTACAAGCTTTTATTGATAGTCATAATATTTCAATTCAAGTGGGTAATGTGTTTAAACACATGAATTTACCAGAATTTGATGCAGATAATAAGAAACATAAAGAGTTATCAGCATTATTAAGTAGTAGCACATAATGAAGATAACAAAATCAAAAGACAAGCATTGTTAAAAACTATTTCTAAACTTGGAAATTCATTACTTTGAGCAAATATGGGTGTTTTTATACAAAAATATCAACACCTTTGTTTATCGGCTTGTTAGAAATAAGCGGGGGCGAGTTTGAGCGAGGCGAGAAACTGTTATTGAGGAAGCGGAAGCACTAATGTGGCTATACTTAACCGGACACACAACTTAAAATAACTAAAAGATAAAAAGTGTGACCTAAAATGAATGATCAAACAAAAAAACCGAATAAAAGCTATACATCAGAATTTAAAGAATCAGCTGTCAAATTAGCTAATGAGACGGATCAACCCGTTTCTCAGACTGCCAGGTAGTTGCTATTATGATTGGGTTAGCTCTCCTAAAACGGATAGAGAGAAAGAAAATGAAGCGCTTACTGAGCAGCTAAAAAAACTGTTTGAAGACAGTCGCAAGACTTATGGAACCCGTCGTCTTAAAAGAAAAAACTGGCTGAAAAAGGCGTTCATATAAGCCGCCGGAGAATTGGTCGATTAATGAAAAAAGCCGGTTTGTTTTGTAAAACGAAGAGACGCTTTAAAGCGACGACTAATTCCAAGCATAATAAGCGTATATCTCCAAATTTACTGGAAAGAGAGTTTACTGTCTCTCAACCTGATCGCTACTATGTGGGTGATATTACCTATATTGCCACCAAGGAAGGCTGGTTATATTTAGCGGTTGTCATTGACTTATTCTCTAGGCAAATTGTTGGCTGGTCGATGGATGAGCGAATGAAAGCCAAGCTAGTCAATGATGCTTTACTGATGGCCATATGGAAGCGTAAACCAATGGATGGATTGCTTTGGCATACTGACCGAGGTAGCCAATATGCCTCTGATAGTCATAGAAAAATATTGTCGGATCATAACATAATTCAGTCTATGAGCCGCAAAGGAAATTGCTGGGACAATGCTGTATCAGAGAGCTTCTTTCATAGTTTGAAAACTGAATTGACGCACCATTGTCGATTCAAAACCAGAGTAGAAGCAAAGCAGGCAACATTTGAATATATTGAGGTATTTTATAATCGGGAGCGACTTCATTCGGCTAATGATTATTTGTCACCAGTCGATTATGAAATACAGCAGGAAATAGCTTAAATCGATTGATTGAAGAGGGGTAAAAGGCGACATAAATGCCGCCCATTACCGTTGACGGCCATCGGCTCCTCAGCCTGTGCCGTGAAGATATTGTAACAGGATCATTACCGTTGTGAAAATACCTTGGGTGAATGGAACGGCTCTATCGTTCCAGAGGGCAAAGCCCTTTCTCTTCATCTGTTTAAAGTTAACATGAGAAACTAAAATGATAGGAAATACAAAATGACAAAAATCACTTGAAACAGCCAAAAAAATATTTAGAAAACTGTCCGGAAAAGTGTTGACACATCAGCACTACAAAGAGATCCAAAACAAAAGAGGGAATGGGTTATTTTAATTGATGGTTTACCTCACCAGATCAAACTCATCAAAAAAGTGATGAAGAAACTGAGCATCAAAGCAACTATTGTAATGGACTTTATCCATGTCTTGGAATATCTCTGAAAGCAGCTTGGTGCTTCTTTGATAAAGGTGACGAAGCGGTTGAGGAATGGATAGCTGAAAGAGCAGTCAAAATACTTAATGGCCATTGTTCACAAGTAGCCAAAGGGATCAGACTCAGTGCCACAAGACGGAAAATAGAAAGTAGAGAAAATATTGATAAATGTGCTGATTATTTACCAAAAAATAAAGAGCGGTTGCAGTATGGCATCGCATTAAAAGCGGGTTATCCTATTGCCAGTGGCGTTATTGAAGTTGCATGCCGTCCCTCATTAATGACCGACTTGATATAACCGGTGCTCGTTGGAGTCTGCAGGGAGCAGAAGCAGTATTGAAATTACGCTCACTAAAATCCAGTGGTGACTTTGAAATGTATTGGAAGTTTTATAAGAAAATGTCAAAAAAAAAGAAATTATGATTTTTTAGAGGTTAACAACTTTGGGTAATGAATTTTGTCGTTTTAAAGGAACTACACCCAAATCGTTTGTTTAAAGGCTTTGGTTTAGACATTGATGCGGTTCGTTCCTCACCACATCCTACATCTGAAGTGTAAACAAGGTTGCTCTATGCCTTTTTATTATTTAACCCATATTTATTACCATAGTTTTAATCAGTTAATAATTCTTTCTGCGGCTCTCCAATATAATAACCCTGTGCATAATCAGCACCAATCGATTTAACATAATCATACACTTCTTTTGAACAGACATACTCAGCGATCACTGGAATGTTTTTCTGATGAGCATAATCGTATACGTCAAAACTTCCCACGTTGACGTATCATTCCACTTTATTTAAAGGCTGAATTTTTTCAGTCAAATTCCATGGCAACAATTGCTCTAAAGCCTCATCATCATAATGCCTGCCCAGCTTAGGTAACTCAGTCAGAATGTGTGTTAAAAAGGCAAAGGGCTCTAGGTTGTTTGCTTTCGCTGTTTGCACGATTGAATATAAAATAGCACTGGCCTCAGCACCACGAGGATTTTGGTTCATGACCCAGTTTTTGCGCCCAATCACAAAGGGTTTGATCCGCCGCTCTGCCATATTATTATCAATCTGGAGGTTGCCCTCTTCAAGATAGACAGTCAGATACTTCCATTGATTGATCACATAACGAATAGCGACACCCAACTTACTGTCTTTTGTTGTTTTAGTCACTTTATCATCACACCACTTTTTAAAGTCATCCAGTAGTGGTTTGCTTTTTTCCTGACGGATCAGGTAACGTTGTTCAGCATTGAGCGGTTTGATTTGTTTTTCAATCGCATACAATTTAGCAATTTTACTGATCGCCATTTGTACCATGCCAGGCTTTTTCTGACTGTTCTTGGGTAATGCTTTTAAGGCATCATGGAACTTGCGACGAGCATGTGCCATGCAGCCTAATAAAGTGACTTCACTGTTCTCATTTTCGAATATATGATAACCGGGAAAGCCATCCGTTTGCAGGTAACCTGAAAACCCCGTTAAAAAGGTTTTGGCATGTTGGCCTGCACGAGTAGGCTGATACTCATACAAAACAATGGGACACTTGGAATGATAGCCGCCACTTTGATAGAGCCACATATAAGATTTAGGGCAATTCTCACGTCCATCATGGATCACTCGCATCGTTGTTTCATCGGCCTGGATGATTTTCTGCCTAATGAGATAATACAACAACCGATTATAAAAGGGTTTGAGTAATTCAGCTGATTTAAGCACCCAGTTGGACATACTGGCTCTGGAAAGTGTTATCTTATAGCGTTTAAATATCGCTTCCTGTCGATAGAGAGGCAAGCTGTCTAGGAATTTAGAAACAATGATATAGGCCAGCAGGCTGGGTGATGCAAAACTTCTAGGAATGGGCTGTGCAGGCTTAGGAGCAGTTTTAACGCCTTCCTCACAAGCACGACAGGCATATTTAACCTGAACATGTTCTACAACATATACCTGAGCAGGAACAATTTCCAGTTGCTCTGAGGTCTCTTCACCAATTTCATGCAAGTGATGACCGCAGTCACAGACTTGTTCTGCTTCAGATAACTCATGACGAACAACTTTACGAGGTAGGTCTTTAGGTAAAGGCTTACGACCGGGCTTTTTACGCTCATAAGTAATGGTTTCACGGACTTCCGGTGCTTCTTCGGCGAACGTTTCTGCCTCATTAAAGAAGTCGGGGTGGGCTTCTTTTTCACTGGAAGTACCAAACCGTTTGTGTTGCAACAGACGAAATTGTTCCTCATACCAGTCCACTTTTGACTGGAGTTCAAGCACCCTGTTTTTTTTGCGTTGTTGGTATCTCTTCTGGTAGTATTTTGTCTGTTGAACTCATGCGTTATATTATACTAAAAATGAGCGTTAAATGCTTGTATTTATTCTGTTTAATGCGCATCTAAAGGGACTTTTTTAGTTGTTTTCCAGACCATGAATTTCAGGGTGAGCATGGTGTTGTGTGCAAGATAAACCATCCAGTAACCACTGTAATTCTCTCAGTGTTAACGAAAGAGTGGGTTGTTCTTTTTCCATCGGCCACTGGAATTTCCCTTTTCAAGTGTACGATAGTAAAGCCAGAAACCATTACGCTCCCAGTACAGTATTTTAAGTTTATCTCGCTGACGATTACAAAAACAAAGACACTGCCATCAAAGGGATTGTGTTCCAATTGCTCTGAGACAATCAGTGATAGCCCATTGGTTGCTTTTCTCATATCGGTAACACCAGAAACCAGATAAACCTGATTGACTGTGATGCCCGTTATCATGAAACAGTCCTGAGCAAATCCAGAATGGACTTGAGCTGATTCAGGTTCGTATCAGAATTGATTTCCAAACTGAAACCATTGGTATGGCTTACTTTAATTGCATTGCTTGTGGGGGAATTGGCCAGTAAATTAATGGGAATGAGTTGATTGTTGGTGTTGACCTGTTTTGATGAGCTAACATAACCCAACTTCTTTCGATAATAGCTAAAAATATGAGAGGGTATCTTATGTTGTTGACAATAAACTGCCTGGCTTAAGTTACTGGCTTGGCAGGCCTCTATGTGTTGCTTCATCGAAGCATCTTTTGAATGGTTGCTCATTTGTATCTCCAAATTACGAATTGAAGATCATAGTTTGAGCTAACTGAAGCTTATTGTGAACGTGGGTTTTAATTGACGTTTACGCATAATCAATGATAGTCTTGGAAATAATCTGGGACTCTTTATTTTCTACAATATCTTTAATAAAAATACCATCGATCTTGATATAGTCAATACTGATATTACAAAGTTGAGCAAAATTTGAACAATGTGAACCAAAGTCATCAATCGAAATCTTTAAACCGAAATCATGTAATTGATTAATTAATTTTTGAATTTCTATTTCACTAGAAATACTTTTATGTTCTAAAATCTCTAGGGTTATTTTATCAGGTGAGGTATTTGAATTTATTAATGTGGTTTTAATAAATTCAAAAAACATCGGGTTTTTCAAATCATATTCACTGACATTGATACTAAACGATGTTTCACTATTGCTAGTTTGTTCACAGGCTTTGGCAAACATGATTTTAAACATATCAAAAATCTGACAACTATAAAATGCGGCTTCTAAAAAATGACTAGGAGAAAAAATTTCGCCATCATATTCTAGTCGGATTAGTGTTTCATATTTGTCAATTTTGTTAGTCGTTAAATTAATAATAGGCTGAAAATAAGCATGAATACGATTGTCTATAATTGCTTTACGGACACGAGCAGTCCATAAAGAATTGGCATGAATCGTACGGATGATATTTAAGTCATCAGTATAGGTTTGAGAATGATTTTTGCCATAATGGCGGGCTTCTTTTAGAGCATATTCCGCTTTTTGTATTATATTACCGCTTTCATGTAAGACAATACCAATGCTTACGGTAATCAATAATGAATTGATACCTGCATTAAAGGTATGAGCTGCTACATCTTCTTTAAGCATTTTTACATATCTTTGAGTTTCCTCAATATCATCGTCATAAAGTAATAGTGCAAACTCATCGGCTTGTAAATGAAACACGATAGCGTCACCACACAATTTTGTGGTCAGAAACTCAGCAAATGATTGCAATAATTGATCGCCGATATCATAACCTTGTGTATCATTAATGCTACTAAAGTCATCTATATTTATCAAGATTAAGGATTTTTGACCAATAGAATCCAATGTATCATTAAGCTTCATACGATTGGGTAATCGTGTTACTTCATTGGTGGTCATTTTTTTATAAATTTCATCTCGACTTTCTTTAAGTGCTTGTATTTGTGCATATTGTTTTAGGGAAGTTCGAAGTAGGGTGTAAAGCTTTTGCGCGGTCAGTTCTGTTTTTTCTTTATAATCATTAATATCATAAAGGTTGATAACACTTTCTTCAGGAGCTTGATTGGGTTGACCTGTACGTAAAACAAGGCGAATCATTTCATTGTCAAGGTCATTACGAATATGATTGATGAGCTCTAAACCTGCATCAGGCGTTTCCATGACTACATCAATAAGTGCCAGTGCAATATCGTCATGCTGAGCTAATATTTTCTTTGCCTCCTTGGCGCTCATTGCTGTTAAAATTTGCAATTTTTTGCCATCAAATAATTTGTTTTTGAGTGCGACATTGGTGACGGTGTGAACAGATTGGTCATCGTCCACGATTAATACTTTCCAATGCTTATGGTTTTCTTTATTTTTATTATCATCAACTAAAAAAAGAGTATCATTCATTTATTTATTATTTCCAAAATTAAAATAGTATTTTATAAATGCTATTTTATTCAATTTTTAGTTCCGAAAGCGGTATTTTTATAAACATAATAATGCCACCTGATAATAGATTTTCACAGGTAATTTCACCATTCAATTTATGGGTAATCAAATTATATACGATGTTCAAGCCAAGACCACTACCACCCTGACCTAATTTTGTGGTAAAAAATGGGTCGAAGATCTTATCAATTATTTCACTATCAATACCTTTGCCTGTATCAGAATAAGTGATTTCAAGAAATTTTCCTTCAAACTTGCCCGAGATAATAATTTCACCCTCCTGACCCTCATCAAAACCATGGTTAATGGAGTTCATAATGAAATTGGTCATCACTTGAGAATAGATACCGGCATAAGAATGGATAAGCACATTTCGTGATATGTTGTTAATGATAGTGATATTGGTATGTTTGATTTTATTGTGCAAACTGCGCAAGATTTCATCAACATATTCCCTCAAATCAAAAGTACGTTTATCTTCAATATGTTGGTCAACAGCGACTTGTTTGAAAGAGCGAATAAGATCGGCAGCACTGATAAGACTCAGATGCATTGAGTTAGACATTTCATCAATCATCTCAAGATAATCAACGAGGGCATTTCGGCCTAATATTTCCTCTTTCATCGAATCGATAATTGTTTTTGTTTCAGACTGAATATGGGTAATACCCGTTAGGCTAATGCCAATAGGTGTATTAATTTCATGTGCTACCCCAGCAACAAGACTGCCTAGTGATGACATTTTTTCTGATTCAATTAATTGCTTCTGAGAGTGTTGTAGGACTTCCATTGCCTGACTGAGTTCTATGCTACTTGCTTCTAATTCCTTGGTTCGCTCTTGTACTTTGTTTTCAAGTTCTCGTTTATTATTTATTAAATCTTGTGTTTGTTGATGGATACGTCTATCTGCATATTTAAGTGCATTGGCAAGGACAAAGAATTCATCTTCTCTTTTTTCCAGTTCAGGAAAATTTATGTCGCCATTACCTATATTATTTACTTGTGACATGATATAGGAGAGTGGTTTTTCTATCCATGAACTTAAAATTATGATGATGGTTATTAGTGTAATAACCAAAATTAAAAAGATAATAAAAATATTAAGCTGAAGTTTACGTTCATTACTTTTTAGAATAATGGCATCAATATCTATAATGATATAGCCAATAATTTCTGAGTTTAGAAAAATGGGCGTTCTTATTTTGATAAGATTTGAATCTTCTGGCCAATGAAGGGTGGTTTTTTCTTGTTCGATGAGGGGAGATTTTTTTGTCAGAGTCAGGTCATGCTTATAGTGGGTTAATATTGGGTTATCACCGGGACTTGAATGACCTAAGATATTGCCATCGGCATCTATCACCGCAATGCTTAGGATACTATAGAGACTGCCTTTTTTTTCTTTGGTACGCAAACTATAATTATAAACATCAAAAATATCATCTGATAAGGTTAAATAATTATTATAAAGAACATCTTTTTTTACTACTAAGGAAAATTTTTGCGATAATTGAGTGATCTGTCTTTTTAAAATATCATTTAACTTGTCCTTCTCACTGGTATAATACGCATAAAAAATAGGTATGCTAAAAATAATTGATACCGTGAGCATCAAAAATATAATTTTTCGTTTAAATGATTGTTCAATTATTTTTAGCATGATATCCCTATTGATAACATTATTAACTTTTCTCTTATTAATTTAAAGCTGATAACCTAACTTTAGCATCATTTCTTTTATAGGCTGGTAAAAACTATCCTCCTTTTCTACAAAGCCATCCATTTGAAATTGCTCATTAAAGTGTTTTAATTCATTAGCAGTCATATTAATTAAAGCTTTCTTAATGTTATTGATTGTTTCTTCATTCACCTGACTGCCCGCTACAATGGGTGTGAAAGGAAATGGACCTATTTTTTCTATAATATGTAACCGGTCTAAAATTTCAGGTTTATCCTTTGTATAGTTATCCCATATATATTCATCAATGGCACCGACATCTGCAATACCACGATAGATGGCATCAATACTTTTTTCATGAGTGCCTGCATTTATTTTAACTCGAAAAAAATCTTCAATATCAGCCCCATTATTCTTTAGAACAATTGATGGGGCTACAAAACCAGAATTTGAACGGAGATCGGAATAAGCAAGAATCTTACCTTTAAAATCTATCAACTTTGTACCTTTAGCCGATTTTTTAGTCACAACATAACTACTATAGGTCGGTAGCTTATTTAATAAGGGCACAGCAATCAATTGCTGTTGATCTTTAATGTTGTCTTCTACGAACGGTGCACCACATGTCCAGGCTAAAGAATCAGGCTTATCTCGAAGAATTTGTGATAAACGAGCATAAGAGTCTACAAAATAGGGTTTTAATGGATAGCCAGATTTTCTGGCAATCATTTGAACAAAATCATCGATTTTTTTACTATTCGAACTATTAACTATCACACCAGATATCACAAACAAATGAGGCTTGTTTTTTGAAACAGTGTTCGAAGACTTTAATTCTTCAGCAGAAAGAGTAGAGAAAGATAAAGTGGTAAAAAGTAAAATAAATACAGCCAAATATTTCATTTAAAATGTCCAATTAGATAAAGTCTATTGTCAGTTTAGTAGACATATTCATATTATTCAATTTCAATAGCATAAATTGATATAAATCATAATAATTTCAAGTTTAATCTTTTAGTTTTTAATTTCCCTTTATTAGTTATGATGTGTCAACACTTTTCCGGACAGTTTTCTAAATATTTTTTTGGCGTAAGCGCTTAACCATCTAGCGTTATTCAAAAAATATCTCCCCTGCCTCATAATCAATCCATCGATTAATTATGAGGCACATCAATGAAACCAGAAACCCAAGCCAACTCAAAACAATTTTGGCAAGACCACGTTAATCAATGGAATGAAAACAGTATCAGCCAGGCATCCTATTGTCAGGAACATGGGCTACCCATCAAACGTTTTGGCTATTACAAGCGTAAGTTGCTGGGTGCAACAACGCAAACCAGTGCGATGACAAAGGGGAATGGTTTTATTCAACTATCTTCCCCGACACACTATACAGTGGACCCCATTGTCAAGACAGCTTTCTCAAATATTAAGATATAATTCTGTTGGTTATTTATAGTATTAGTCTTATCCACATATCCACAGGTCTGCCAGTAGTCCAGAGACGCTTGCGATATATCTCAGGGCTACTGGCTTGGCCTGTGGATATGTGGACAAGGCGGTTGCCAGTAAAGTTGATTATCCTCTCATCATGCTGCCCGTTTTAAGTCTGGAACAACTTCTTTCATCACGCCATAGATCTCTGCAGGCGTTTTTCCACCGTGTGTACTGTGTGGTCGTTCATGGTTGTAAAACTCAAAATATTCCTTTAATGAGCTCTTTAGCTCATCAATACTTTGGTAATCCTTGAGGTAAATTTCCTCATATTTTACACTTCGCCAGAGTCGTTCAATCATAATGTTATCCATTGCTCTGCCTTTGCCGTCCATGCTGATTTTTATATCATTGGCCTTTAGAACACCTGTAAATGCTCTGCTAGTATATTGAGCACCTTGATCCGTATTGAAGATTTCTGGCTTTCCATATCGTCGCAGTGCTGTTTCCAGACTACTGATACAAAAGCTTTCTTCCATGCTGGTTGACACTTCCCAGGACAGCACAAAACGGCTACTCCAGTCCATAACAGCACTTAGGTAGACAAATCCATGTGGCATCCGTAAATACGTGATATCTGTGCACCAAACCTGGTTATTCCTATTAATATCAATTCCTTTGAGCAAATATGGATAGAGGTTATTTACTTTGCAAGGCTTGCTGGTATTGGGTTTTGGTGCCACTGAAACCAATCCCATGATCCGCATAAGCCGTTGAACTTTTTACGATTAATTTTATAACATTTCAATCTTAATGCATTACGAATTTGACGACTGCCATAGAATGGATGTTTTATGTACAACTCATCAATCAAATTCATTAATGTTAAATCTTTATTTTGCAGAGGCTTTTTAGGTTGATAGTAATAGCTTGAACGGTTCAGGCCGATAAGCTCACATTGTTTTTGATGCTCAACTGAGGGTGCTCTTTTTCTATGCAACACCGCTTTTCTGCTCTACTCAGTTGAACATCTTCAACTTTTTTGACAGCCAGTCAGCCTCTACTTTTAGTTGACCTATTTGGCTGTACAGGTGTTCTTTTTCCTTTTCATGTTCAGCATCTTTATTCTCTAATTTTTTTTGAAAAAGTATCGGCTGCACCATCAAGCATCTGCTTTTTCCAGCTATTGACCTGGGTGGTGTGCACTTCAAATTCTGACGCAATTTCTGCGACTGTTTTTGACCTTTCAAAGCCTCAATGGCTACTTTTGCTTTAAATTTGTTGTTGAATGTTTTTCTTTTTGTGCTCATTTTTTTGTTCCCCGTTAGGTTAGCTCTTATATCTTAACCTATTGTCCAGTTTTCGGGGTCCACTATACTATTCAGCCCGCACCTCAGCATTAATTGTAGAATTACCCAATCAGCTACGCATTGAAGGGGTGACTGCCGATAATGTACAGCTGGTAAAACAATTAGCAGGATTGTTCCAATGAAGTCAGCCATACTTCCATCACTCAGCCTGCCACAGGTGTATCTCTATCTGAAGCCTGTTGATTTTCGTAAAAGTTTTATTGGCCTCAGTGCCATTGTTGAATGTGAATTAGGTCATAATCCTTTTGCAGGCCATCTGTATGCCTTTACCAATCGTCAGCGTAATAAAATTAAATGCCTCTTCTGGGATAATACCGGTTTTGTACTCTATTACAAAAGTCTCTCAGAAGAAAAGTTCAAATGGCCAAAGGGTGAAGATGACCTGATGAATATCACCGGACAACAAATCAACTGGCTATTAGACGGCTATGATATCAGTGTCATGAAACCGCATAAGAAATTGCATTATGAGTCTGTATTTTAAGTACTTTTAGTCTATTTTTTGTTATAATAAAGCCATGCAAAACAAGGCTGAATCCACAAAACGACTCTATATTTTCCGCTTTTTCACACGCGGACAAGAATGAATTGTTGAGTGTCATTGAACAGAAAAACCAACGTATAAAAATACTGGAAGAAGCCCTTCGTCTGGCTCGTAGTAAACGCTTTGCACCCAGCAGTGAAAAAAGTGATGGTCAGGAACGCTTATTTGATGAAGCTGAGCAGGCGGCTGACGATGAGGGGCTCCCTGAACCTAAAACCACTTCGCCTAAGAAGAAAGAAAAAACAGGCAGGAAGCCTTTCTCAAAGACTATTCCAAGAGTCCCTGTCTTCATCGATCTGACAGATGAAGAAAAAGCCGGTGCCATTGAGGTTTTTACACTAAAGTCAGAGAAGCTGGATATCATTCCAGCTAAAGTCCAAATACTGGAATACTTCCAGGAAAAAGCCGTCTTTGCAGGCACCAATGACACAGACAGTCGTTCAATGAAAGCTGCGGTCATGCCAAAACATCCATTACCTAAATCAATGGGCAGTATTCACCTGATGGCACACATCATTATCTCAAAATATGCCGATGGTTTGCCTCTGTATCGAATGGAAGGCATATTATCACGCTATGGCGGCGATATAACCCGAGCCACCATGGCCAATTGGGCTATTAAACTGGCTCATCAGTTCCAGCCGCTCATCAACCTCATGCGAGAACATCAACTGTCGGGTGACATCATCCAAATGGATGAAACGGTGCTCAAAGTATTAAAAGAGCCGGGACTCAGTGCTCATTCGAACAAATACATGTGGGTCAGTCGTGGCGGGCCACCTGGACAACCCAGTGTGCTGTTTGAATACGATCCTTCTCGTAAGAAGGAAGTACCACTGCGCCTGCTTGATGGCTTTAGCGGCTATCTGCAAACCGATGGCTATGCCGGTTACAATGCCGTGTGTGCACAAAATAATGCCACATCGGTCGGCTGCTGGGATCACACTCGCCGTAAATTCAAAGATTCTCAGACGGCACAACCAAAGAAAAAGAGCAATCAAAAGCCTACAAAAGCCGATGTGGCACTGGCCCATATCAATAAGCTGTATTTAATTGAGCGTGAGATAAAAGAAGCCAGTGTTAATGAAAAATTTAAGGTTCGTCAGAAACAGAGCCTGCCGCTTCTTGAGAAAATAAGAACATGGGTCGATAACACCCTGGGCAAAGTGCCGAACGACAGCTTGACAGGAAAAGCACTCACCTATATTAATAATCAATGGCCTAAGCTGACTGTTTATTGTGAAGATGGTCGGTTGAATATCAGTAATGTGCTGGCAGAAAATGCTATCCGTCCATTCTGCGTGGGTAGAAAGGCCTGGTTATTTTCAGATACGCCAAAGGGTGCACATGCCAGTGCAGTTCATTATAGTTTTATTGAAACCGCTAAGGCCAATGATATTGAGCCATATGCGTATATGGTCTATGTATTAACCCAATTACCTTATGCGGATACGGTTGAAAAGCTGGAAGCATTGCTTCCCTGGAATTTTAAAAAATTTGGAAAAGGTAAAGAACGCTGTTCGGTATACGTCAAAACTTCCCACGTTGACGTATCATTCCACTTTATTTAAAGGCTGAATTTTTTCAGTCAAATTCCATGGCAACAATTGCTCTAAAGCCTCATCATCATAATGCCTGCCCAGCTTAGGTAACTCAGTCAGAATGTGTGTTAAAAAGGCAAAGGGCTCTAGGTTGTTTGCTTTCGCTGTTTGCACGATTGAATATAAAATAGCACTGGCCTCAGCACCACGAGGATTTTGGTTCATGACCCAGTTTTTGCGCCCAATCACAAAGGGTTTGATCCGCCGCTCTGCCATATTATTATCAATCTGGAGGTTGCCCTCTTCAAGATAGACAGTCAGATACTTCCATTGATTGATCACATAACGAATAGCGACACCCAACTTACTGTCTTTTGTTGTTTTAGTCACTTTATCATCACACCACTTTTAAAGTCATCCAGTAGTGGTTTGCTTTTTTCCTGACGGATCAGGTAACGTTGTTCAGCATTGAGCGGTTTGATTTGTTTTTCAATCGCATACAATTTAGCAATTTTACTGATCGCCATTTGTACCATGCCAGGCTTTTTCTGACTGTTCTTGGGTAATGCTTTTAAGGCATCATGGAACTTGCGACGAGCATGTGCCATGCAGCCTAATAAAGTGACTTCACTGTTCTCATTTTCGAATATATGATAACCGGGAAAGCCATCCGTTTGCAGGTAACCTGAAAACCCCGTTAAAAAGGTTTTGCATGTTGGCCTGCACGAGTAGGCTGATACTCATACAAAACAATGGGACACTTGGAATGATAGCCGCCACTTTGATAGAGCCACATATAAGATTTAGGGCAATTCTCACGTCCATCATGGATCACTCGCATCGTTGTTTCATCGGCCTGGATGATTTTCTGCCTAATGAGATAATACAACAACCGATTATAAAAGGGTTTGAGTAATTCAGCTGATTTAAGCACCCAGTTGGACATACTGGCTCTGGAAAGTGTTATCTTATAGCGTTTAAATATCGCTTCCTGTCGATAGAGAGGCAAGCTGTCTAGGAATTTAGAAACAATGATATAGGCCAGCAGGCTGGGTGATGCAAAACTTCTAGGAATGGGCTGTGCAGGCTTAGGAGCAGTTTTAACGCCTTCCTCACAAGCACGACAGGCATATTTAACCTGAACATGTTCTACAACATATACCTGAGCAGGAACAATTTCCAGTTGCTCTGAGGTCTCTTCACCAATTTCATGCAAGTGATGACCGCAGTCACAGACTTGTTCTGCTTCAGATAACTCATGACGAACAACTTTACGAGGTAGGTCTTTAGGTAAAGGCTTACGACCGGGCTTTTTACGCTCATAAGTAATGGTTTCACGGACTTCCGGTGCTTCTTCGGCGAACGTTTCTGCCTCATTAAAGAAGTCGGGGTGAACTTCTTTTCACTGGAAGTACCAAACCGTTTATGTTGCAACAGACGAAATTGTCTCATACCAGTCCACTTTTGACTGGAGTTCAAGCACCCTGTTTTTGAGCGTTGGTATCTCTTCTGGTAGTATTTTGTCTGTTGAACTCATGCGTTATATTATACTAAAATGAGCGTTAAATGCTTGTATTTATTCTGTTTAATGCGCATCTAAAGGGACTTTTTTAGTTGTTTTCCAGACCATGAATTTCAGGGTGAGCATGGTGTTGTGTGCAAGATAAACCATCCAGTAACCACTGTAATTCTCTCAGTGTTAACGAAAGAGTGGGTTGTTCTTTTTCCATCGGCCACTGGAATTTCCCTTTTTCAAGTGTACGATAGTAAAGCCAGAAACCATTACGCTCCCAGTACAGTATTTTAAGTTTATCTCGCTGACGATTACAAAAACAAAGACACTGCCATCAAAGGGATTGTGTTCCAATTGCTCTGAGACAATCAGTGATAGCCCATTGGTTGCTTTTCTCATATCGGTAACACCAGAAACCAGATAAACCTGATTGACTGTGATGCCCGTTATCATGAAACAGTCCTGAGCAAATCCAGAATGGACTTGAGCTGATTCAGGTTCGTATCAGAATTGATTTCCAAACTGAAACCATTGGTATGGCTTACTTTAATTGCATTGCTTGTGGGGAATTGGCCAGTAAATTAATGGGAATGAGTTGATTGTTGGTGTTGACCTGTTTTGATGAGCTAACATAACCCAACTTCTTTCGATAATAGCTAAAAATATGAGAGGGTATCTTATGTTGTTGACAATAAACTGCCTGGCTTAAGTTACTGGCTTGGCAGGCCTCTATGTGTTGCTTCATCGAAGCATCTTTTGAATGGTTGCTCATTTGTATCTCCAAATTACGAATTGAAGATCATAGTTTGAGCTAACTGAAGCTTATTGTGAACGTGGGTTTTAATTGACGTTTACGCTGTTCGTTAAGCTCCCTCTGGATAGAGCCGTTCCATATTTTCATCCTGTTACAATATCTTCACGGCACAGGCTGATTGGTTTACGCTTCCATATGGCCATCAGTAAAGCATCTGATTGACCGACAATAGACTATCAGAGGCTTTGGCTACCTCGGTTATGCCAAAGCAATCCATCCATTGGTTTACGCTTCCATATGGCCAAGTAAAGCATCATTGACTGCTTTCATTCGCTCATCCATCGACCAGCCAACAATTTGCCTAGAGAATAAGTCAATGACAACCGCTAAATATAACCAGCCTTCCTTGGTGGCAATATAGGTAATATCACCCACATAGTAGCGATCAGGTTGAGAGACAGTAAACTCTCTTTCCAGTAAATTTGGAGATATACGCTTATTATGCTTGGAATTAGTCGTCGCTTTAAAGCGTCTCTTCGTTTTACAAAACAAACCGGCTTTTTTCATTAATCGACCAATTCTCCGGCGGCTTATATGAACGCCTTTTTCAGCCAGTTTTCTTTTTAAGACGACGGGTTCCATAAGTCTTGCGACTGTCTTCAAACAGTTTTTTAGCTGCTCAGTAAGCGCTTCATTTTCTTTCTCTCTATCCGTTTTAGGAGAGCTAACCCAATCATAATAGCAACTACGGGAAACATCCATAAAACGGCACAGAATCGTTACCGGGTAATCTTTAGCCTGATCAGTTATCCATGCGTACTTCACAAAGTTTCCCTTGCAAAGTACGCTGTGGCCTTTTTAATAAATCACGCCCACATTATTATTCTAATAAATCTTTAAAATCAATTGCTTAAAAACATATATTGTAACTTCTCAATAAGTCTGTGCATTTAAACAGCACAAACTTTACCTTTCAGCAACTCAGGCAGATATGGGATCAAATTTCTCTTGCTGATCCGGTCATTAATAAAATCCCAGAATGAAATTCCTTGTTTCAAACAAGTTTTCTTTAAACTGACAAAGGTATCTCTGCAAAGTTGCCCATCCTTTGAGCGTGTACTACCACTAATTTTACGCTTAATAACATATTCTCGAATATCATTTTCACTCAAATTATTATGAAGAGGAATATCAGGCCGTTCCAATACCAGCAGTAATTCTGTTTTATTTCTTGCCAATCGTTTCAGTGCCTGATTCAACGTTTCAAAGCTTGTTTTAGTCCGGCACAATTCATCAAAATGTTCAGCAATCGCTGACTTCAACGGATCATCTGGCTCAAGTTTATATTGTTTGAGATCATAAAATAGTTCCCAAATCTGAGTATGTACCCAGTTCAGTTCTTTATCATGTCGCTCATTGAGTGGTAGTATCCGCTGAAACACTCTGTCTGCATGTATCCAACATAATGCGTGCAACAAAATATCAAATTGTCCTGCATCATCACTCACAATCACCAAATCACTTGGAAAGCCACTGTTAATTAATGCCCCCAGTAAAGCGCCTTCTGTGGCAATGCGAACATGCCGTTGTGTTATGATACTATTGTTCTGCAGATAGTATTTCCAGGCTTCTTCATTATCAAAGCAAGTCTGATGACTTTGTTCAATAACGCTCAATGGCTTGTGAGGTAATTTTTTCTGCTCTCATATAATCAAGTGCTGCATCGTTGAGCGTATAATCAACAGCAGCACCTCGTAACAATTGTAGAAAATTAATCCGGCTCTTATATCGAGTACTTGAAAACCAGGCAAAGGTTTCATTGCCAACGTGAGTACAATAACCATTCTTTCCATCATGACGACTACCCGTATCATCAACATGGATATAAGTACTATTGTTGATACCGGCAGTTAGCAATGTATTTTTTTCAGTATGAAATGGTCTTTGTCATGGATTAAAATCTCATTGATCTGACCCGTTGAAATATCAAAACCTAATTCTGTTAATTGTTGTATTATCAATGGCTGAGTCACTCTCTGGTGATAATATTGATAAACGATATAACTCTGTAATGTATGGCCAAAATGTCCTATATGTGTATCAAAGCTCAATTTTCCTATACAGGTATCACCATCGGGTGTTTTATAGCGAGCCAATCGATAACGAGTATTGAAAGGCTTAATCAGCAGCTCCTGAACAAAATAATCCTGATACCCTAAAAAACGTGAATGTTCTGGCAGGTTATCTGGTTTGATAACGGTGGTTTTATGAATAGCCAATTTCTTCTTTCGTTTACGACTTTTACTAGTCCCATTTCCTGAGTTGTTTTTCTTGCTTCCTGAATGACCTGTCGGATTATCATTGTCATCATCCTTTGGCAATTTACTGGCTCTTATTTTAGGCTTTGGAGGTAGCTTTTTAAGCTTAGCAACTTCTGTTTTAAGGGCATCGATTTCAACCTGTTGGTTTTGAATGATTTCCTGTTGTTGCTCCATGAAAGCAAGGAGTAATCGGACTACCGGTGTCTTTTCTTCTTCAGGTATCTCTGGAATTGGAGGTAATTTTTTCACTATAATCAATACAGGTTGTTTTCAATAAAACAATTGTATCATGGCTTTTTAAGGCTCTTTAGTTTGCCCTGTGTTGATCAAACTCCCTCTCAGTTAAGATAATATTCAAAAATATTCTATTTCGATCTGAGACAGATCGACAGGATCATTTATAGGGATAAATTACATGGGGCAGTGAAAATGCAATTTTTGTCCTCTAAAATGCTGTCAAGACTTTTTTTGTTTTTATTTCAAGTTTTGCACAGACTTATTGAGAAGTTACCATATATTTTTATGTGATTCATTTATTTCTAATATTAAATAGTTTTAATGTCCATGTAAGGTTCATGTCATGTAGAACTGATTAAATGTGGTTCACAGAGGTTTATTTCATAGATAAATCTCTGTATTTAAAGTCTTTATAGACAATTTAAGGAATGACAATGATAAAACAAAAAAAATTAACACGAGCGGTAATTATCGCTTGTATCGGTTTAATGCCGGGGCTTACTTTTGCAGCTAAATCCAATAAACAGTTAGAAGCTGAGGTTTCTCAACTAAAAAATGATTTAGCTGAAATGCGTAACATGATGAAAGAAATACGCAAAAATCAGGTCACAAAATCTGATGTTGCAGTAATGAAAAAACGCGTTGAAAAAGTGGCTAAGACACAGTTGGAAACTGAAAATTCAGCTTCACAAGCACATTTGGCCGGTTATGCACAATTTAACTATAGTGCAAAAGATCGTACCTATGTAGATGATGGTAATAAAGCAACGAATTATAATGAGTTTTCTAATACTACTTTTGCACCTATATTTCATTACCAATATAATGATTTATTAATGTTTGAAGCTGAGATGGCATTATCGATAGATGATGAAGGGAATACCGACACAGAACTTGAATATGCCACTGCTGACTTAATGATCAATGACAACATGACTTTATTGGTTGGTAAATTCTTAAGTCCAATTGGTCAATTTAGACAAAACATACACCCTGGTTGGATTAATAAACTAGCCACTGCGCCGGTTGGTTTCGGCCATGATCAGGCTGCTCCTATTGCTAACATTGGTGCGCAATTACGTGGTGGATTTTATTTGTCGGATACCATGTTCAGTTATGCCACCTATGTTGGTAATGGTCCTAAGCTAAGTTCAGGTGGACACGGTGGTGCAGGGATTGGTATAGAAGCTGTTGGTACTACAGATAATGATAATGATGAACTCACCTATGGTGGTCGTATCGCAATGATGCCTATATCTGCCTTGGAAGTTGGTATTTCAGCAGCAACGGGTAAAGCTGCTTTAACTTATACTGATGTTAATGCTATACAAATTACTGAAAAAAATCGTGATTATGATGTCTTTGGTGCCGATTTTGTATACACCATGAAAGGCTTTCAGGGTCGTGGTGAATATATATCCCAAAAGCTAGGTAGTCGAAGCGGTAGTGAAATCGATTCAGGTAGCAATAAATGGTCAGCCTGGTATTTACAAGGTTCCTACCGTTTCCCTGCAACAAAGTGGGAAATTGTTACTCGATATAGTGAATTTGATTCCCCAAATTCTGGTGATGGTGATCCAGATGATCCGTTCGTGAAAAATGATCTTGATCAATGGTCTCTGGGTGTAAATTATCTTTTTGCTAATAATATTATTGGTAAGATTTCCTATGATATAAACGATGGTAATAAAGACTCTTTACAAGATGAAGATGCCCTGACATTACAAATGACCTATGGATTTTAAGGAAAACTCATGATTACATATAAAAAATTATCCGCATTAGTATTTGTTGGTTTATTAAGTACTGCCAATGTTCAGGCCCAGGTTTTTCCTGCCGATCCGAATGAAGTACGCGACTTAAACAATGGCGCAAAAGTATGGGCTCAAGTCTGCGTGCGCTGTCATAACCTGCGTGAACCCTCAGAGTTTTCAGATTATGAATGGAAGGCTATTATTACTCACATGCGTGTCCGTGCCGGTTTAACGGGCAAAGATGCCCGTGATATTTTGGCATTTATTTCGGCATCCAATGATCCCGTATTACCTTCTATCTCAGGCTCAAGTGCTGATTCAAATATTCCTGATGTTGGTATGTCAGGTGAACAGATATTTAAGTCAACCTGTGTTAGCTGTCATGGTAGTACTGGTAAGGGAACTATACCAGGTGTACCGGACTTCACTCAGAAAGATGGTCGTTTAACAAAATCTGATGATGTTTTGTTTAAGCATATCAGAGACGGTTTTCAAACCCCTGGTAACGCAATGGTTATGCCACCAAGAGGTGGCAATCCTAAGCTTAGTGATAATGATTTGAAATCTGTTTTAGAATATCTACACAAGCAATTTGGTTCATAATAATAATTTGAGCCTTTTTATGGGTGCTGTTATACCATTTACACAGCAGCATCCATTTATTAAATAAATTTAATGTTGGGGACATATTAATGCAATAGTTATAGGCGTATAGTTTTAGATCAAGGAGCAAAATTTTAATCATTAGCATCTAAAACAATTAGCAAGGGAAGTACTATGTCAAACGAAAACGAAGATATTGGATTGTCCGATCCTGTCTGTGGCATGTCCGTCACTAAAGATTCAGAACACCATGAGCACCTTAATCATTCAGACTATTATTTTTGTAGTAGTAACTGCCATGATAAATTTAACTCAAACCCCGAAGAATACATATCACCAGAAGAAGCTGCACAAGCACAGCTATCCGACCCTGTCTGTGGTATGAATGTAACAAAAGACAGCGAACATCATGAACATTATAAGCATGATGATTATTATTTCTGTAGTTCAAGTTGCCATGACAAATTTACCTCCGATCCTGAACAATATGCTCAAGAAAAATCGACTGAACATTCTTCAAACCATCATCATTCACATAGTCCATCGACTGACAAAGTCAGTGAAGACTATTGTCCAGATGGTAAGTGTGATATTGGTGCAACTTTTTATGATGTGTCAACACTTTTCCGGACAGTTTTCTAAATATTTTTTTGGCTGTTTCAAGTGATTTTTGTCATTTTGTATTTCCTATCATTTTAGTTTCTCATGTTAACTTTAAACAGATGAAGAGAAAGGGCTTTGCCCTCTGGAACGATAGAGCCGTTCCATTCACCCAAGGTATTTTCACAACGGTAATGATCCTGTTACAATATCTTCACGGCACAGGCTGAGGAGCCGATGGCCGTCAACGGTAATGGGCGGCATTTATGTCGCCTTTTACCCCTCTTCAATCAATCGATTTAAGCTATTTCCTGCTGTATTTCATAATCGACTGGTGACAAATAATCATTAGCCGAATGAAGTCGCTCCCGATTATAAAATACCTCAATATATTCAAATATTGCCTGCTTTGCTTCTACTCTGGTTTTGAATCGACAATGGTGCGTCAATTCAGTTTTCAAACTATGAAAGAAGCTCTCTGATACAGCATTGTCCCAGCAATTTCCTTTGCGGCTCATAGACTGAATTATGTTATGATCCGACAATATTTTTCTATGACTATCAGAGGCATATTGGCTACCTCGGTCAGTATGCCAAAGCAATCCATCCATTGGTTTACGCTTCCATATGGCCATCAGTAAAGCATCATTGACTAGCTTGGCTTTCATTCGCTCATCCATCGACCAGCCAACAATTTGCCTAGAGAATAAGTCAATGACAACCGCTAAATATAACCAGCCTTCCTTGGTGGCAATATAGGTAATATCACCCACATAGTAGCGATCAGGTTGAGAGACAGTAAACTCTCTTTCCAGTAAATTTGGAGATATACGCTTATTATGCTTGGAATTAGTCGTCGCTTTAAAGCGTCTCTTCGTTTTACAAAACAAACCGGCTTTTTTCATTAATCGACCAATTCTCCGGCGGCTTATATGAACGCCTTTTTCAGCCAGTTTTCTTTTTAAGACGACGGGTTCCATAAGTCTTGCGACTGTCTTCAAACAGTTTTTTAGCTGCTCAGTAAGCGCTTCATTTTCTTTCTCTCTATCCGTTTTATTTTAATAAATCACGCTCCTGAATCACTTTTGCCAATTCTTTTTTCAGACGTTTTACTTCATCATAAATGTGTTCATCACTTCTATTGGCTACCGTCTTCACCGGTTTGGAATATTTACTGATCCAGGTATGTAGAGTATTTACATTAACACCTAGCTCCCTGGCAGTCTGAGAAACAGGTTGATCCGTCTCATTAGCTAATTTGACAGCTGATTCTTTAAATTCTGATGTATAGCTTTTATTCGGTTTTTTTTTTGTTTGATCATTCATTTTAGGTCACACTTTTTATCTTTTAGTTATTTTAAGTTGTGTGTCCGGTTAAGTATAACCACATTATTATACCTGTCCCATGCATCCAGAAATTCGTCAAAATGAGCCCGGCACCTGCCCAAAATGTGGTATGGGACTGGATGCAGTAGGCGAGCCTATTGCAACTGTTCGCACAGAATATACTTGCCCAATGCATCCTGAAATTGTACAAGAACATCCTGGCAGTTGTCCAAAGTGTGGCATGGCGCTGGAAGCCAAAACAGTTACTGCTGAACAAAACAATGATGAACTTGATGACATGACACGACGTTTTAAATTCAGTTCTATTCTTGCCTTTCCAGTCTTTGTTTTAGCGATGGTGGCTGACTTAATGCCATCATTGTTACCAAGCGGACTGAGTATGCAGGTAGTACAGTGGATTATGTTTGTCCTAGCGACACCTGTGGTTATGTGGGGTGGTTGGCCTTTTTATGTGCGTGCAGTGCAATCAGTTGTCACCTGGAATTTGAATATGTTCACCTTAATCGGGCTGGGTGTATCGGTGGCTTGGATTTATAGTACTAATGTGGCTATACTTAACCGGACACACAACTTAAAATAACTAAAAGATAAAAAGTGTGACCTAAAATGAATGATCAAACAAAAAACTAAAGAATCAGCTGTCAAATTAGCTAATGAGACGGATCAACCTGTTTCTCAGACTGCCAGGGAGCTAGGTGTTAATGTAAATACTCTACATACCTGGATCAGTAAATATTCCAAACCGGTGAAGACGGTAGCCAATAGAAGTGATGAACACATTTATGATGAAGTAAAACGTCTGAAAAAAGAATTGGCAAAAGTGATTCAGGAGCGTGATTTATTAAAAAAGGCCACAGCGTACTTTGCAAGGGAAACTTTGTGAAGTACGCATGGATAACTGATCAGGCTAAAGATTACCCGGTAACGATTCTGTGCCGTTTTATGGATGTTTCCCGTAGTTGCTATTATGATTGGGTTAGCTCTCCTAAAACGGATAGAGAGAAAGAAAATGAAGCGCTTACTGAGCAGCTAAAAAACTGTTTGAAGACAGTCGCAAGACTTATGGAACCCGTCGTCTTAAAAGAAAACTGGCTGAAAAAGGCGTTCATATAAGCCGCCGGAGAATTGGTCGATTAATGAAAAAAGCCGGTTTGTTTTGTAAAACGAAGAGACGCTTTAAAGCGACGACTAATTCCAAGCATAATAAGCGTATATCTCCAAATTTACTGGAAAGAGAGTTTACTGTCTCTCAACCTGATCGCTACTATGTGGGTGATATTACCTATATTGCCACCAAGGAAGGCTGGTTATATTTAGCGGTTGTCATTGACTTATTCTCTAGGCAAATTGTTGGCTGGTCGATGGATGAGCGAATGAAAGCCAAGCTAGTCAATGATGCTTTACTGATGGCCATATGGAAGCGTAAACCAATGGATGGATTGCTTTGGCATACTGACCGAGGTAGCCAATATGCCTCTGATAGTCATAGAAAAATATTGTCGGATCATAACATAATTCAGTCTATGAGCCGCAAAGGAAATTGCTGGGACAATGCTGTATCAGAGAGCTTCTTTCATAGTTTGAAAACTGAATTGACGCACCATTGTCGATTCAAAACCAGAGTAGAAGCAAAGCAGGCAATATTTGAATATATTGAGGTATTTTATAATCGGGAGCGACTTCATTCGGCTAATGATTATTTGTCACCAGTCGATTATGAAATACAGCAGGAAATAGCTTAAATCGATTGATTGAAGAGGGGTAAAAGGCGACATAAATGCCGCCCATTACCGTTGACGGCCATCGGCTCCTCAGCCTGTGCCGTGAAGATATTGTAACAGGATCATTACCGTTGTGAAAATACCTTGGGTGAATGGAACGGCTCTATCGTTCCAGAGGGCAAAGCCCTTTCTCTTCATCTGTTTAAAGTTAACATGAGAAACTAAAATGATAGGAAATACAAAATGACAAAAATCACTTGAAACAGCCAAAAAAATATTTAGAAAACTGTCCGGAAAAGTGTTGACACATCATACTGTGGCTTTATTGATGCCGGAAATTTTCCCACCGGTCATGCAAATGGAAGGTGGTCTAGTTGATGTTTACTTTGAAGCTGCGGCGGTTATTACCGCATTAGTATTGCTGGGACAAGTGCTTGAACTACGTGCCAGAAGCCAAACGAATGAAGCCATTAAAATGCTCTTAGGTCTTGCACCTAATACGGCACGCATAGTTCGTGCTGATGGTAGCGAAGAAGATATTCCAATGGAACAAGTTATTGTTGGTGACATTTTGCGTGTAAGACCCGGTGAAAAAGTGCCGGTCGATGGCACTGTCACTGAAGGCCGTAGTTTAGTTGATGAATCCATGGTAACAGGCGAGCCTATTCCGGTAGAAAAAGAAGCTGGAGAAAAAGTCATTGGTGCAACGGTCAATGGTACCGGTAGTTTATTAATGAAAGCTGAAAAAATTGGCTCCGATACCTTATTGTCACAAATTGTACAAATGGTCAGTGAAGCGCAGCGTTCTCGTGCACCGATTCAAAAACTGGCTGACATTGTTGCAGGTTATTTTGTCCCTGTAGTGGTTTTAATCGCGGTTGCAACAATGGTGGTCTGGGGATTTTGGGGGCCTGAACCTCGATTAGCACATGCTATTGTCAATGCGGTTGCGGTGTTGATTATTGCTTGTCCTTGTGCTTTAGGTCTGGCAACACCAATGTCTATCATGGTTGGAACAGGTAAGGGAGCAACCATGGGCGTATTAATTAAAAATGCTGAAGCTTTGGAAACTCTTGAAAAAGTGGATGTCTTAGTGGTAGATAAAACAGGTACTTTAACCGAAGGTAAACCTAAATTAGTATCGGTTATTGCCGAAGATGGATTTGATGAAAATACCATTCTCGCATTAGCCGCCAGTTTAGAGCGTGCCAGTGAACATCCCTTAGCAGAAGCCATTGTTAAAGGTGCAGAAGAGAAGGGCATTAGTCTTAATGCGGCTGATAGTTTTGAATCCATTACCGGTATGGGTGTTACGGGATTGGTTGATGGTCATAAATTAGCACTGGGTAATTTGAAATTATTTGAAAGCTTATCAATAACTGCTGGCGATTTACCAGAGCAAGCTGATAAAGGTCGTGAGAAAGGTCAAACAGTCATGCTATTAGCAATAGATGGTAAAGCGGCAGGTCTGATCGGTGTGGCTGATCCAATCAAAGAGTCAACGGCAGAAGCAATTAAGGATTTACATGCCGCTGGAGTTCATGTGGTTATGCTAACCGGTGATAGTCGTAAAACAGCCGAAGCTGTGGCGAGTCAATTAAATATTGATAGGGTAGAAGCGGAAGTATTACCGGATCAAAAAGCAAAAATTGTTAAACAATTACAAGACGAAGGTAAAATCGTGGCAATGGCGGGTGATGGCATTAATGATGCACCCGCATTAGCTCAGTCTCACGTTGGTATTGCTATGGGAACAGGCACAGATGTGGCAATGGAAAGTGCCGGTGTGACTTTGGTTAAGGGTGATTTGCGTGGCATTGTTAGGGCTCGTAAACTCAGCCATGCGGTGATGAATAATATTCGCCAGAATTTATTCTTTGCCTTTATTTATAATTCCTTAGGTGTTCCAGTGGCAGCAGGTGTGCTATTTCCTGTCTTTGGACTATTGCTCTCACCTATTATCGCAGCTGCAGCGATGAGTTTTAGCTCGGTATCGGTTATAGTAAACTCATTGAGGTTGAAACGTTTAAAATTGTAGATAAAATCTGAAATGAGTTGTGTGCATAAAAATTACAAACCAGGACGCATATTAGTCTTTATAATGATCATCGCCTTATTGGCAGGTATTTATTGGCTATTAAATGCGACTGGCTTTGTTGCTTTATTGTTGGACACCGAGCAGTTTAAACAATATATACAATCGACAGGCTATTGGGGAGTGTTAATTATTATCGCCCTAATGGCCTTTGCTATTTTATTCAAATTGCTCCCCAGTGCTGCGGTTGCTCTTGCGTCAGGCGCAGCTTATGGACATACTTGGGGGACAATTTATATTATTCTAGGCGCTTGGCTAGGCGCAATCATTGCGTTTTCAATTACTCGTCTATTGGGTAATGATGCCTTATGTCGGCTTTCTGGGCGTCGTATCAAGCTAGAGCAGGAACAATCTCAGTCCTGGTTGATGTGGGGCTTATTGGTGTCACGATTTATCCCTATTATTCCTTATGATATTGTCAGTTATGCAATGGGTTTAACACCATTAAAACTCTGGCGATTTTCTATTGCGACTTTAATTGGGGTGATACCAACCAGTTTCTTTCTTGCTCACGTTGGAGGTGAACTTGCCAAGATTGATTTTGATGCAATGTTTTCTGGGATGATGTTGGCAGGACTTGTTGTGCTATTACCTGTCAGTATTGCTATGTTTGTATTTTATCGTTATGGACAGTTTAAAACGCTATTTTCTATTAAGAAATGTGAATCTAACAGAAGTAATTAATTCTATTTTTATATAATTCAATTAGCATAAATTAATCATTAAGAAAAATTAATCTTGCTGTAAGGTTGGTGCAATAGTCATTCATATATACTTTTAAGCATAGACCGAATGTGGTTTTTAGTGAGTCTTTCAATTAATAACAACTTTTAGAAGTTACCAATTAAAAGGATAGAACCATGAAAACAATCAAACAATTAATAGTCAATACAAGAACAATCAGCATAACAGCCATTGTCCTCAGTGCAGGCATAGCGTTTAATGCCAATGCAGATAATAATGCGGAGCTTTATGGTGATCCTGCTATGAATGATGTGTTTCCTGTACAAAGTGTTACAATCAAAGAACAGCCTATTCGTATTATTAATGAGACTAAGCAGATCGTTTGGAGTACCTCTTATGAAGAATGGGTTAATCCAGCTGATTTTAGCTCCTCTGCGCAACAAACTTTAGCGAGTGCTTTATTGGAAATGGAAAATAACCCACCTGCAGCAGGCGGTGGTCGAAGCAATCAAATATTTATCTGGGATGACACCGCAGATGAATATCAACTTCAATAAATAAAGCTAATACGTAAAAAGGAGCAGTGAGGAATAGAATCAGGATTAGTTTATTAGATGTCTTTTTTTTAATAATTTAAGCGTATGCTTGTGTGGTATATTGATGAAAAAAATAATTAATCGATTCTTATCCGTTCTACTGCATTTTTTTATAGTCAGCTTGTTCTTCGTTAGCCACAAGAGCTTTGCCAGTAAAAATGAATTTTTACTGGCAATGGCAAATCATCAAATCAATGTTGTTCACGATAAAAAAACCACTCAGCGTTTGAATGAATGGGAAAGACTCATTTTTCATAGCCTGGGTATGGATACCGATACAAAACTCAAACTGGTCAATGACTTTTTCAATAAAATGAAATGGGCGGAAGACAGAGATATTTGGGATGCAAAAGATTATTGGGCCACACCACTTGAGAGTTTAATTAAAAATTCAGGTGATTGTGAAGATTTTTCTATCGCTAAATACTTCACCCTGCTTGCCATGGATATTCCCGAAGAACAATTACGTGTTACTTATGTGACTTTAGAAAATCATCAGGGTCATATGGTTTTGTTCTACTATCCCAAAAATGCCCCCAAAAATGATCCTAATAACAATCTAGAACCCTTGGTGCTGGATAATATGCGGCCGGAAATAGAAAAAAAATCAGATAGACCCGATATACGTTACATGTTCAGCTTTAATGATGAAGGTTTGTGGCTAAAAAATAATACCAGTACCGAACCGGATGAAAAGAATATCATTAAACAATGGTCAAAGATGATCGATAGAATAAAACTAGAATAAACGTCAAAGCTCATCCAACTTATCAATAATGGGGCATCCATCCTCACTACTCTGGCATAAATTCAATAATAGCGTCAGCTCATTTTTTAGATGGCTCAATTCGTCAATATGACTTTCTATTTCTGTGAGTTTTTGGCGGGTTAAAAAACGAATGTCATCCTTAACATGCTGAGGTTTTTGACGCATTTTTAAAAGGTCAGAAATTTCTGCCAAGCTAAAATTCATCTTTTTAGCACGAATAATAAAACGTAGCTTGGAAATGTCCATCTCATCATAAATACGTCTCCCCGAATCATTTCTAGCAATTCGAGGCAATAAGCCTGACTTCTCATAATAACGCAAAGTATCAGTACTCAATCCTAATAGTTGTGAAACATCACCAATGCAATTTTGTGTTGAAGCTTGCTTCATTAACTCGTCTATCCGTAATTATATAAAGTAATCGTAGGGTAGGCATGGCTTTATCTGCCCACGCTGACTCAGGAGCTCATTATGCACACTTTCAGCGTGGGCAGATAAAGCCATACCCACCCTACGATTCTAGCTGGCCTGTTCTTCTGCAGGAATACCGGCCGATTTTTTATTCCATAAGATAGCTGCAATAATAATAAGCGCTAACTGAAATAATAAGCCCTGTAAGTTTGGATAAATACCTAAGAGATCAATTCTTATAAAATTAACCGGACTAGAAATAATCAATCCCGCTTCTTGTAGTGCAGCAATACCTTTGCCGGCAAATACTATGGCTAGGACAAACATCAGTCCACCGGTAATTGAGAAGAACTGGCGCAAGGGTAGACGAACACTATAGCGCATGATAAACCATGCCGCTAATACTAGCACTGCAATTGCCGCCAATACACCACTTAATGCCATACTTTTACCATCAACGCTCGTTTGCATCCAAAGCGCTTGATAAAACAAAATTGTTTCAAAAACTTCACGGTAAACAGCAATAAAGGATAGTCCTGTTAATGTCCATAGTGTGCCGGAGCTGAGGGCTTTTTTCATATTGCCATCAATAAATGTTTTCCATTTTGCGGCACTACTTTTGTCATGCATCCAAAAGCCGACATACAATAAAATAATCATGGCCACTATCGCAGCCACACCCTCAGTGATCTCTCTTGATGCACCAGAGATGTTAAACAAAGACATAGAGGCCCACCAGGTAAGGCCGCCGAGTAGTAGGGCAGAGATCCAGCCAATGTGGATGAATATTAGGCCATCTTTGCGTTTGGTTTTGACCAAGAAAGCCGCAAGTGCAGCGACAATCAATAAGGCTTCTAAGCCTTCTCTAAGTAGTATGAAAAATGCACTGGCAAAGGCAGCGCCACCTGAAAGGCTTCTGCTGCCTAGCAATTCATCTGCAATATCGAGGTGTTGATAAATTTGCTCAATATCACTTTCTATGATTGCTACATCAACACCGGTACGAATTTTATTACGTAATTCTGTCATGGAGACTTCAATGGTGAGTTTTAAGGATTTATCAAAGGCTGAAATATTTTGTTCGACTAATTCAAAACCTTCAAGATAGGCTTCTACTGCGTATTTATAGGCTTTTTTTGTTTCATTGTTTTTATAGGCCGTCAGAGCATCATCAAGACGGGTACGAGCAAAGGCCAATCCTGATTTATCATTGTAAAAAACTTCAGGATGATGGCGTAAAAATGCCATTATTTTTTCACCCTCAACACCATAATCAGCCTTTGCTTTTTCAGGTGTCAATGTGGTTAATGTAGCAATGTCTAATAATGGACTATTATCTATCTCTACGGGCTCAGCTGGCGCGGCCATATTGCCGACATAAAAAGCCAGTGACCAACGTTCTTGAGGATTTAATTTTTCACTATAGCCCTGCATGGCAGTCTCATGTACCCCCTGAGTAATCGTGCTATAAAGGCCGTATAAAGTGCGTTGTTGATAGCGTTCTATATCAGTAAAATCTATTGGAGGAGGAGACATATCTGCTGCAGCGACACCATCACCCATACCTGTTGCACCATGACAGGAGGCACAATGTTGAGCATAGAGCGGTTTAGCTTGTTTTAGACTGGGTTTTTTACGTGGAATGACGGTGATTTGATAAGCATTGATGATATTTAGGTGCATTTTTGCACCTAATTGCTTAATTTTAACTGCAGATTCTTTATCTTTGATCAGTTGTGTTAATTGTTGACTACCTTCTATGATTGACGGTTTAATTGCATGTTCGGGTAAGTCATTAGCGTGTTGGCTTATCCCAGTTGCGAAATCAATCATCTCGCCGTACTCACCGGGATTAGTAATTTGCCCTTCTGTGACTGCTGCTCCATAGTCAACACCGACATAATCAATCAGTTGTAATAGTTGCTGAGTGTCAGAATAAGCTACTTTTGAAATCAATAAACAAAAAATAGCAATCAGGGTAATAGGGCGCATTAACACTTTCATATCTAAATCTCTTTAATTAATCTTAATGTAAATGATAATACATATCAGTTACATTGTAAATACTTGCTTAGTACATGGCTTTATTCTAATGTACACTTTTTTTATTCTTTCGTATATAAGCATTTTGCAAATTTGTTCGCAAAATGATCGCAATAATGACTATAGTTGTCTATAATCACAACATGTTGAAAAAATCAATCATCTTTGTGTTAGTGTTATTCTTTACCCAGTCAGTTTTGGCGGGCATTGATCTGCATGCTACTAATAGCGATGACATGGCTGGCAAACATATTACTAACAAACACGATGCCACGGTTGATATTATTGAGCACTACATTGATGCTCATGATGTTTTTTCAAGCATCAATCACAAGTGTCAATATAATCAAAAAAATGATCAACAGTCTGATAATAATCATTCGCATACCGTGACAAAGACTTCATCAACTTCTGATGCACCTGATAAATACTCTGATGTACCTAATAAATACAAGGCGGCTTCTCACGATTTTACTGCCAATCACCATCACCATGAATGTCATGGCCATACGACGGCCTTAACTTTTACATCACTTTCATCTATACATCTTATCTTTACTGCTTTTCAATCCCGTTTTAGCTATATTTTAAGTGATTATTCAATCACCTTAAAATTCCCCAAAAGACCTCCAATAGCGGTTTAACACATAGCTTGTTAGTCTATTGTGTCTGCTATATTTTGCTGACGACCCCATCATAATTTATTAATGAATGATAATATTTGGATTACTTTTAATTCATATGTTGTGACGTCATTCAATAAACTATATTCAATAGACTAATTAAATAATTTTATATTTTTAACTTATTTATTAGGATATTTATGAAAAATAATTTTTTTCAATCTATTTTAACCCACACTGCTAGACCTCTTTCTACTCTATGCATCAGTGGTTTATTAATACTTCCTTTTGCTCAAACAGCACTCGCTGCTGAAATGTCAAAAGTATCTATGAGTCATTCCAGTCAAAATGAAAACTCTAATAGTTCTCAATGGTCAAAGTGGGTCCTAACGCAAGTTCAATCCCTGCCTTCTATACAAGCGATTGAAACAGGGACTTTGGTTGCAGATGAACAACGTAATGCATCACAACAAGCTCTATATAACCCTGAATTAGGTGCTTTTTATACTGATAATAAAGATGATGAATACGGCATGATTTTGTCCCAAACCATTGATTGGTTTGATAAGCGTTCTGCCAATGCACAATTAGGTCAGGTAGATTATGACTTGGTGATGCTGGATAAAGTTTTGCAGGTAGAAGAAAAACTCTCTGAGGCTTTGACTGCCTATATTGAGTATGCCATGTCAGAACAATTATTGGCTGTTTCTAAAGATCAGGAAAAACTACTGACTAAATTATCCAATGATCTGAGACTGCGTGAAGCTGCTGGCGATGTGGGTCAAATTGATGCAGAAATGGCCTATCTTTCATTATCACAAAATTTACAACAAATCAGTTTAACTGAAATTCGCTATCGGAAAGCACGGGCTAATTTACAACAAAGCCTGAACAGTAAGGCACTTCATTATCACCCAAAGACATCAATCTGGGTTAATGAAGTCCCTGAAGCAGAGATTGACAGCAAGGTTGATTCAGGTCTTAGGGTTCAATTGGCTAAAAAACAATTAGAGCAATCAGTTTCTCAATCAAAAATCGCCCAACTCAATAAGAAAGTAAATCCTACGATTGGCTTGGGAGCAGGGCGTGATGGAAATAGAAACACTGTTCTTTTAGAGTTATCAATACCTTTGAATGTGAGAAATACCTTTTCTGCGGAATACAGTGCAGCCTTACATAGGGTTAATCAAACAGAACTTGAGTTAAAAGAGCAACAACGCTTATTGAAAAATAATATCGAGCAAAGTTTGATCAATTATAAGGCCTTAAAAACACGCGTTTTAAGCTGGGAAAGATTAACTGGCTCACGCTTAAAAAACACCCAAAAACTGTTAAATAAACAATGGAAAAGTGGTGATATATCCACCTCTGACTATTTGTTTGCTTTGCGTCAACGTACTGATACGCTGATTGCAAGTATCGAATTAAATGGGGAAATGCATAAAGCTTGGGTTGAGTGGCTATTAGCTTCCAGCCAGGTCAAAAAATGGCTCAATAGCCTTTAAATACCTATCTTTCCTATAGAATAAATTGAGTAAAATTATGTTAAAAAATAAACACACTAAATTGACCAAAAATCTATTAGCGATAAGCATTATTATTGCATTCTCATCGTTAAATTATGTCACTGCGGAAACAAATACCCATGATGTTCATAATGACCATGAAGAACATGGACATGGTGATGAAACTAAAGCCGCTCATAATGATAAAGATGAGCATGACGATAAAGACGAGCATGGCCATGAAGAGAAAGACGAGCACGGTGATAAAGACGAGCACGATGATAAAGACGAGCACGATGATAAAGACGAACATGGTCATGGGCATGGGCATGGAGATGAAGAAGAGCCAAGCTTAGTTAAATTGTCTGCAGAGCAACAGGTGATGGCAGGTATTGTTGTTAAATCAGTTAAGCTGCAAAAAAATGTCAATCAAGTTATTTCTGCGCCCGGAGAAATAGTCAATGACCTCTACAATACAACCTTATTGACGACACAAATTGACTCAAAAGTGCTTAAGCGCAAAGTAGTATTGGGACAGCATGTTAATAAGGGCGATATCATTGCCATTCTTTATAGCCTCGATATTGCGACTGCACAGAATGCACTTAAAGTCTCCTTATCAGAATGGCAACGCGTTCGTAGTTTAGGCAAACAAACTGTTGGTGCTAAACGCTTTATTACGGCTAAGGCTGATTTAGAGAAAAACAAATCACTATTACAAGCCTATGGTTTTAACAATAAGCTTATTACAGCCCTAATGAATGGTAAAAATAGCTACAAATCAGGTGAATACCCGGTTATAGCACCTCATGATGGCGTAATCCTTGAAGATAATTTCCAGTCAGGACAGTTCTTAGCATCTGGCTCAACTATTGCGCGTTTAGTTGATGAAAATGATGTGTGGGTCGAAGCGCTGTTAGCACCACAAATCGGTCAGCGCATTGCGGTTGGAACCAAGGCTAGAGTTATTGTTGGTGGTAAAACATTTACCGCTAAAGTCATTCATGATAGTCATGCGATTGATGAGCAAACGCGTACTAGAAAAATTCGCCTATCAATAAAGAATACCAAGCATTTACTCCACGCCGGTTTATTTGCCCAGGTGTTTTTAGAAATACCGATGAAAGAAAATGTGATATTACTCCCTGAAACCGCTCTAATGCGTTCTTCAGATGGTGACTGGACAGTATTTATTGAACAGGAACCCGGTGTCTTTAAGCAAGATGAAGTTGAATTAGAAAATACCATTAATGGCATGCATCGTATCAAGGGCTTAAAGTCCGGACAACGTGTCGCTGTTGAAGGGGCTTTTTTTCTCGCTTCCGAAATGGCCAAGGGTGGATTTGATCCACATAACCATTAATTCGATTAAAGATTTAACGCTATTTTTAGTTCAATTTTAAAGAAACCCAAAATACACATAATTTACGAAAAAAGTGTGTGGAGAATTTATTATGTTTAATCGATTAATCGATTGGTCAGTTTGTAACCGCTTGCTGGTTATCATTGCATTGATAGTCTTTGGCTTTGCCAGTTATCTGGTCATACCAAAATTAAATCTTGATGCCTTTCCTGATGTCACCAATGTTCAGGTGGCAGTCAACACAGAAGCGCCAGGACTTGCTTCTGAAGAAGTAGAACAGTTAATTACCTTTCCTATTGAGTCGGTCATGTATGCCTTGCCTGACGTAGAAGAGGTACGGTCAATTTCTAAAACAGGCCTGTCTGGTATCACGATTGTCTTCAAAGAAGGTACTGATATTTATTTTGCACGTCAACTTGTTTTTGAACGCTTACAACAAGCCAAAGAAATGATTCCAGAAGGAGTGGGTACACCTGAAATTGGTCCTAATACATCTGGCCTTGGACAAGTTTATCAATACTTACTGGTGGCTGATCCTGACTCAGGTTATGACTCGATGGCCTTAAGAAGTTTAAATGATTGGGTAGTTAAATTATTGCTCATGCCGGTAGATGGCGTTACCGATGTGCTTTCATTTGGTGGTGAAGTAAAACAGTATCAGGTGAATATTGAACCGTCTAAATTATTATCCTATGGTTTAACCATCAGTGACGTGATAGAAAAAATTGAAGCAGGCAATAAAAATTCTGGTGGCTGGTATATGGATCGTGGGCAGGAACAACTTGTTATCCGTGGTGTGGGTTGGCTCAGTAGTGGTACAAAAGGCCTAACGGATATTGCTAATATTCCAGTATTAGAAAAAGATGGCATTGTTGTTAAAGTCGGGGATTTAGCCAAGGTAGAATTTGGTCAGGAAATTCGTCAGGGTGCAGTTACCATGACTCGACGTACCAGTGATGGCAAGATTGAAGCGCTGGGTGAAGTGGTCTCTGGTATTGTCCTTAAACGTATGGGCTCAAATACTAAAGCTACGATTGATGGTATTAATGGGCGTGTTGAGCTCATTCAACAAGCCTTGCCTGAAGGTGTGACCTTTGATGGTTTTTATGATCAGGCTGATTTAATAACCAAAGCAGTTCAAACGGTTGTTGATGCACTATTAATGGCATTTATTTTTATTATCATTATTTTAGCCTTATTTTTGGTTAATATTCGCGCGACATTTTTGGTGCTTATCTCCATTCCCTTATCCATTGGTATGGCATTAATGGTTATGTCATGGTACGGACTATCAGCAAACCTAATGTCATTAGGTGGTTTAGCCGTCGCCATTGGTATGCTGGTTGATGGCTCTGTGGTGATGGTAGAAAATATCTTTAAACACCTCAGTCAACCGGATAGACAGCATGATAAAGATGTCTCTGATCATGTAGCCTTGAATGATTCAGACCCTTATGATGTACAACATGATGAGCATGGTATTGCTTTGCGTATCAAGCAAGCCGGTAAAGAAGTTGCCAGACCGGTTTTCTTTGCCGCGATGATTATTTTAGTGGTTTTCTCGCCCATTTTTTCGTTTGAAGGCGTTGAGGCTAAGCTCTTTCAGCCCATGGCGATAAGTATTATGTTGGCCATTCTAGGCGCATTAATTGTAGCCTTATTAGTGGTGCCAGCATTAGCGACTTATTTGTTTAGAAGGGGGATTAAACCCAGACAAAGTCCGGTGCTAGTGCCGTTGGAATATCTCTATAAGAAAAGTCTCAGAGCGGCTTTAAATAGACCTTATGTGGTAGTCATTTTTTCAGTGCTATTATTTTTAGGTGCCGCTTCAACAGTCCCCAATATCGGTACAGAATTTGTACCCGAACTTGAGGAAGGTACAATCAACTTAAGAACCACGCTAGCACCTTCTGCCAGTATGGAAACATCAATCAATGTCGCAAAAAAACTTGAGTTAGAATTGATGAGCTTCCCTGAAGTCACGTACACATTAAGTCGTGTCGGGCGTGCTGAAATTGGCGGGGATCCTGAACCGGTTAACAATATTGAAATTTATATTGGTTTAAAACCAGTGGAAGAATGGACTTCAGCATCCAATCGTATTGAATTACAAGATTTGATGGAACGAAAACTTGAAATTCATCCCGGCTTGTTATTCAATTTCTCACAGCCGATTGCTACCCGTGTTGATGAATTATTATCGGGTGTAAAAGCACAATTAGCCATTAAACTCTTTGGTAAAGATTTGTCCGTACTTGCGAGCAAGGGCAAGGAAATTGAAGAACAAGTTAAAAAAATTGATGGCGCAGTGGATGTGGCGATGGAACAAATTGCTGGTGAAGCACAATTGGTTATTCGCCCTGATAGAAAAGCCTTAGCACGTTTTGGCTTGTCCATCTCACAAGTCATGTCCTTGGTTGAAAATGGCGTTGGTGGTGCAACCGCAGGCCAGGTTATTCAAGGTAATGAGCGCTATAATATTTATGTTCGCTTAAAAGAACAATACCGCAATTCTGCGCAGGCAATTAAAGATTTACGACTTCAGGCGGCCAATGGTGCCTGGGTGCGTGTGTCTGATGTAGCCAAGGTTGAAATTGAATCGGGTCCACCACAAATTCGTCGTGATGATGTACAACGTCGTGTGGTTATTCAGTCCAATGTGCAAGGTCGTGATATGGGCAGTGTGGTTAATGATATTAAACAAGCCATTGCTGACAATGTTGAATTACCTGTTGGCTATAGTATCGACATTGGTGGTCAATATGAAAACCAACAACGTGCCCAAAGTCGCTTAATGATTGTAGTGCCGATCTCTATCGCATTAATTGCTTTGTTACTTTATTTTGCTTTTAATTCAGTTGGTCAGGCATTATTGATTCTTGTTAATGTACCTTTAGCTTTAATCGGCGGTATATTTGCCCTGTACTTTACGGGGCAATATTTGTCGGTACCCAGCTCGGTAGGTTTTATTACTTTGTTTGGGGTCGCCGTGTTGAATGGTGTGGTGATGGTCGAAAGTATCAACCAACGGATTGAAAGTGGTCAAGACATGGAAAATGCGGTATATGATGGTGCGGTATCACGTTTAAGGCCGGTATTAATGACCGCTTTAACATCTGCATTAGGTCTAGTGCCAGTACTGATGTCAAAAGGTGTTGGTGCTGAAATTCAAAAGCCCTTAGCCAGCGTCATTGAAGGTGGTCTCATTAGTGCAACATTTTTAACTTTATTTGTTGTACCATGTCTATTCATCTTCTTTTCTAAAGCTAAATTTAACAAGAAAGATTAAATTCAAATGGCACATAATCACTCACATGGTAGTAAAAATTATAATAAGGCCTTTGCCATTGGCATTAGCTTAAACATTATTTTTGTTATTATTGAGTCGATTTATGGGGTTTTGGCTGGTTCATTAGCTTTGTTGGCTGATGCTGGTCATAACCTCAGTGATGTATTAGGCTTGTTGTTGGCCTGGGGCGCTTTTTATTTTTCCAATAAGCCAACTACAGAAAAAAGGACTTATGGCTATCGAAAAATGACGGTTATCGCCTCTGTTGCCAGTGCAATTGTACTTTTACTTGCACTGGGTGGCATCGTTTGGGAAGCCGTAGGACGTTTTAATGAGCCACAGCCCATAGCCACAACGACCGTTATCATAGTGGCTTTAATTGGTGTGGTGATCAATACCATCACCGCCTTATTATTTGTCTCTGATCAGGGGCATGATCTTAATATCCGTGGCGCTTATTTGCACATGGCAGCCGATGCAGCTATTTCATTGGGAGTTGCTATAGCCGGTTTAATTATCTGGCAAACGGGTTGGCTGATCATTGATCCTCTGATGAGTATTGCCATCGTGATGATTATTTTGATCGGTACCTGGGGACTGTTACGCGACTCATTCAATCTTTCCATTGATGCTGTACCGGAAAATATTGATATGCCCGGCATTAAGCAGTATTTATCAGATATTGATGAAGTGTATAATTTTCATGATTTACACGTTTGGGCAATTAGTACCACAATCACAGCATTATCGGTACATTTGGTTGTCTCTTCGGAGAAGATTGATAATCAATTTCTCGCTAAAATCCAATCACACCTGCATGACAACTTTAGTGTTGAACATGCAACCATTCAAGTTGAACAGCATGGACATGAATTTCCCGCCCATGATCCTAATTGTCATTAAACCATGACAAGCTCCTGACACGTCAGATGTAGGATGTGGTGAGGTACGAACCGCATCAATGGCTTAAATCAAACGTTTTTGATGCGCTTCGTACCTCATCACATCCTACAAATTTAAAGCTTAGTATGGCTTACATAAACTTTAAATAGACCAAATAAAGCCTTTCAAATAAGTCTTTTAACTTGGTGAGATTCTTTGAACGACGGGGAAATAAATTCCAGAAAGGTGGCTTGCCATCACTGGACATATGCATCCACATACCATCATTTTCCATGTTTAAAATGCAGGAAAGCTCATAACGATAGGTGGTATTGGCTGCTTTACCATCAACGACGGCATTAATATTCTTTGCCGTGGCTTCAGAACGAAGTTGTGCCATGTGAGCCTGATGGGGCACCCAGGGTGGTGGATCTTCATGACTAGCACAATCACCTGCAGCAAAGACGTTGCTCAGACCTTTAACCTGACCATACTTATCAACATCAATATGACCACCTTTTGAAACACTAATACAAGAATCGGCCAGCCATTTAGCACCGGTAATGCCAGGTGAATACATGACTAAATCAGCCTTACGAATGCTTCCATCCGCATCCTTCATGCCACCTTCAATGAATTCTACAGGCTCATAGCCATAGTCAAGAATGATGTTTCTTTCTTGCAAACGGTCGGTAATATTACCCGTTTCACCGGGTTCAACATTAGAAGAAAAGAAATGTATTTCAAACTTATCACGAATGCCTTTTTCTTTTAGACTGTGATCCAATAGGGCGGCACACTCATAGATTTGTCCAGCACGACCGGCTACGAAACCATCTTGCTTATTGATTTTGTAACCGACATTGATGTGTCAACACTTTTCCGGACAGTTTTCTAAATATTTTTTTGGCTGTTTCAAGTGATTTTTGTCATTTTGTATTTCCTATCATTTTAGTTTCTCATGTTAACTTTAAACAGATGAAGAGAAAGGGCTTTGCCCTCTGGAACGATAGAGCCGTTCCATTCACCCAAGGTATTTTCACAACGGTAATGATCCTGTTACAATATCTTCACGGCACAGGCTGAGGAGCCGATGGCCGTCAACGGTAATGGGCGGCATTTATGTCGCCTTTTACCCCTCTTCAATCAATCGATTTAAGCTATTTCCTGCTGTATTTCATAATCGACTGGTGACAAATAATCATTAGCAGTCGCTCCCGATTATAAAATACCTCAATATATTCAAATATTGCCTGCTTTGCTTCTACTCTGGTTTTGAATCGACAATGGTGCGTCAATTCAGTTTTCAAACTATGAAAGAAGCTCTCTGATACAGCATTGTCCCAGCAATTTCCTTTGCGGCTCATAGACTGAATTATGTTATGATCCGACAATATTTTTCTATGACTATCAGAGGCATATTGGCTACCTCGGTCAGTATGCCAAAGCAATCCATCCATTGGTTTACGCTTCCATATGGCCATCAGTAAAGCATCATTGACTAGCTTGGCTTTCATTCGCTCATCCATCGACCAGCCAACAATTTGCCTAGAGAATAAGTCAATGACAACCGCTAAATATAACCAGCCTTCCTTGGTGGCAATATAGGTAATATCACCCACATAGTAGCGATCAGGTTGAGAGACAGTAAACTCTCTTTCCAGTAAATTTGGAGATATACGCTTATTATGCTTGGAATTAGTCGTCGCTTTAAAGCGTCTCTTCGTTTTACAAAACAAACCGGCTTTTTTCATTAATCGACCAATTCTCCGGCGGCTTATATGAACGCCTTTTTCAGCCAGTTTTCTTTTAAGACGACGGGTTCCATAAGTCTTGCGACTGTCTTCAAACAGTTTTTTAGCTGCTCAGTAAGCGCTTCATTTTCTTTCTCTCTATCCGTTTTAGGAGAGCTAACCCAATCATAATAGCAACTACGGGAAACATCCATAAAACGGCACAGAATCGTTACCGGGTAATCTTTAGCCTGATCAGTTATCCATGCGTACTTCACAAAGTTTCCCTTGCAAAGTACGCTGTGGCCTTTTTAATAAATCACGCTCCTGAATCACTTTTGCCAATTCTTTTTTTCAGACGTTTTACTTCATCATAAATGTGTTCATCACTTCTATTGGCTACCGTCTTCACCGGTTTGGAATATTTACTGATCCAGGTATGTAGAGTATTTACATTAACACCTAGCTCCCTGGCAGTCTGAGAAACGGGTTGATCCGTCTCATTAGCTAATTTGACAGCTGATTCTTTAAATTCTGATGTATAGAGCCACATTAAAGTTTCATTATCACCGTATTGTATAGACAGTGATAATTGAATGTTTTTAAGAATGATTAATGCTGAGATAGAATGTTGAGTGAAGATCTAGAAAAAACATACAATTTAGTTTTTGAACGGAAAATTAAAGATGGCTGTGATGTCGTTGTTAAGAAGAATCTTGAGCAATTTTTTAACAATAATCCTGAACTTGTCAAACAATTGTTTTCAAAAGAGAAAACAGTCTTAAAAAGAAACCTGTCGAAAGAAATTGCGGAAAAATACAAGTCTGCAATTGAAGGAACGGGGGCTCTCTGCCGTATTGCCGAAAACACCAAGACAATACCCGTTAAAGGTGTTCCAACAGCTTCGATTCCTAAAAAAATACATGATTTAGAGACGGTGACACGTTTTTTGTTAAAAGTCACCAACTTAAACCAAAAGGTCATGTGGTTTACTTTGGCGCTTTCTTTGTTGTCACTGATTTTATGGATTAGTTTTTTTTTGATGTGATCGGCTCATCTTCTACGTCAGAACAAGGAAATTCAAACTCTTTTTTGTTTGCAAATGACTGGGATAAACTTTCGATCAAAGGAACTGTTCATCGTTCAGTGAACGATAGTGGTGATTTGTTTGTGAAATCAGCAGGTGATGATCCCCGGATTAATTTCCCACTGCTATCATTTAAAGCAAATACGCGATACCTAATAGATATACAAATGACCTCCTCTGTTGAGTCAAGACTACAGATTTATTATACTGAATCGACTCAGAAAACGCGCGCTCTTTCAGAAAAAAACTCACTACGCTTCCCAGTCAAAAAAGGTGAGAATACTGTCCATGCATTTATAGGTGTTAATAATTTAGGCCGTGTGATGAGGTTAGATCCGATTGCAACTGCTGGAGAAGTAACTATAAAAAGGTTGAAAATAATCGCCTTAGATTGATTGTTATTCTGTTACACCGACTTCTTCTACTTCAAACTCAGTAATGTTCTTATCGGCACTACTAAAACAAATCCCAACCAGGACAATTTCTTGTTGCTGAGTTTGGGCTTCTATGAGATAGTTTGATGGTTAGGTCAATTCTGCCTTTATGGGTGACATCTTCTGCGACACAGGGAAAGCCTAGGGACATGAGATAGGTGAAAACTACCGAGGCATAGTAGCCTTCGTAACGCTCAATAACTTTGTTAGCGTACCCCAAGGGCACTTCCTTCGGGGCGTAATTGTTGTAGGGAATACTGGCGAATAAGGCGCTTAGCGTACTTTCCAGTTGTGTAATGTCATCACTAATGGTCTGATAAATTTGTTGTTGGGGGCGAACTTCCAGGGACTGATCGGTAAGATAGTTAATAAACAACTGCTTTAGAGGTTTCTGAATTTACCGATTAGGGACTTTGAGAAGGCGAGGGAGGTGTTTGATGATCCCTTACAAATATCGCAGTTAGATTTTAGGTTTAATTATCGTGAAGAACAGTGGATCACATTAGGGGCTGCAAAAACAAGAAAAATTCTGGTGGTTGCAAATCTTTTTTTTTCTGATGATGGTCGGGAAATCATCCGGATTATTTCTGCTCGGGAAGCCAATAAACAAGAGGTACAAACTTATGAAACCTATTGAAGAAAGAGCAAAACATGATGATTTTGAGTTAGATGAACATTATGATTTTAGTGAAGGTGTGCGTGGTCGTTTTTATGCATCGAAAAAAGTACCAACGACGATGCGCATTGATAATGATGTATTAATTTACCTAAAAAAATATGCTGCTGAGCAACATATAGCCTATCAAACATTGATTAATACTCTGTTACGAAAATCAATAGAGAGAGGCTTAAAGCCTTAGTTATATCCATCCGTTTTCCCAATTTAAAAAGCTTGAAAATAATCGAATGAAACTTAAAAAATTGCCCATTGGTATATCAACACTTAAAACGATACTGGATGAAGGTTATCTTTATGTCGATAAAACTGATATCGCTCAAGAATTGATAGAAAATGGTCAGTACTACTTTCTGTCGCGCCCGAGAAGGTTTGGCAAGTCTCTTTTTCTTGATACCCTAAAGACCATTTTTGATGGTAACAAAGCAGTATTTAAAGGGCTGAGTATTGATGAAAATGGCTATACATTTGAGAAACATCCTATCATTCATATCTCTTTTGGAAGTGGTGATTTTTCAGATCGAGAAAAACTTAACCAAACCATATACGAAATTCTCGATACAAACGAAAGGCATTTAGGCATAGAGTGCCCCAAAGACTTTTCATCTGCGGGCTGTTTTAAGCGCCTCATTGAAGAGGCATATATAAAGTACAATAAAAAAGTAGTTGTTTTAGTTGATGAATATGACAAACCCATACTGGATAATATTGATCAAACTGAAATAGCACGAGAAAATAGAGAGCTGCTTAAAAACTTTTATAGTGTGATAAAAAATAGTGATGAATATATAAAATTCGTCTTTATCACCGGGGTCAGCAAGTTCTCAAAAGTAAGCCTTTTTAGTGGCTTAAATAACATACAAGATATTACCCTACACTACAAATACGCCACCATTTGTGGCTATACACAAAATGATATAGAAACAACCTTTGCCCGGCATTTGGAAGGGCAAGATTTTGAGAAGATTAAGACCTGGTATAACGGCTACAAGTTTTTAGGCGAAGGCGTTTACAATCCCTTTGATATTCTGCTTTTTATCTCAAACAATTTTGAATTTAGAAATTACTGGTTCTCAACAGCAACGCCCAGCTTTCTTTTAAAGATAATCGAAAAAAATAACTATTTCTTGCCCAATTTAGAAAATATTATCAAAGATGAGACAATGTTAAACAGTTTTGATGTCGATTATATTGAACTTGAAACGTTGATGTGGCAGACGGGGTATTTGACTATCGTAGACACGAAAGAGACACCAAAAGGCATACGCTACCAATTGGATATCCCTAATCAGGAGGTGAAAATATCACTGATGGGTAGCATAGCGGACTTTATGAGTAAAATCCAAAACTCAGTACAAGTCAATGATAATATCCTGTATGCTCTTTTAGAGGAAGACTTAGTTAAACTGGAAGTTAACATAAAAGCACTGTTTGCATCCATCCCCTATAATCTGTTCACAAATAACAAGATGTATGAATATGAAGGTTACTATGTCAGTCTCTTTTATGCCTATATCAAAGCCTTAGGCTTTGATATCGTCGGTGAAGATGTCACCAATAAGGGCAGAATTGATTTAACTATAAAACTGGACAATGCCATCTATATTTGTGAGTTTAAAACAGACGGGACTTCGGCCTTAGAGCAGATCAAAGAAAAGCAATACCATGAGAAATACTTAGCTGAAAACCTGCCTATTTATCTGCTGGGTATAACCTTTGATACGCAAGCAAGAAATATTTCTACCTTTGAGTGTGAGCGTTTGCAGTGTTAATGGCATCATATTGAAATATCTACCTGTTCTACTTCAAATTCTGTAATATTTTTATTGGCACTACTAAAACAAATCCCGACCAAGACAATTTCTTGTTGCTGAGTTTTAGCTTCTATAAGGTATTTTTCCCAATAGCGCTTGGTCTTGATTTGCGCGAGTGCGGTTTCTTGCTGATCCACTTTAAACTCAATGATGACGATGCGATGGGGTAGTTTGATGGTCAGGTCAATTCTGCCTTTATGGGTGACATCTTCTGCGACACAGGGAAAGCCTAGGGACATGAGATAGGTAAAGACTACCGAGGCATAGTAGCCTTCATAGCGTTCAATGATTTTATTGGCGTAGTTGTTGTAGGGGATAGCGGCAAAAAGAGCGCTTAGCGTGCTTTCTAGTTGTGTGATGTCATCACTAATGGCCTGATAAATTTGTTGTTGTTGGGGGCGAACTTCCAGGGACTGATCGGTAAGGTAGTTAATAAACAACTGGTTTAGAGACTTCTGAATTTCTCGATTGGGCACTTTGAGCTGATAATCATAGGCCTCATCATAGGTTAAAACCTTATTGGCGAAAGTGAGGTAGCCGGTTTGCCAAAGTAGTGCGACGAGGTCAATTTTTTCGATATCAAAGGTGTTAAGAATTTCTTTGGAAACAATAATGTTTTCCAGATTAGGAATGTAATAATTCTGTTCTTTAAGCTTCTCAATTAAAAAAGAGGGATTGCCGGTTTCCCACCAGTAGTTTTCATAGTGACAGCCATTGTTGATAAACAATAAAATATCATAAGGGTTATACACCCGCTTTTCATCCCCTGCCAAATAATCATAGCCGTTGTACCATTGCTTGAGTTTGTCTAAGTCAACATCCTGCAAATGCTCGGCAAAGGTGGTTTCGATATCATGCTGGGTATAACCGCAAATATCGGCATAATCGGTCATGGTGGTAATGTCAGTCAGATTGTTTAGGCCACTAAAGAGGTTCATTTTAGAGAATTTAGAGACACCGGCAATAAAGACAAATTTAATATAGCGGTCATTGTCTTTGATGACGCTATAGAAGGTTTTTAATACCTCTCTTGCGACTTTTGCTTGTTCTCGGTTGGCGATGTTGTCCAGAATGGGTTTGTCGTATTCATCGATTAAAATGACTACTTTCTGTTGGTGTTTTTCATAAATACTTTGAATTGTCTGAGAAAAGCAACCGGGAATATCCTGAGTGTCGTCACATTCGACTTGATGGTATTTTAGGTTGTTTTTGAGAATGTTGATAATACGTTTTTGAATCTGAAGCTTACTGCTGAAATCACCAGAATTTAAAGAAATTGAAATCACGGGATAGCTCACAGACCAATCCCATTGCTCATAAGCCGCCAGACCTTCAAATAAGGCTTTATTTCCCTGGAATAAATCACTCAGAGTGTCTAGAAATAAAGACTTACCAAAGCGCCGAGGACGGGAGAGAAAATAATATCTACCACGGTCAGCTAAGCGTAGAGCAGTCGCTGTTTTATCGACATAGAGATAATTTTGTTCGGGGTCGCGAATATCAGCAAATGTGGTGATGGCAATGGGCAGTTTTTTCATGTTTTTGAGTATAACAAAAAAGAAACTGGCAAGCTAAGTCGATTCATTGGGTATCAGCAAAACTCGGTGAAGTAACTTATTCTTATGAATTAAGCTGAAAACAGCATTTTTTGTTTGCCTGATGCTTTTTAAAATTTTTTTTGTTCTTTCTTTCTAAATAGCAGGCACGGGAGATGCTGCGTTTAATCGACGCATTTTCCCTAAAATAGGTTTATTTTCTTATTTTTACAGGTCTCATCTCCTCATAATCGTCTCTGTACAATAAAAAATCCATTAAATGTTCCCAGGAGTCCATCACAAAAAAGGTAATAACCCCTCTGAACTTTTCCCACATTAATTTTTTAGAGCCAAACTTTTTACGACAAGCTTGATAAGCCCCATCGGTTAATTCAAAAATTTGATGGAAATAAAAAGCCAGCAAGGTTAACAGATACATATTAAAGCTCAGGTGCTTCTTCCCATGACCATAATTATGCTCAATGTGATAGCCTTGGTTCTTTAATGTGTTGAAACATTCGTTTTCTATTTTCCAACGACATCGACCCGCCTGGGTCATTGTTTGAATATTATGTTCACTGATCTTTATGTCGGTGACCCAGCTATTTCGGTAGATAATTTTCCCTGCGGTATTGGTGAGGGTATATTCAAAAAAGTTAACTTCAATGGCATTTTTTTCGCCATGTAAAGGGACATTATTTTTCCATCGATAATGATGTTGGTGCCCTTTTTCGTCAATCCAGTCCATTGATGGGAGTTCAGAAAATGCTTCAAGCCATTCAAATAAATATGTGTGATCACCAGGTTTGGCAACCAATAAATAATGCATCATTTCTTCAATTATATCTTCTATCTAATGTGGCTATACTTAACCGGACACACAACTTAAAATAACTAAAAGATAATAAAATGAATGATCAAACAAAAAAACCGAATAAAAGCTATACATCAGAATTTAAAGAATCAGCTGTCAAATTAGCTAATGAGACGGATCAACCCGTTTCTCAGACTGCCAGGGAGCTAGGTGTTAATGTAAATACTCTACATACCTGGATCAGTAAATATTCCAAACCGGTGAAGACGGTAGCCAATAGAAGTGATGAACACATTTATGATGAAGTAAAACGTCTGAAAAAAGAATTGGCAAAAGTGATTCAGGAGCGTGATTTATTAAAAAGGCCACAGCGTACTTTGCAAGGGAAACTTTGTGAAGTACGCATGGATAACTGATCAGGCTAAAGATTACCCGGTAACGATTCTGTGCCGTTTTATGGATGTTTCCGTAGTTGCTATTATGATTGGGTTAGCTCTCCTAAAACGGATAGAGAGAAAGAAAATGAAGCGCTTACTGAGCAGCTAAAAAACTGTTTGAAGACAGTCGCAAGACTTATGGAACCCGTCGTCTTAAAAAGAAAACTGGCTGAAAAAGGCGTTCATATAAGCCGCCGGAGAATTGGTCGATTAATGAAAAAAGCCGGTTTGTTTTGTAAAACGAAGAGACGCTTTAAAGCGACGACTAATTCCAAGCATAATAAGCGTATATCTCCAAATTTACTGGAAAGAGAGTTTACTGTCTCTCAACCTGATCGCTACTATGTGGGTGATATTACCTATATTGCCACCAAGGAAGGCTGGTTATATTTAGCGGTTGTCATTGACTTATTCTCTAGGCAAATTGTTGGCTGGTCGATGGATGAGCGAATGAAAGCCAAGCTAGTCAATGATGCTTTACTGATGGCCATATGGAAGCGTAAACCAATGGATGGATTGCTTTGGCATACTGACCGAGGTAGCCAATATGCCTCTGATAGTCATAGAAAAATATTGTCGGATCATAACATAATTCAGTCTATGAGCCGCAAAGGAAATTGCTGGGACAATGCTGTATCAGAGAGCTTCTTTCATAGTTTGAAAACTGAATTGACGCACCATTGTCGATTCAAAACCAGAGTAGAAGCAAAGCAGGCAATATTTGAATATATTGAGGTATTTTATAATCGGGAGCGACTTCATTCGGCTAATGATTATTTGTCACCAGTCGATTATGAAATACAGCAGGAAATAGCTTAAATCGATTGATTGAAGAGGGGTAAAAGGCGACATAAATGCCGCCCATTACCGTTGACGGCCATCGGCTCCTCAGCCTGTGCCGTGAAGATATTGTAACAGGATCATTACCGTTGTGAAAATACCTTGGGTGAATGGAACGGCTCTATCGTTCCAGAGGGCAAAGCCCTTTCTCTTCATCTGTTTAAAGTTAACATGAGAAACTAAAATGATAGGAAATACAAAATGACAAAAATCACTTGAAACAGCCAAAAAAATATTTAGAAAACTGTCCGGAAAAGTGTTGACACATCAATCATAGGTTGATGTGACATCAAACCATCACCACAAATCATAAATCCTTGTCTTGGATGTGCTTTTTTTAGATTGGCTATAAAACGTTTGGCTGCATTACTTTCACAATCCTGTTTTTTTTTGTACCATCCGTATTTTGTATTGCTTCAGGCATGACAGGGAGCACTTGTTTTTTATCGGGGTGCATAATGGCACCTTGTAAAACAGCATGACTGTAGGTTATTTCACCCGTTCTATATTCTTTATGAAGACAACAGTCACAATGGATTTGCTTAGAGGAATAATATTGCGTGCCATCAATAACACAAAGCAATGTGTTGGGTAATATGGCATACTCTTCAAGATGCTTATGTCGTCTGAGTCGTTCAAATAAATCTTTAAATGCAGGTGCAAATGTTTTAGAGGGTATGAGATCCAAAATGTCTCTTAGTTGACTATTTTTAGGAATTTTTTCAACATTAAAAAGAGTGCGTAAATTATTTTGATTCTGTTCCTCTTCCATCTGTTTCTGAAATTTAATGTGGACAAAGACGGTAGCCAATAGAAGTGATGAACACATTTATGATGAAGTAAAACGTCTGAAAAAAACCGGAATTGGCAAAAGTGATTCAGGAGCGTGATTTATTAAAAAGGCCACAGCGTACTTTGCAAGGGAAACTTTGTGAAGTACGCATGGATAACTGATCAGGCTAAAGATTACCCGGTAACGATTCTGTGCCGTTTTATGGATGTTTCCCGTAGTTGCTATTATGATTGGGTTAGCTCTCCTAAAACGGATAGAGAGAAAGAAAATGAAGCGCTTACTGAGCAGCTAAAAAACTGTTTGAAGACAGTCGCAAGACTTATGGAACCCGTCGTCTTAAAAGAAAACTGGCTGAAAAAGGCGTTCATATAAGCCGCCGGAGAATTGGTCGATTAATGAAAAAAGCCGGTTTGTTTTGTAAAACGAAGAGACGCTTTAAAGCGACGACTAATTCCAAGCATAATAAGCGTATATCTCCAAATTTACTGGAAAGAGAGTTTACTGTCTCTCAACCTGATCGCTACTATGTGGGTGATATTACCTATATTGCCACCAAGGAAGGCTGGTTATATTTAGCGGTTGTCATTGACTTATTCTCTAGGCAAATTGTTGGCTGGTCGATGGATGAGCGAATGAAAGCCAAGCTAGTCAATGATGCTTTACTGATGGCCATATGGAAGCGTAAACCAATGGATGGATTGCTTTGGCATACTGACCGAGGTAGCCAATATGCCTCTGATAGTCATAGAAAAATATTGTCGGATCATAACATAATTCAGTCTATGAGCCGCAAAGGAAATTGCTGGGACAATGCTGTATCAGAGAGCTTCTTTCATAGTTTGAAAACTGAATTGACGCACCATTGTCGATTCAAAACCAGAGTAGAAGCAAAGCAGGCAATATTTGAATATATTGAGGTATTTTATAATCGGGAGCGACTTCATTCGGCTAATGATTATTTGTCACCAGTCGATTATGAAATACAGCAGGAAATAGCTTAAATCGATTGATTGAAGAGGGGTAAAAGGCGACATAAATGCCGCCCATTACCGTTGACGGCCATCGGCTCCTCAGCCTGTGCCGTGAAGATATTGTAACAGGATCATTACCGTTGTGAAAATACCTTGGGTGAATGGAACGGCTCTATCGTTCCAGAACACATCAATTCACTTAAAGAGGGATCTTGAAAATACATGCAGGCAAAAGCACTCATAAGCACATCATGTTGACTGTAATCACACTTTCCTTGTACTCGGCTATCTTTGATTGCATGAAAGTGCAGTGAGATGGCCTGTTTCAGGGCAGAAAAACTTAAATGTTTTTTTTGCTGACTTAAAGAGGCCAAAATTCACAGTACCAAGCATATAAAAGGGAAATATTTTTTAACATGAAGTCATTCAACCAATTGAAAAACAAGGGTTTGATCTCTTGTTTCTCAAAATGCAAGCTTTTTATTCGATTTTTTTAATTTTGCTAAAGTTACTGCGAAAAGTTTTTTTATTTCTGCTTGGTAAGCACCACTACAACTCAATTGTTCATCTCAGCGAGAATTGCTGATTGGGTATAGTGGCCCAAAATTTGAAATGAAATGATATGTTAGAATCCAAAAATGCATATATCCATTCATGAAGCAGAAGTTGTTGTTGGCGTGCACCGGTATTGTTTATAAAATATTTTTTTCTTTGGCCTTGCGTATCACTAATACGCTATAAATAATTTGTAAGGCAAGAAACGGGAGAAAAATATAGATCCGATTGGAACCCTGTAATTGCACCATCCACAGTGCTCCAATCCCTTGCAAGAAGGCCATGCAATAATGGCTTAATGACACTTCCAGATGGCTATAACCTATTTGGTTCATCAATTGGTATAAGTGAGTACGGTGTGCCTGTGTGAGTTTTTCACCCTTGAGCTTGCGTCGTATCAGGGTGAAAATCACATCATAGATAATGTTGAATAGCAGTAGGGGCACAACAAAAAAGGAAATATGGGCTTCATCATATCGTGCGGCAATAATGGCCAATGTGGCAAAGGTAAAACCGATAAATGTGCTCCCTACGTCACCCATGAATATTTTTGCCGGGGAGCGATTGAGCATCAAAAAGCCGAGTGAACCGGCAAGTAGTGTATAACAGCTGATATAGACGAAATGACTGCCGCCATAGTAGCTGATGGCCATAAAAAACAAACTGGCAATGACAGTAATGCCACTGATGAGTCCATCCAGCCCATCCATAAAATTATAGGCATTGGTGAGCCCTATGATCCAAAATAGTGAGAGCACGTAGCCTATCCAGCCCAGTTTAACATAGCCCACAATAGGAAATGCCAACTCATCAAGTACAATGCCGAACCATAAGACTAATAAGACTGCGATGAGTTGTGAAATCAGTTTAAAGCGGGCGGATTTGCTCTTGATGTCATCATAAAATGAGATGCCTGCGATGAGCAGTGAGGAGATGATAAAGCCTTGCATATACTCTTGTTTGATATGGGTATTATCCCCCACAAAATAAATCACCAGCATGCCAATAAAAAAAGTAATGACGATGGCGATGCCTCCGCCACGCGGTACAGCAATTTGATGAGATGAGCGCTCATTAGGATGATCCATAATCGCTACCTTATGGCACATGAACCAAGTGATAGCAAAAGAGATAACAAACAATGAGACGGCAAAAATAATATGTGAAAAAAATGTTAGAATAGACATTGCTGAATTATAAATGAGTAGTGAATAAAATGAAATTAATAGCAGCCACTTGTGTATAATAAGTCTCAATAAAAGACGAGCTTGATGTAAATAAATAGCTAATCTTGTTCAATTGCCATATTAAGGATTTAAATAACGATGAAAAAAGCACTAATTACGGGTGTAACAGGTCAGGATGGCGCTTATTTGGCTGAGTTTTTATTAGAAAAAGGCTATGAAGTGCATGGTATTAAGCGTCGCGCCTCTTCTTTTAACACCGATAGAATCGATCACTTGTACCAAGATCCACATGTTAGTAATCGCAATTTCATTTTGCATTATGGTGACCTAAGTGACTCGATGAACTTAGTGCGCATCATTCAGGAAGTACGTCCTGATGAAATTTATAACCTCGGTGCGCAGAGTCATGTGGCGGTATCCTTTGAAAGCCCAGAATATACGGCAGATACCGTAGGACTGGGCGCTTTGCGTATTCTCGAAGCGATACGTATTTCAGGCTTAGAGAAAAAGACGCGTTATTATCAGGCCTCAACTTCTGAATTATATGGCTTGGTTCAAGAAGTTCCGCAAAAAGAAACCACCCCATTTTATCCTCGTTCCCCTTATGCGGTAGCTAAGTTGTATGCCTATTGGATCACGGTCAATTACCGTGAAGCCTATGGCATGTATGCCTGTAATGGCATTTTGTTTAATCATGAGTCTAAATTGCGCGGTGAAACCTTTGTGACCCGTAAAATCACTCGTGCGATTGCCCGCATCAGCTTGGGACTGCAAGACTGTCTTTATCTGGGTAATATAGATGCCAAGCGTGACTGGGGCCATGCCAAGGATTATGTCGAAATGCAATGGTTGATGTTGCAGCAGGATGAGCCGGATGATTTTTGTATTGCCACGGGAGTTCAATATTCAGTGCGTGACTTTGTGAATGCAGCGGCTGATGAGCTGGGTATAAAGTTGCGTTGGGAAGGCAAAGGTATTGATGAAAAAGGTATTATTGTTGAGCCTGGGAATACAGCATTAAAAGAAGGCACGGTGGTGGTACAGGTGGATGAACGCTACTTCCGTCCGACAGAAGTGGAAACCTTATTGGGCGATCCCACGAAAGCGAAAGAGAAATTAGGCTGGGTGCCACAAATCACGCTGGCAGAAATGGTGGCTGAAATGGTGCGCGAAGATCTGTCCATCGCACAACGTGATGAGCTGTGTAAAAAAGAAGGCTTTAAAACCTTTGACTATAATGAATAATTGATAACGAATAAATAACAATGAATAATGTATTGAATAAAGACTCAAATATCTATATTGCCGGACACCGTGGCATGGTAGGTTCTGCCATTATCCGTCAATTGCATGCCCTCGGTATTGAAAATATTGTAGGTCGCACACATGCCGAGTTAGATCTCTGCAACCAGCAGGCCGTAAGAGACTTCATGCAGACAGAAAAGCCAGACTATATTGTTTTGGCCGCAGCAAAAGTGGGAGGTATTCATGCTAATAACACCTATCCTGCTGAGTTTATTTATGACAACTTGATGGTAGAAGCCAATGTCATACATGAGGCTTATTCTGCCAGGATCAAACATTTATTGTTTTTAGGCAGCTCTTGCATATATCCTAAATTTGCCAAGCAACCCATGAGCGAATCTGACTTATTGACGGGGCTTTTAGAAGCCACCAACGAGCCTTATGCAGTGGCAAAAATTGCTGGTATCAAATTATGTGAGTCCTATAATCGCCAATATGGCACCGATTATCGTTCTGTTATGCCGACCAATCTCTACGGGGCGGGTGATAATTATCACGGTATGAATAGTCATGTTGTGCCCGCCATGATCAAACGTTTTCATGAAGCCAAGCAGGCCAAGGCTGATGCGGTTGAAGTGTGGGGGACGGGCAAGGTGATGCGAGAATTTCTCAATGTGGATGATATGGCGGCTGCCAGTGTTTTTATCATGCAAATGGATGCCTCAGTGTATCAAGCAAATACTGAACCCATGTTGTCCCACATCAATGTTGGTACGGGCGAAGATGTCACTATTGCTGAGTTAGCACAAACAGTCAAAGACGTGGTCGGATTTGAAGGCCAACTAGTCTTTGATGCGAGTAAGCCCGAAGGCACCCCTAGAAAATTGCTCGATGTATCACGCTTAAACCAAATGGGCTGGCAGGCAAAAATTGATTTAAAAACAGGCCTGGCAGACGCCTATCAGGATTTCTTGAGTCGCTAGATACTACTTCTACGGGCTATAGCTCCACAGATTTAATTCATAAAAAAGTAATATCATACTAGTTGATATTTGTACGTTTATACATTATTCTTATCTTGTTGTACGATTATCAAAATAAGGATATTTTATGAAGCATTCAGTTGATCCCATGGTGGATTGCGTTTTTAAGGCCATTCTCGGTTCTAATGAGCATATCAATTTATTACTCAATTTCATTAATTCTGTTTGTGAGGGGGAATTACATTCTCCCGTTGCTAATTTAACTATCATAAATCCCTATAATGAAAAGGATTTTATGACGGATAAAATGAGCATTGTTGATGTCAAAGCAAATGATGATGCCGGAAATGTTTTTCAAATAGAAATTCAATTATTTGTTTCAAATAGTCTTAAGCAACGAATGCTCCATAACTGGGCAGAAATTTATAGCCGCCAACTGAAAGAAGGTGATTCTTGGACTAAGTTAAAACCTGTGATTTCAATTTGGTTAGTCAATAAGGTGGTGTTCCAAAATTTCCTTGGTTTCCACAGTTCTTTTAGCTTTTACGATGATAAAAATAAGTTGAAATTAACGGAACATGCTAATATACATATTATAGAGTTGTGTAAATGGAATAAATCTCAGGTCGAAAACGATCTTGATCGCTGGACACGCTTTTTTCGAGAAGGCAAAGCGTTGAATGACGGCCATTTACCACAGTACATGCAAACCAAAGAGATGGGGCAAGCCATGGCCATTTTAAAACAGTTTTCCGAAAAAGAACGCGCATACGATCGTTATCGAGCACGGATTAACTACCTGCGTGATCAAATGACAATGGAAGAAGAAAAAGAGTTAGCCAGACTAGAAAAAGAACAAGCTAAAGAAGCCAAGAATAAGGCCGTTGATGCCAGGGATAAGGCTTTTGATGACAGAAATAAAGCTGTTGGTGCTAGGGATAAAGCTATTGATGAAAAGATAAAGGCTGAAGAGGCTAAGAATAAGGCTGAAGAGGCTAAGAATAAGGCTGTTGATGAAAAGTTAAGAGCTGAAGCCGAACTAAAACGAGCTCAACTTGAGATAGAAAAATTGAAATCTCAGTTAAAGTAACAATGGAGAAAGAAAATGGTGCGCCTGAGACGATTCGAACGTCCGGCCTCTGCCTCCGGAGGGCAGCACTCTATCCAGCTGAGCTACAGGCGCATTTGAATGCGAAACTATACACTATATTAAGGAAAATTTAAAAGGTTCATCGAAAAAACTAAATTTAAGAGGTGCTTGCCTGTTTTCACTGCAAAAAATCGACTAGTCCCAATATGGGTTTTAGTGTATAATACGCACTCCAATATTTTTAAAATAAGTATTTCGATGGATACTTATTTTAAACGTGCCAATCTTAATAGTCCTAGGAGTATCGATATGAGTAGTAGTGAAGAAGTAAAAGCAACCAGTTATTTTCTATTGTTTCCGTTATTAGGTTCAATCACTTTAGTTGTTATATGGGTTTTTATTATTTTAACTTCTTTTGCTGCTTCCTTTGGTACACCTACGGCGAATGCAATGGATCGTACTGCAGTGATTGAGCGCTTAAAGCCAATTGAAGTCGTTGCGCTTGTTGAAGCAAAGGCATCTGTTGCTGTGGCACCTGAAAAGGCTGCTGAATCAGATGATATGTCAAATATTGATACCAGTGGTATTGATGCTAATGCGATTGTTACAGCCACTTGTTTTGCTTGTCACTCTGTTGGTTTACTGGGTTCACCTAAAATTGGTGATAAAGCAGCCTGGGATTCACGTTTACAGGCGAATGGTGATTTAACAGGATTAGTAAAATCAGCGATTACAGGTAAAGGTGCAATGCCTGCTCGTGGTGGTAATGCGGATTTGAGTAATGCTGAAGTTCAGGCTGCTATTGAGTTTATGATGAAGTAAAAGCGTTTTTTAACATATTCATCAATTAAAGAATAGAGAGTGAGTACGGGCTGCTATTGTGCAGCCATGTGCTCGACTATCTGTTTAAAAAAGTTAAAGGGGCGGAAAGCCAAAACCCACCCACTGCCAAACGCAAGTCGTTCATATCAATTGTATATTCCAAGTAAATAAATGATGTAACGAGCGTTAATTTTAGTCTAATGTTACATTCTGGTGCGGTTGCACCCTTTCATGTTTTGTTTTGGTGCAAATGTGACAGTTTTATTACCCCCGTAAAACACTCAAGCTTTACAACTCATTGATATACATTGAAATGTTGTTTTTGGCATGAAAGATGCTAAATATCTACATAGTTTCGTTGTTTTTTCACAACATAATTTTTTTGGATAGCTTATGATCACAATTAGAAAATCGTTACTTTCACTGGCTGTTGCTTCTATCGTTGCAACACCTCTTATCGCAAGTGCAGAAGGCTTTGGTACTGTTTCTGCAAATGTTGCTTTAACCACTGATTATTATTTCCGTGGTATTTCTCAGTCAGACAATGACGGTGCCATTCAAGGTGGATTTGACTGGTCACATGATAGCGGTGTTTATGCGGGTGTCTGGGCTTCTAATGTTGCCTTTGGTGATACCAACCTTGAATTTGACACTTATGCTGGTTTCGCCAATGAAGTAGGTGATTTTGGTTATGATATTGGTGTTATCAAATATAACTATAATGATACTTCTTCTCATGATGATCCGGTTGAATGGTATTTAAATGGTTCTTATAGCTATTTCTCCGCTGGTTTTGCTTATAGCCCAAGTTGGTTTGGTTCGCATGACTCATCTAAATATATTCACTTAGGTTTTGACTATGATGAATTGCCTATGGGCTTAGCTTTAAGTGCGAGCGTCGGTAAGTCATTTGGCGATGCTTATGAAGTGAAGGGTGGCCGAGATTATGATTACGTTGATTATAAAATTGGTTTGAACAAAGATTTTTATGGTTTGAACTGGGATGTTAGCTATGTTGGTAATGACTTAAGTAATAAAGAGTGTGATGCTTATGGTTATGCGGCGAGCAAAGGTAATTGTGATGACCGTTTTGTATTAACCATTTCTAAGTCAATTGATGATGTAAGCAAGTCTTCAGAAGGTTCTGATTTGCCAATTACTGCTAATGTTAGCTTAGTGACGGATTATTATTTCCGTGGTATTTCACAGTCAGATAATGATGGCGCACTTCAGGGCGGTTTTGATTATAGCCATGATAGCGGTGCTTATATTGGTGTTTGGGCTTCTAATGTTGCCTTTGGTGACACTAATCTGGAGTTTGATACTTATGCTGGTTTTGCCAATGACATCGGTGATTTTTCTTATGATGTGGGTGTAATCAAGTATAACTATAATGATACTTCATCTCATGATGATCCCGTTGAATGGTATTTGAATGGTTCATATAGCTATTTCTCAGCCGGTTTTGCTTATAGCCCAAGCTGGTTTGGTTCTCATGATTCATCAAAATATGTTCATGCAGGCTTTGATTACGATGAAATGCCTATGGGCCTAGCTTTAAGCGCAAGCGTTGGTAAATCCTTCGGTGATGCTTATGAAGTCAAGGGTGGCAGAGATTTTGATTATGTTGACTATAAGCTAGGTGTGAACCGTGACTTTGGTGGCATTAATGTTGATGTGAGCTATGTCGGCAATGACCTAAGCAATAAAGAATGTGATGCTTATGGCTATGCTGCGAGCAAAGGCAATTGTGATGATCGCTTTGTTCTGAGTTTCTCTAAAGGTTTCTAAACCGTTTAGCGAATATTCAAGTAGTCAATAAAAAGCCGTTCTTCTTATCTTAAGAAGAACGGCTTTTTTTATGCCTTGCAATGGTACGCTTCGTGCCTCAATCGAACCCCAGGTATTCATTAGCCCAAAATATCCCGAATCCCCGCCATACTGGCTTTGCCGAACTCTTTCCGCTCTTCTCCTTCAAGTTGTTGCTTGCCATCGAGCCACTCCAGATCTTCTTGCGGTAATTCATCTAAGAAACGACTAGGCTCACTATCGATCATTTCTCCATATTGCTTGCGCTTAGCGGTCAAACTAAAGGTCAGCTCTTTTTGTGCCCGGGTAATACCGACATAACAAAGTCGTCGCTCTTCCTCAACATTTTCTTCTTCAATACTGGTGCGGTGAGGTAATAATTCTTCTTCCATGCCCACAATATAGACATAGGGAAACTCTAAGCCCTTTGAGGCATGCATGGTCATGAGGGCGACTTGATCATTGGCCGAATCGTCTTCATTGCGCTCCATAATGTCCAGTAAGAGCATTTTGGAGACCAGATCACCTAAACTGCTTTCGGGTTCATTTTCATGCAGGCGTTTGATCCAGGCCACTAGCTCATTGACATTTTCAATGCGTTTTTCGGCCTGTTTTTCGGTATTGCTAGTTTCAAACAGCCAGGTGTCGTAGTCGATATCAACAATGAGTTGTTCTACCACTTTAATGGGCTTGTCAGAATCACTCTGACGTTGCAAGCGCTCCATCCAATGGGCGAACTCGCTGAGCCGTTGTATGGCATTGTCAGGCAAGTACTCATTTAAAGCTAAATGGTCGCAGGCGGCTAATAAAGTGGTATTGGACTGATTGCAATAGTGACTGAGTTTTTCAATGGTGGCACTACCGATTTTACGCCTTGGGGTATTAATGATGCGTAAAAAAGCATTATCATCCGATGGATTTACCATGAGGCGCAAATAAGACATGATGTCACGAATTTCGATGTGCGAGAAAAACGAAGTGCCACCACTAATGAAATAAGGGACTTGCTGCTCTCTGAGTTGTTTTTCAAACAAGCGTGACTGATGATTACCACGGTATAAAATGGCATAATCACCATAGGATTTTTTAAAGCGAAAATGATGGGCAACGAGGGATGAAACCACTCTTACCGCTTCTTTATGCTCATCCGCCACGCGCATGACTCGAATCGGCTCACCATTGCCTAATTCACTCCATAGGGCTTTTTCAAACACGTGGGGATTATTAGCAATGAGGGTATTAGCGGCTTTTAAAATAATTTTTGTGGAGCGATAATTTTGTTCTAACTTAATCACCCGCAATTGTGGAAAATCTTTTTCCAACAAGGCTAGATTTTCAGGTTTTGCCCCGCGCCAGCAATAAATGGATTGATCATCATCGCCCACAACCGTTAACGAGGTGCGATCCCCTACTAGCAATTTCACTAATTGATATTGCGTGGTATTGGTATCCTGATATTCATCAACCAACAAATAACGAATGCGATTGCGCCATTTTTCCAGTACTTCAGGGTGATTGCTGAATACGAGTACGGGCAACATGATCAAATCATCAAAATCCACTGCATTATAGGTACGTAAATGGTGATTGTATTCGCCATAAATTTTCACATGATAACTAAATGCCGGATCGCTTGCGGTTTCCTGTGCTAATTGCTCAGGGGTGAGACAATCATTTTTCCAATTGGAGATTTGTTTGGCTATTTTCTCAAAATGTTCTTTGATGGTTTCTTCATCGAGGCTTTTTCCCTTGGCATCGGGCTGGCGCATTAAATCTTTGAGCAAGGCATGGCTATCATGGGTATCAAAAATAGAAAAGCCGCTTTTTAAGCCTAAGCGTTTTAACTCAGACTTAATAATATTCAAGCCTAAGGTGTGAAAAGTGGAAACCCTAAGCCCTCGTGTCTGTGACTTAGGGATAATTTGCGACACCCGTTCTTTCATTTCACGGGCGGCTTTATTAGTAAAAGTAACCGAGGCAATGGTATGGGCTTTATGACCACATTGCTGAATTAAATAGGCAATTTTATTGGTGATCACCCGGGTTTTGCCGCTACCGGCACCGGCTAATACTAAAAGAGGACTATCAATATGTTCAACAGCTTGTTGTTGGCGGCGATTCAATTCAGGCAAAGCAGATTTCCGGAGTGGGTGAAGATTATTAATGCAAGACCATTCTCAGGGCAGATAAAAAGCCTATTTTAACAAATTAAGACTACAAGTTGTTTGTTCTGTGAATAAATTAATGATTATTTGCTTATTATTTACGAAAGAAGCTTGAATATTGAGACATTGAACTATATCCTTTGTCATAAGAAGAAAGACGAAAATGAATCAACTGTGTTTATCCCGGTTCGATATTGCGTTTTTCACAGCATAAGACAAATTTGGAGAATTTAAATTGAGCGATAAGATCGTTTACGTATCCGATGATACCTTTGATGAAGAAGTACTTCAGGATGATTTGCCGGTATTGGTTGATTTTTGGGCAGATTGGTGTGGACCTTGTAAAATGATAGCGCCAATTCTGGATGAAATCTCCGATGAATATGAAGGCCGCTTGAAGGTTGCTAAACTCAATATTGATGATAATCCTAATACCCCGCCTAAATTTGGTATTCGTGGCATCCCAACTTTGATGATGTATAAAAATGGCCAGGTTGAAGCGACTAAAGTTGGCGCTGTTTCCAAGTCACAATTAACAGCCTTTATCGATAGCAATATTTAAGCTATTTAAGTTGTTAAAGGTTTTTTTCAGCAGTTTATTTATATAATTTTCAATTAAATTAGATAAGTTGCTGGACATCCTATTTTTTTTAGGGTAGAATTCGTCAGAATTTCAATATAGAAATATTACTACAAGTATTAATAAGCAATTTTTATACAAGTTAAATATTACCCATTCGTAATAAGCCTCACAAAAAATTTCAATACTCCATTTGATAATATAATGACAAAATGATTTATTAATGATTGTGTAAGTCCGCTTTTTTGACAAAAAAATCTTAGACTGACAAATCCAGAAAATCACACAAGCCTAAACGGAAACTGAATTAACAACTCATCCAAATTTTAAAATCATATCAATTATTGCCTATCAATTAACTATCAATAGACAGAAACACTAAAGGTCAACATGAATCTCACCGAATTAAAGAAAAAACCCGCCTCAGAACTAATCGAATCCGCCAAAGATCTTAAAATCGACAATATCTCCCGAGCGAGAAAACAAGATGTTATTTTTGCCATTCTTAAAGCACATGCTAAGAGTGGAGAAGATATCTATGGTGATGGCGTATTAGAAATTCTGCAAGATGGCTTTGGTTTTTTACGTTCAGCCGATTGTTCTTATTTGGCCGGCCCTGATGATATTTATGTCTCACCCAGTCAAATCAGACGTTTTGGGCTAAGAACAGGTGATACGGTTTCAGGTAAAATTCGCCCCCCTAAAGATGGCGAACGTTATTTTGCTTTACTCAAAGTGAATGAAATCAACTTTGACCAACCCGAACATTCACGTCATAAAGTGCTGTTTGAAAACCTAACGCCTTTGTTCCCTAATGATCGCTTCACCATGGAACAGGGCAATGGCAGTACCGAAGATTTTACGGCTCGTGTCATTGACCTGATGTCACCTACCGGTAAAGGTCAGCGTGGTTTAATTGTTGCGCCACCTAAAACCGGTAAGACAATGATGATGCAAAACATTGCTCAGTCCATTGCAGCCAATCATCCAGAATGTTTTTTAATGGTGTTGCTGATTGATGAGCGTCCAGAAGAAGTAACAGAAATGGAACGCTCAGTAAAAGGTGAAGTCATTTCCTCAACCTTTGATGAGCCCGCCAGTCGTCACGTACAAGTGGCAGAAATGGTGATTGAGAAAGCCAAGCGCTTAGTCGAACATAAAAAAGACGTGGTTATTTTGCTGGATTCCATTACCCGTCTCGCCCGTGCCTACAATACCGTCATACCATCATCAGGCAAAGTCTTGACTGGTGGTGTAGATGCCAATGCATTACAACGTCCAAAGCGCTTCTTTGGTGCGGCACGAAATATTGAAGAAGGTGGTTCTTTGACCATTTTAGCAACAGCCTTAGTCGATACCGGCTCAAAAATGGATGAAGTCATTTACGAAGAATTTAAAGGCACAGGTAATATGGAATTGCATCTGAGCCGCAAGTTGGCCGAGAAACGCATTTATCCTGCCATCAGTGTAAATCGTTCCGGTACGCGTAAAGAAGACCTACTAATGAATCCTGAAGACTTACATAAAGTTTGGATCTTACGTAAAATCTTGCACCCTATGGATGAAATCAGTGCGATGGAATTCATGCAGGATAAGATGAGTGATACCAAAACCAATGCAGAATTCTTTAATTCCATGAATCGCTAAGAAATTCTTGAAAAAATCCTGGAAGGGGCGTATGATCGCCCGTTCTTAATGATTGCGGTGTCAGACTATTTTAAAAATAAGTTCTGGTGGCGGCATTCAAAGCACTTAAAAAGGTTTAATATTATGCGCGCAGATATCCACCCAAAATACGAACAAGTTCAAGTCACCTGTAGTTGTGGCCATAGTTTCAGTACAGGCTCAACACTGGCTAAAGATACACTGTCTATCGAAGTCTGTTCAGAATGTCACCCATTCTATACCGGTAAGCAAAAATTAGTTGATACTGCTGGTCGTGTTGATAAGTTCCGTCAGAAGTATGGTATGAAGAAATAAGCACTTCATCGATTTTTGATGTGACACAAAAAAAAGGGCATCTCAGTTTTCTGAGGTGTCTTTTTTTTGTTTTTTTTCTGGCTCAGATTCACGTCGCCAGCGCTGCTTCCCCTTGCTTGTCAGCGCAGCAGCAATTAGCACAGGTTGATGACTGGGCTAAAGTGTCACGCATTGTTGATGGTGATACAGTACACTTGACTGATGGTAGAAAAATCCGCTTTATTGGTATTAATACTCCTGAAATTGGTCGTCGTGGTGCTCGTTCTCAGCCCTATGCAAGAAAGGCTCGTGAAGCCTTAGTAGAATTGTTAGGACGAGATAAAAAAATTGGCCTGACGTATGATAAAGATAAAAAAGATCACTATAAACGTGTATTAGCCTATATTAATTTGCCTGATGGTCGAAGCATTGAGCAATTACTCTTAGCTAAAGGCCTAGCGCATAGTATTGTCGTGCCACCTAATGATGCACGAATTCAATGTTATCGTCGTGTGGAAAGAGAAGCACGTGATGCACAGAAGGGTATTTGGCGTTTACAGGAAAATCAATGGCAAAATGCCAGTCAATTATCTAAAAAAAGCAAAGGTCAGCGCTTTGTAAAAGGCAGGATCACAGCCTATAGTGAAAGTAGAAAAAGTATCTATTTACAATTGAGTAAAAAATTAGCTATCCGAATTGCCAAAAAAGACAGGCAATATTTCCCAGGGCTGAAGTTAAAAAACTTAGTGGGCAAATACGTTCGAGTCAGAGGCTGGGTGAGTACCTATAAAGGTAGGCAGTCTATCGCTGTGCGTACTGCTCACGATCTGATTATTCCAAGTACTCTTTAATATCTAACTATTTTTTAAAATATCTAATAACTCTTTAAAGTATCTAATAAATATGGGGACAGAGAATGTCTGATAATAGCAAAAAAACCAAACATGAAATTCTACGTGAAAAAGCACTGGCCTATCATGCCAAGCCATTTCCGGGGAAAATTAGTGTCATCCCCAGTAAGCCTTGTGAGCAACAGGACGATCTTTCTTTAGCCTATACCCCCGGCGTTGCTGAGCCGGTACGTGAAATTGCCAAAGATCCTGAATTAGCTTATGAATACACTTCCAAGGGTAATTTAGTCGCCGTCATCACCGATGGTACGGCTGTTTTAGGTCTGGGGAATGTGGGCGCTTTAGCAGGAAAGCCCGTCATGGAAGGCAAGGGTGTGTTATTCAAAAAATTTGCTGGCATTGATGTGTTTGATCTGGAAGTCACTGCGCCATCGCAAGCCTCTTTTATCGAAACTGTGGTTAATGTCGCACCCACCTTTGGTGGTATTAATTTGGAAGATATTGCCGCACCCCAATGCTTTGAAATTGAAAAAGAATTAAAAGCGCGTTTGGATATTCCTGTTTTTCATGATGATCAACATGGTACGGCAATTATTATTGCTGCTGGCTTATTGAACGCCTTAGCCGTGCAGAAAAAATCCTTACAGAGCATTAAAATTGTCTGTATTGGTGCGGGTTCAGCCGGTATTGCTTCTATGCGTTTATTGCTTTCTCTGGGTATTGATAAACAACAAATCAACCTAGTTGATCGCAAGGGGGTTGTTCATAGCGGGCGTGACGACTTAAATATTTATAAGCAGGAATTTGCCTCCAAAACTGATGACCGTACCATGGCCGATGCCATGCAGGGTGCGGATGTCTTGATTGGTGTTTCTGGGCCAAATCTTGTGACCGCTGAAATGGTCGCCAGTATGGCCGAACGCCCGGTTATTTTTGCTCTGTCTAATCCTGATCCTGAAATTGATCCTGATGTTGCATTGGCAGTTCGGGATGATTTAATCATGGCCACGGGGCGTTCAGATTTTCCTAATCAGGTCAATAATGTGTTGGGCTTCCCCTTTATCTTCCGTGGCGCATTGGATGTACGGGCTTCTACAATTAATACCGAAATGGAAATTGCTGCCGTTCATGCATTGGCTGATCTCGCCCGACAGCCAGTGCCGGATGAAGTCTTAGAAGCCTATGGGATGGATAGTTTAGAATTTGGTTCGGATTATATTATCCCTAAGCCTTTTGATCCACGTCTTATGGTAACCGTACCACCAGCCGTCGCTCAGGCTGCTATTGATAGCGGTGTGTCCAGAATGCCCTATAAGCCTTATAAGATAGACTAAAATCGTAGGGTGGGCATGGCTTTATCTGCCCACGCTGAAAATGTGAGGATAAGTCCCAGGTCTGCGTGGGCAGCCCACCCTACGATACCCCACTAAATCTTTAGCTGTAATCTTTTTAGTTGTTCAATGGAGAGCTTTGCAAATGCTTGTCCTGTAGCAGGATCAAAGGGTGATTTTTTGTGATGCTGCTCTTCCAATACCATGAGTTTAATCTGTTGTTGTGCGGCATAAAATTGATAGACGGGTATCATTATCGGGTTTTTTTTCGCTGTAGAACTACGTTCATAGTGTAAGCTGTGTTCCTGAATTTGATAGGGAATTTGCTGTTGCATCAATTCTAGTGCAATCTCTTCAGCAGTGTTGGCTGTGAGGAGAATATCAATGCTTGTCTGTTCACTGGCATAGCCTGAAACCAATGCACCCATCAGACGAGGTTTGAACGTTGCGAAAAGTTGCATTGCCTTGAGTGCAGTTTCCCGCAAGTCGTATAGCACTTGATGATGGTTTGATTGGAACAAGGACCGTTGCAGGCTGAGTTCGCTTAAAATTAAGCTATCGTCTGGCCAGTCTTTCGGGTTTTCCAAGCCTAATTTTTTAGCCGCTTTTCTTTTTGCTTTTGGGAGGCTGTCGAACCCTTCTTCGGTCATTAAGCGAGCGGCTTCAAATGCCAGGCTTTGTTGTTGCCGCATTGAGGCTTTATTTCCACTAGACTTTTTTATTAGAATAGTTCCTCGTTAGCTGCTTCATTTCCTCCACCGGGTACGTTTGCTGCACCACTCTCAGTACCGGAACGCTGTGGCTCTGTGCCATCAATAAAATATTCATATTGTGTGGCTTTAGAGTTAGCTGAAGCCAATAAACCTGTTTCGGAATCAATTTTCACCGTCACAATGTTCTCTGGTGGGACCAATGGTTGTTCTGGTACATCTTTTAATGCCACCTTCATAAAACTCATCCACATAGGCAGTGAAGCCGTACCACCAAACTCCAGACGTCCTAAAGAGCGTGGTGTGTCAAAACCAACCCAGCTAGTGGCCATCACTTGGCGATTAAAGCCGGAGAACCAGGCATCTAATTGATCATTGGTCGTGCCTGTTTTTCCTGCTAAGTCTTTACGCCCCAGTTTCATGGCCTTTCTACCGGTACCACGCTTAATAACATCACGCAAAATAGTCGTCATGAGAAAAATATTATCTGCTTCTGCGACGCGGGGGGCACGTAGGCTTTCATCATCGGGACAGCTTTCTTGAGGATAGTCATTGCTACAAACACGGGTGTATTGCTGAGAAAAAATCACTTCATGTTGTGGATTTTCAATGCGCTCAATAAACCAGGGTTTAACATCAAAACCGCCATTGGCCAAAATCGCATAACCATGGGCAATTTGCATGGGTGTTAAAGTCGCACTACCCAATGCCAGAGACAGGTTTTTAGGTAGCTCATCTTCGGTAAAACCAAAGCGTTGTACGTAGTCAATGGCGTATTTAATACCAATGTCACGCAGGATACGAATGGAAACTAGGTTTCTTGATTTGATCAGTCCCTTGCGTAAACGGGTGGGGCCAAAAAATTTGCCACTATAATTATCGGGACGCCAAAAACCTTCGAGATAATTATCTTTAAACACTACCGGTGCATCATTGATTAGAGTGGCAGTGGTATAGCCCTTGTTTAAAGCCGCTGAATAAATGAATGGCTTAAAATTTGAGCCTGGCTGGCGCTTAGCTTGAATCACACGGTTAAACTTACTATGGTAGTAATCAAAGCCACCGGTCAAGGCATTGATGGCTCCATTTTGTGGATTTAAAGAAACCAGTGCGCCTGCTGCCTCGGGAATTTGTGCCAGCACATAGTCACCGTTTTTATAGCGTTCGATATAGATAACATCACCAATATTAATGACATCTTCAATTTTCTTCAGTTTTTTCCCCATGCGGCGGTCATTAATGTATTTTTTTGCCCACTTGATGTGTTTCCAGTCTAATTCTGCGCTACTACCATCTTTTAATAACAATTGGGCAAATTGTCTATTGTCGTTATTTTTCTTTTTCTTGCTTTTTTTATCTTTGCTTATTTCTTCAGCGGGGTGCTCAGCAATGGCAATGACTAAAGCGGGTTTCAAGTGGCCAACGGGTTTAAAGTCATTAAGTAACTCGACCTGTTCCAACATCGGTGTATCGGCTTGCAGATCGAAGTGTCCTAACACACCTTTATAACCATGGCGGTGTTCATAACTCATGAGTGCTGAACGCAATGCATTGTTGGCTGCTTTTTGCAGTTTGCTGGAGACGCTGGTATAGACATTAAAGCCGGTGGTATAAGCGTTGCTACCGTATTTTTCTATCATGTGCGCACGCACCATTTCGGCCACATAAGGTGATTTGATTTCAATGTTAGCACTGTGTATTGATGCGTCATCAATGGTGGTAATTGCCTGAGAATGGCGCTCCTGACTGATATAATTAAGTTGTAACATCCGTCCCAGCACATAGTTGCGGCGAATGGTTGCGCGACTGGAATTGGTCACAGGATTATATCGGGATGGGGCCTTGGGTAGTCCGGCAATCATGGCATATTGCTCTAAAGAGAGTTCACTTAATGGCTTGCCATAATAGACCTTAGCAGCGGCAGCCACACCATAAGAACGATGCCCTAGATAAATTTTATTCATATAGAGTGCCATAATTTCCTGTTTTGACAGCTCTTTTTCAATCTTTAGTGATAAAAAGATCTCATTGATTTTACGAATGTAGGTTTTATCGCGGGTGAGGAAAAAGTTACGGGCAACCTGCATGGTAATGGTACTGCCACCCTGGCCTTTTTGCCCCGTTTTTATCAGATGAACCACTGCACGAAGAATGCCTTTATAGTCTACGCCGGGATGATGAAAAAAGTTTTCATCTTCAGCGGAAATAACGGCCTGTATTAATTGCTCGGGCAGCTCTTCAAAGGTAACGGGCTCACGTTTCTTTTCTCCAAACTCAGCCATTAATTTATTGTCAGAAGAGTAGACGCGCAATGGGACTTGTAATTGCACATCTCTGAGAACATCAATTTCAGGTAGTTTGGGCTCAAGGTAGAGATAAGCCGATGTGATTGTAATCACAGAAATAACGGCAACGGTTAGAAAAAGTGTGAGGAGAGTCAGAAAAAGTTGGTATAGACGGCGCATAATTGCTCAAGTTGGTGTTAATATGATCACGTAATATACTTAATTATAGAGCTTTTTTTGTGATATCACACTCGTTTTTAAAAAATAAATCAATAAGCGACTTGATTCTATAAATTAATGTACTATCATACGAGTATCATCTAAGCGATTGAAGAAAAACAAAAAGCTATTAAAATGATAGGATGAATTCTTATAAATAGAGTCATCTTCCTATGATGTGAAAGAAGGATGAAAGATAGTTGTCAGGCAATCGTAATAGACCCTAAAATAGACAAATTCGACAAATAACAAAAATAATTGACTTTTTTATGACTTTTTTATGACTTTTTTATGACTTTTTTATGACTTTTTTATGACTTTTTTACTAAAAGATGAACTAGAACTTTGTTTATTTATCATTTGTAGTCTAAGTTTGTAAAGAATCAGTGATATATCGGTAAATTATTTGCAATTTTCAGGATAAACTTGCAAAATCAATCTAATATATTATGATTGTCTTGTAAGTTATTGAAAAGTTATTGAAAAGTTATTGAAAATGGTAAGGCTTTAATAATAAAACTCTAATTAAGGTGCTAGTTAAGACTCTAATTAAGGGCGTCACTCTAATAATAAAGGATTTGGTTTTGGCTTTTTCACAATTATTCGGAACTAAAGCACCAAGCATGCTAGGCGTTGATATAAGTTCATCGGCCGTCAAATTGCTTGAGCTATCCCAAAAAGGTAACAAGTACCGTGTCGAAGCTTATACGGTAGAACCCTTGCCGCCTAATTCTGTTGCAGAAAAAAACATTACTGATGTTGACGCGGTAGGCGAAGCCGTCAGAAAAGCAGTGAAACGCTCAGCAACGCGACAGAAAAATGCTGCAATGGCTGTTGCAGGTTCATCAGTGATTACCAAAATTGTACAAATGCCAGCAGATTTAACCGAAGACGAATTAGAAAGCCAGATTATGGTTGAAGCTGATCAATACATTCCTTATTCATTAGATGAAGTAAACCTTGATTTTGAAGTTCAGGGGCCGAGTGAAAACTCGCCGGATCAAATGGATGTACTCCTAGCGGCATCACGTAGTGAAAATGTTGATGTACGAGTGGCGGCCGCTGATTTAGGTGGCTTGGTCTCAAAAGTAATTGATGTTGAAGCTTATGCAATGGAAAATGCTTTTTCTCTTATTGCACCGCAATTACCCAATGGCGCAGAAGACATGACTGTTGCGGTATTTGATGTGGGTGCAACGATGACTACTCTTAGTGTCCTGCACGATTTAAAAACAATTTATACCCGAGAAGCCGTTTTTGGTGGTAAGCAATTAACCGAAGAAATTCAGCGTCGTTATGGCTTGTCCTATGAAGAAGCAGGGATGGCAAAAAAACAGGGTGGTTTACCTGATACCTATATTCCAGAAGTTTTAGAGCCGTTTAAAGAAGCAATGACACAACAGATTAGTCGTTCCTTGCAATTTTTCTTTTCTTCCAGTCAGTTTAGCTCGGTTGACCATATAGTGTTAGCGGGAGGGAGTGCATCCATTCCCGATGTTGATCAAATGATTGAAGAAAGACTCAGCATCAGCACCTCAATTGCTAACCCCTTTGCCAATATGACCTTATCATCCAAAATCAAAGCGCAGGTATTGAGCAATGATGCACCGGCACTTATGATAGCCTGTGGATTGGCATTAAGGAGTTTTGACTAATGGCTAGAATTAATTTACTCAACTGGCGTGAAGAACGACGCAAACAAATTGAACAACAGTTTTATGGGATGTTGGCTGCGGCTGGCATTGCCGGTGTGGCGGTTGTTTTTGCCGTGCAAATGCAATTGGGGGCGATGATTGATTATCAATCTGCACGTAATGGCTATCTTAAATCAGAAATCAAAAAAGTTGAAAAAGCCATTGCTGAAATTAAGGCGCTGGAGAAAAAGAAATCAGATTTATTATCACGTATGAATGTAATTCAAGAGCTACAGGGAAACCGCTCTGATAGTGTTCATATGCTGGATGAAATGGTAAAAGTGCTGCCAGAAGGTGTACATTTAAATAAGTTTAACCAAAAGAAAAAGCAACTGACGTTTGATGGTGTTGCCCAATCTAATGCCCGTGTTTCTGCTTATATGCGTAATATAGAACGTGCAGAGTGGTTAAAAAATCCTAAATTGAAAGTGATTCAGAGTAAGAAAAAAGGTAAAAATGCTGAAGGTTATAGTCAGTTTACTTTGACATCGCAACAAGCCAATCCTGAAAAGAAAAAAGCTAATAAAGCAAAAAAGGCTAAGGGTTAAGCATAATGAATATAAATGAACTGGATTTTGAAAATATTGGCAGTTGGCCGCTTGGTGTAAGGCTGATAGCAACTTTTATCGTTTTTGCTTTGGTCTTAGGTGGTGGTTTTTATTATTTCACTCAGGATACGATGCTTGAACTTGAAAAAGTTGAAAGTAAAGAACAACCGCTAAAGAAAGAATTTAAAGCAAAGCAGGGTAAAGCAGCAAATCTTGAAGCTTATAAATTACAAATGGTTGAAATGGAAAAACGCTTTGATTCTATTTTAAAGCAATTACCACAAAAAACCGAAGTGGCCGATTTGTTAGTGGAAATTTCTCAAACGGGTCTGAGTAATAATCTTGAATTTAGCTTGTTTAAGCCTTCAGGCGAAAGTAGAAAAGAGTTCTATGCTGAGTTACCAGTGAATATTAAAGTGACTGGGACATTCCATGACTTTGGTGGTTTTGCCACCGGTATTGCTGCATTACCTCGAATTGTGACTATTCATAATGTGTCTATGGTACCTATAAAGACTAAAAAAGATAGCGTGCTTGATGAGGCAGATAAAAAGCTCACCATCACTTTAGTGGCTAAGACTTATCGTTATCTTGATCAAGATGAAATTTCATCGACGAAAAAGAAAAGTAAGAGAAAACGTAGACGCTAATGTTTATTGATAACGAACTAATCAATTTATCAGTAGTTAAAGAAAATAATTGAGATTTATTTGATGAAAAAAATATTGCTAATCATATCATCGTTAATGATACTGTCGGGCTGTGTCAACAATGACATGAGCGACTTACAAGGCTATGTGCAAAAAACCAAAGCAACCTATAAGGGGAAAGTAAAACACTTGCCAGAATTTATAACGCATCCTCCGTATGCTTATAATGCTAGGGATATTCGAGACCCATTTAAACCAGTAGTTGATATTGAAGTCTTTAGTGGTCCCTATAGAGGACCACGCCCAGATGAGGCTCGTCCAAGAGAGCCTCTGGAAGATTTTTCACTGGATAGTTTGAGAATGGTGGGCACTTTGGCACAAAAAGAGTCGGAATGGATTTTGATTAAAGATCCTGATGGCTTATTGCATAGAGTTTCAATTGGCCATTATATGGGCAAAAATTATGGTCGGGTAACAGCCATTAATGAAGAGTATGTTTTGTTGCTGGAGCTGGTGTCAGACGGTAAAGGCGGGTGGGAAGAGCGTAAAGCATCCATTGCGTTGAAAGAGTAATATCAAAATTATTCTAGGATAAAGTTTTTAAAACAAAAAATAGTTACTAATAAAAGTGATTTTCATATAAGTAATCCGGGAAATATTAGAGAGAATATTATGAACAGTAAAATAATTTTCAAACGGTTTTTATTGGCTGTCTTGTGGAGTCTATCCATCAGCCTGATGGGCGCTGTGCATGCCGCTAATATGCTCGAAGATATTTCCTTTGCCTCCATACCGGGCGATAAGGTACAAGTGATTTTACAATTTAGTGAAAGCGCCTCAGCACCAGGCTCTTTTACGATTGATTCTCCGGCTCGAATTGCTCTGGATTTTCCCGATACGGGAGTGGCTTTGAAAAATAAGCGCCAAACAATCGGCATTGGCTTAGCCCGCAGTATCAATGCCGTGGCTGCGGGAGGTCGAACGCGTGTGGTATTAAATATGGTTGCTTTAACAACCTACTCTACTGAAGTTGATGGTAATCGCGTTGTTATTGTTCTGGACAAAGCAAATGTTGCTCATTCAACGGCATCTTTAGGTCGAAATAGCATCAGAGATATTGATTTCCGTTTAGGTGAAGACGGCGAGGGTAATATTATTATCACTTTTGCTGAGCAACCTAAAAATGTGAACTTAAAACAAGAACTGAATAAACTCATTGTAGAAATTAATAATGTGGGTTTGCCCGGTGATTTAGAGCGTCGTTTAGATGTGAATGATTTTAATACGCCAGTGTCTTTTATTGATACTTTTACTTCTGGAAAAAACATCAAAATGATGATTGATACTAAGGGTGAATTTGAACAACTGGGCTATCAGGCAGGAAATACCTTTACCTGATGTGTCAACACTTTTCCGGACAGTTTTCTAAATATTTTTTTGGCTGTTTCAAGTGATTTTTGTCATTTTGTATTTCCTATCATTTTAGTTTCTCATGTTAACTTTAAACAGATGAAGAGAAAGGGCTTTGCCCTCTGGAACGATAGAGCCGTTCCATTCACCCAAGGTATTTTCACAACGGTAATGATCCTGTTACAATATCTTCACGGCACAGGCTGAGGAGCCGATGGCCGTCAACGGTAATGGGCGGCATTTATGTCGCCTTTTACCCCTCTTCAATCAATCGATTTAAGCTATTTCCTGCTGTATTTCATAATCGACTGGTGACAAATAATCATTAGCCGAATGAAGTCGCTCCCGATTATAAAATACCTCAATATATTCAAATATTGCCTGCTTTGCTTCTACTCTGGTTTTGAATCGACAATGGTGCGTCAATTCAGTTTTCAAACTATGAAAGAAGCTCTCTGATACAGCATTGTCCCAGCAATTTCCTTTGCGGCTCATAGACTGAATTATGTTATGATCCGACAATATTTTTCTATGACTATCAGAGGCATATTGGCTACCTCGGTCAGTATGCCAAAGCAATCCATCCATTGGTTTACGCTTCCATATGGCCATCAGTAAAGCATCATTGACTAGCTTGGCTTTCATTCGCTCATCCATCGACCAGCCAACAATTTGCCTAGAGAATAAGTCAATGACAACCGCTAAATATAACCAGCCTTCCTTGGTGGCAATATAGGTAATATCACCCACATAGTAGCGATCAGGTTGAGAGACAGTAAACTCTCTTTCCAGTAAATTTGGAGATATACGCTTATTATGCTTGGAATTAGTCGTCGCTTTAAAGCGTCTCTTCGTTTTACAAAACAAACCGGCTTTTTTCATTAATCGACCAATTCTCCGGCGGCTTATATGAACGCCTTTTTCAGCCAGTTTTCTTTTTAAGACGACGGGTTCCATAAGTCTTGCGACTGTCTTCAAACAGTTTTTTAGCTGCTCAGTAAGCGCTTCATTTTCTTTCTCTCTATCCGTTTTAGGAGAGCTAACCCAATCATAATAGCAACTACGGGAAACATCCATAAAACGGCACAGAATCGTTACCGGGTAATCTTTAGCCTGATCAGTTATCCATGCGTACTTCACAAAGTTTCCCTTGCAAAGTACGCTGTGGCCTTTTTAATAAATCACGCTCCTGAATCACTTTTGCCAATTCTTTTTTCAGACGTTTTACTTCATCATAAATGTGTTCATCACTTCTATTGGCTACCGTCTTCACCGGTTTGGAATATTTACTGATCCAGGTATGTAGAGTATTTACATTAACACCTAGCTCCCTGGCAGTCTGAGAAACGGGTTGATCCGTCTCATTAGCTAATTTGACAGCTGATTCTTTAAATTCTGATGTATAGCTTTTATTCGGTTTTTTTGTTTGATCATTCATTTTAGGTCACACTTTTTATCTTTTAGTTATTTTAAGTTGTGTGTCCGGTTAAGTATAGCCACATTATAGTACTTATATCCATGTTGATGATACGGGTAGTCGTCATGATGGAAAGAATGGTTATTGTACTCACGTTGGCAATGAAACCTTTGCCTGGTTTTCAAGTACTCGATATAAGAGCCGGATTAATTTTCTACAATTGTTACGAGGTGCTGCTGTTGATTATACGCTCAACGATGCAGCACTTGATTATATGAGAGCAGAAAAATTACCTCACAAGCCATTGAGCGTTATTGAACAAAGTCATCAGACTTGCTTTGATAATGAAGAAGCCTGGAAATACTATCTGCAGAACAATAGTATCATAACACAACGGCATGTTCGCATTGCCACAGAAGGCGCTTTACTGGGGGCATTAATTAACAGTGGCTTTCCAAGTGATTTGGTGATTGTGAGTGATGATGCAGGACAATTTGATATTTTGTTGCACGCATTATGTTGGATACATGCAGACAGAGTGTTTCAGCGGATACTACCACTCAATGAGCGACATGATAAAGAACTGAACTGGGTACATACTCAGATTTGGGAACTATTTTATGATCTCAAACAATATAAACTTGAGCCAGATGATCCGTTGAAGTCAGCGATTGCTGAACATTTTGATGAATTGTGCCGGACTAAAACAAGCTTTGAAACGTTGAATCAGGCACTGAAACGATTGGCAAGAAATAAAACAGAATTACTGCTGGTATTGGAACGGCCTGATATTCCTCTTCATAATAATTTGAGTGAAAATGATATTCGAGAATATGTTATTAAGCGTAAAATTAGTGGTAGTACACGCTCAAAGGATGGGCAACTTTGCAGAGATACCTTTGTCAGTTTAAAGAAAACTTGTTTGAAACAAGGAATTTCATTCTGGGATTTTATTAATGACCGGATCAGCAAGAGAAATTTGATCCCATATCTGCCTGAGTTGCTGAAAGGTAAAGTTTGTGCTGTTTAAATGCACAGACTTATTGAGAAGTTACCAGATAATACCTAGAATATGATTGATGACTGCCATTTAATGACCTCCATTGATATTATTGTCTCGAAAGAGCTAAAATGAGCTTTTGGCTCAATCGCTATAGCGTGTTTAAAAGAGGTTTATATTGTTGAAAAACAGAAATAAAATTAAAGTCCTATTCGTCTGCATGGGGAATATATGTCGCTCACCAACGGCACATGGTGTATTTGAATCCATGGTTAATAATGAACATCTGAGTGATCAGATTGAGATCGAGTCGGCTGGTACACATGCTTATCATGTCGGTGAACAAGCGGATAAAAGGGCGCAAGAAACTGCTCTACAACATGAGGTTGATTTAAGTTATATTCGGGCGCGTAAAGTGAAAACGTCTGACTTTGAATACTATGATTATATTCTTGCTATGGATAGTGATAATTATGCCATGCTTGAGCAAGACTGTCCGAGTGAGTATTTAGATAAAGTAATGTTGTTTCTTAAATTTGCCCCTGCTCATCCATTGGATGAAGTACCCGATCCCTATTATGGTGGCATAAAAGGATTTGCTAATGTTTTTGAAATGGTTGATATGGCAAGTAAAGGCTTATTAGAAGATATTAAAGCACATCATTTGGCTTAAAAATGCTGAGTCGTTATACAAAGACGCTGCTAAAATGCTTTGCTCATTTCTTTAATCCCCCTTCTAAAGAAGGGGAAAGCTAAAAGCAAAATAAACGGCTGGACACTAACGGAGATTTATTTCGAGCTTCGACCATCACGTTTATCAACCATTTTTGCTGAGCCGGAAGGTGTATTGCCGACAGAGCTGGTTGTTGTGCGAGAGCGACGGCTACGGCGCCCAGATGCTTTTTTGGGCTTGGTCGTCTCTTCTGGGGTTAAGCTTGTCTTTGCTTCAGGTGTTGCTTGCTCTTTTACTACAGGCGCCGGTGCTTTTTCAGTTTTTTCTTTCTCAACTGCGACTGGCTTAGCATCAGTAGTGCTTTCTTCTTTGCTTTGTTTACTTTTAGCCGTACTCACCGCTTTTTTCTTGACAGTTGATTTTCTCCGCGCTTTTTTCTTTGCTGGTGCTTTTTTGACTGTGGATGGTTTATCTGCAACAAGTGATTTAGTACCGGCACTGGTTGCAGGCTTATTATCTACTGAGTCAGAGCTGGTTTCCGAAGGTACTGCTGATTCGGGTTTGCTTGCTGTTTCTTCCTTTATTGGGGTTGGTTTTTTAGCATCTGATGAAGGCTTTTTACTATCCGCTGAAGGCTCTTTATTTCCAGTTGAGGACTCTTTATTTGCAGTTGAAGACTCTATATGTCCCGCTAAAGGCTCTTTGCTCTCACTACCAAGCCCAGCATCTACAGGTGCTGAATTTGTGTCAGTGGCATTAGGCGTGTCTTTTTTTATTGCTTTTTTTCTGGTGCTGGTGGTTCTACGACCGGTACGACGTGAGCCTGGTCCACGAAGTGATTTCTTCTTAGTGCTTTGAGTTTTAGTTGTATCTATTGCTTCATTGGTTGTTTCCGTATTATCAGCCTGTGCGGATGATTCAGTGGCTGTTTGTTCAACTTTTTGTTCAACTTTATTCTCAACTTTTTGCTCAGGTATGCCGGAATTATCAGAACTCGTTTGAGTGTTTACACTGTCTTCGCTGGAGACAGGCGTATTGGTACTTTCAACAGCAGCATTTTCAGTCTGAGTCTTTGTTGGAGAAGGCTTTTTATTTTGATTGGTATTCTTTCTACGATTTTTATTTTGGCTACTTGATTTTTTGCTGTTTTGATTAGCCGCTGAATCGTTTGCAGTGTCTTTTTCATCGCTGGTGGAAAACAGTGCAGGTGATTCACTCTGTATGTTTTGAGCGCTATGTTGAGCGGCGATGTCTTTCGTTTGCACGGCAGGCTTCGTATTTCTATTATTGTTATTATTGTTTCGTTGATTATTTTTATAATCATCGCGTTTATTGTTTTGTTTTTGTGGTTTTTTGCGTTTGTCACCACGATTATCATTCTTTTTACGACTATCCTGTTTGCGATTGGATTGTGATGTTCTTTCCTTAGAGCGATCTTGAGCAGGGCGATTGCTGTTTTGAGCAGGCTGAGCTTGAGATACATCTGATTCGTCAGCATCAGAACGATTAAATAATGTCGTCCAGATACGTCTAACAAGTGTCAGTGGTTGCTTCACCTTTTGTGGTTGCAAGGCTGTTGGTGCCTTGACCGCAGGTTCTTCAAATTTTGCCGGTTCAGCAATTAGGCCATTGGCCTCATCATCATCTAGGATACGGTTAAAGTTATAGCTATTAACCTGATACTTGTCGGTCATATTCTCATCATTACGTATACGTTCGATACGGTAATGCGGTGTGACCAGACTTTCATTTGGAATCAGTGTGATGGTAATATTTTGACGACTTTCTATTTCACTAATAATATCGCGCTTATCATTTAATAAGAAGGTAGCAACATTGACCGGTAATTGTGCCAGTATACGTCCAGTATTGTCTTTAGTTGATTCTTCTTCAAGAATACGCAGTACAGATAGACCCATAGAGTCGATACCACGAATGGTGCCATGACCACTACAACGAGGGCAGGTGATTTGGCTGGACTCACCTAGGGATGGCTTTAGACGTTGGCGTGACATTTCTAATAGACCGAAACGGGAAATACGGCCGACTTGTACTCGGGCACGATCCAGTTTTAGTGCATCTTTCATGCGATTTTCTACCGCACGTTGATTTTTCGCTGGCGACATATCAATGAAATCGATGACCACAAGGCCACCTAGGTCACGTAATCGTAATTGTCGTGCGACTTCGTCGGCCGCTTCGAGATTGGTATTCAGAGCGGTTTCTTCAATATCACTGCCGCGTGTTGCTCTTGCGGAGTTAATATCAATGGAAATCAAGGCTTCGGTGTGATCAATAACAATAGCACCACCAGAAGGTAGATGAACTTCACGTTGAAATGCAGTCTCGATCTGGCTTTCTATCTGATAGCGTGAAAATAGAGGGATGTTGTCACTATAGAGCTTAACCTTATGTAAATTTTGCGGCATAACGCGCTGCATGAAGTCATAGGCCTCTTTATAGGTATTTTCATCGTCAATAATGATTTCGGTAATGTCAGAACGTAGATAGTCACGAATAGCACGAATGACGATATTGCTTTCCTGATAAATCAGAAAAGGCGCTTTGCGTTCAGCAGAGGCATTATCAATGGCTGTCCAGAGGTGTAATAAGTAATCCAGATCCAGTTGTAGTTCTTCGATGCTCTTGCCGATGCCAGCAGTGCGAACAATCAAGCCCATGGACTCAGGCACTGTTAGCTGACTCAAGATATCTTTCAGTTCAGAACGTTCTTCACCCTCAATGCGGCGTGAAATTCCACCAGCCTTTGGGTTGTTGGGCATTAAGACTAGGTAACGACCGGGCAAACTAATAAAGGTGGTCAGCGCAGCGCCTTTGTTACCACGTTCTTCTTTATCTACTTGAACAACTACTTCCATGCCTTCTTGAAGTAGTTCAGCGATATTTGCACGCTTGCCACGTTCAACGGGTTTTCTAAAGTATTGACGGGAGATGTCTTTTAGGGGAAGAAAACCATGACGTTCAGAGCCATAGTCAACAAAGGCTGCTTCCAGGCTTGGTTCGACTCGGGTAATTCTGGCTTTGTAAATATTGGCTTTTTTCTGGGTTCTTTGGGTGGTTTCGATATCCAGATTAAACAGGTGCTGGCCATCGACTAGTGCAACGCGCAACTCTTCAGGTTGAGTTGCATTAAATAACATTCTTTTCATATAGTTATGCTCAAATTCTCTTAGGCTCGACTATATAAAGTTTAAAGCAGAATTGCTTATTGTTCAGGATTAAAGCAACAGTAAATTGAATTATTTATTTTTGAACTGAAAGTGTTAAACACTGGTTTCAGCTTGATATCATGCCATTCTAGGTAAGAAATCACATAATGGGTATAGTTTATATCATTATTGTTATTAGCATGTTATTAACTTGCATGCCTATACACTGTGATTCAAAATACTTTGATTCTAGATGCAATTGTAATTCAAATTTGTTTTGGGCTTTATAATCTCTATTCAAAGGATACGGGTAAAATATACCTACTGCTCATTGAACAAGAGTTATTACTCAAATATAATCCACATTGTTTTGATGGAAGTGTTATAGCTTAAGCTAAATAATTTGCCTAAAACAAGTGGATAAAATATGTTGTCACTTTTCCGGTAAACTTTATACAGGAGTTAAATTATTCATTTTTCATGAGTTACATTTTTTAAAACTTTATATTGCCAGGACTATTTCTCGGACTATTGTAATAAATTTGTTAAACGTTGTTTGTTTAATTGGCCTTGTAAGAACCAATTGAATGCAATCTTAAGCGATTGCAAATGCCACTTAGTTAAAGTGGCATTTCATTTACAATAATCACAGAACCATCACTGAAGCAAAGTTATTAAAATGGGTCATGCTGAGTATTTGTCGATATTAATTTTTATTCATCGTAAAATTATACATAATATGTACTGACGCTGAGCTGTGATGACAAATAAACCAAAGCTAGGTGTGAATACTTACTGTTAACAGTATAGTTTGGAAATAATTTGGAAGTTTCCGACGCTAATCTGTAGTTAATAATTTTAAACGAATTTAATATAACAGTTGCAACCAATTCCATCAACGTAAAATCACAGAAATATGGCATGAATCCTAAAATAATTAATCATTCTGTTAAATTTATCGAAATTGATGCCCAAAATGCCGGGCAAAGAATTGATAACTTTTTGTTAAATCAACTAAAAGGTGTGCCCAAGGGGCATATTTATAAGATCATTCGCAAGGGTGAAGTGCGGGTCAATAAAGGCCGAATAAAACAAACGTATAAGCTTCAATTCGGCGATAGTGTACGAATACCTCCTGTTAAATTAGCAGAAAAGAAACAATTGCCCGCACCGGGCCGTTCCTTATTAACATTAATTGAAAATTCCATTATTTATGAAGATGATAGTTTATTGGCCATCAATAAACCCAGTGGCGTGGCGGTGCATGGGGGAAGTGGCATCAGTTATGGCATTATTGAGGCAATTCGTGCGCTAAAACCTGATGCTAAATTTCTTGAGCTGATTCATCGCTTGGATAAAGATACCTCCGGTTGCTTATTGGTTGCCAAAAAACGTCAAGCCTTGGTTTTTGTGCAGGACTTATTACGGCAAAGAAAAACCGATAAGCGTTATTTGTCGTTGCTTTGTGGCAAAGCAACATTTAAACGAGAAAAAGTCACCGCGCCTTTATTGCGTGAAGAGCTCAAGTCTGGTGAGCGTTTTGTGCGTGTTGATAAAAAAGGTAAAGAATCAACCAGCTTCTTTACCGTCAAAGAGCGTTTTAATGATACCAGTCTGGTTGAAATTAAGATTGTCACAGGACGAACCCATCAAATACGCGTACATGCTAAGTTTTTAGGACATAATGTGGCCGGTGATAATAAATATGGCAACTATGCCTGTAACCAACGCCTCAAAGATAGGGGATTGAAACGATTATTCCTGCATTCAGCACAAATTAGCTTTGAACATCCAGATACAGGTGAAAATATCACCATAAAAGCCCCATTAAGTGATGATTTAGCAAACTTTTTACAGATTTTAAAACGTCAGAAGTAAAAAATCAGACAATTTTCCTAAAGCAGGGTAAAATAAGTGCCTTTCTCAATATTGTCTATTAAAGCGGAATAAAAACAACAATAATGCCTGCATACAAACTGATTATTTTTGACTGGGATGGCACCCTAATGGACTCTCAGGCTAGAATTGTGGCCTGTTTACGCTGTGCTGCTGAAGATTTAAAACTCATTGCCTTATCAGATGATGAGTTAAAACATATCATTGGTCTGGGTTTACGTGAGGCCATTGCCCGCCTTTATGCTGATTTAGATGAAGCACAAATCACCCACTTTGCTGATCGATATCGTTATCACTTTCTGACGGCTAATGACACACCTTCCGGCTTGTTTGCTGATGTTAGACTAATGCTTGAGCAGTTGCGAGACAAAGGCTTTATGTTAGCCATTGCCACCGGCAAGGCGCGCAGAGGTCTTGAACCTGTGCTATTAGAATCGGGCCTAAATGAACTCTTTCATGGTAGTCGTTGTGCGGATGAAACCCGTTCAAAACCCCATCCTCAGATGTTAGAAGAATTATTAGATGAATTCGGTGTCGAAGCAGAAGATGCTATTATGGTGGGGGACACGGAATACGATTTATTGATGGCAAATACACTTGGCATGGACACTTTAGCCGTTAGCTATGGCGTCCATGACAAAGAAACAATATTAAAACATAAGCCCTTATTCTGTGTTGATAGCATCACTGAGCTATCCGACTGTCTATTGGCCTGTGCGCTTAAACATTAAAAATTAAAAATTAACCATGCATTCATTCAGGAAATAATAATGGATAAAGATGAAATTCGACTTAATGATGATTATGACAAAATGACGACTAAAGCCGGTTGGGAAAAAAAACTGGTTGAAGATCTTGCGCTTGCGGCGCTCAAAGAAAGAAGAACCACTCGACGCTGGGGAATTTTCTTTAAACTCGCTTTTTTGACCTATATTGTGACTTTAGCCGTTTTGGTTTATGCACCCTTTGATCCCGCTTCATTAGATAAAAGTGGTGATAAGCATACTGCGGTCATTAATGTCGAGGGCGTTATCTCTGCGGATTCTAAGGCCAGTGCTGACTATATTATCACCGCCTTACGCGATGCCTTTGATGATAAAAAAACCAAAGGGGTTATTTTACGTATGAATACCCCCGGTGGTAGCCCCGTTCAGTCAGGCTATATTAATGATGAAATTTATCGTCTAAAAAAATTACATCCAGATATTAAAGTCTATGCCGTTATTGTCGATGTGTGTGCATCGGGTGGTTATTATATTGCTGCTGCCGCAGATGAAATTTATGCAGACAAGGGCAGTATGGTAGGTTCAATCGGTGTACTTATGAATAGCTTCGGCTTTGAAAATGCCATTGATAAGGTCGGTGTTACCCGTCGTTTGTATACCGCTGGTGAGCACAAAGGCTTTCTTGACCCATTCACTAAGCCTATGGATGCTGACATCGATCATGCAAAATCCATGTTGACTAATATACATAAGCAATTTATTGATGTGGTTAAGAAAGGCCGTGGTGATAAGCTTAAAGATGATCCACTCTTATTCAGTGGCTATGTCTGGACCGGTGAACAGTCCATCGAATTAGGCTTGGTTGATAAACTCGGTAGCAGTAGCTATGTGGCACGGGAAGTTATTGGTGCAGAAAAGATAAAAGACTTCACCGTTTCAGAAGCCTTCATTGACCGTTTTGCCAAAAAAATGGGCGCATCAATAGCGACCAAAATGGCAGAAATCAGCGGCTTCAATATCACCCCACAATTACGCTAGAAGTTAATATTAAATTTTTAATGTTGAATGATTAATGTTGAATGATTAATGTTGAATGTAATCATTAAGCATTCAACATTAAGCATTTAAAATTCAGCATTACTTAACCTTTATTTAACATAAGCCTTAGCCGCACTAATCCCTGTCGTCATCAAATCTGCGTTGAGCCATAGATGCACCCAAATACTGGCGGCATAGCCTAAAGCAATGGCCCAAGACCATTTCATGTGGGCAAAGAAAGTATAGACACCACGAGCCTGACCCATTAGAGCAACACCTGCTGCAGAACCGATGGATAGCAATGAGCCACCGACACCAGCCGTTAAGGTGACTAATAACCATTGCCCCAGAGACATATCGGGATTCATAGTCAGTACTGCGAACATGACGGGGATGTTATCAACAATGGCTGATAAGACTCCAACAATAATGTTTGCACCGGTGGTGCCAGTGCCCATAATGCCGGTGCCGGAATACATCATTTCTGAAATCATCGCCAGATAGCCCAGCGTTCCTAAACCACCGACGCAGAGGATGACACCATAGAAAAACATCAAGGTGTCCCACTCGGCACGTGCTAATATATTGAAAATATCATAATTTGCTGGTGGCTGATCATCGGCATGTAATGCTGAATCAGACATGTCTGAGTTTTCCAGTGATTCACTTAACTCACGTTTTTTCAGGTAAAAAGCAAACAGTTTAAGCAAACCAAGACCTGTCATCATGCCGAGCACGGGAGGTAAGTGCAGGAAGTTGTGGAAGCTGACAGCCATTATGATGGTAAAAAGAAATAAACCAATCATAAAATAACCGCCACGTTTAACAATGACCTCAGATTCAATGGGGGCTGGTTTACCTTTTGGCACAGAAAAAGACATGATAAAAGCAGGAATCAGCCAATTAACCAGAGAGGGGATTAGCAGGGCAAAGAATTGATCAAATTGCACGATGCCTTTTTGCCATACCATCAATGTCGTAATATCACCAAAGGGACTGAATGCACCACCAGCATTGGCGGCCACAACAATATTAATACAGGCAAGAACGATGAAAGTTTTATTGCCAGCACCTACAGCCATGGCAACCGCAGCCATTAATAGAGCTGTAGTCAGGTTGTCAGCTATTGGAGAAATGATGAAGGCTAAAAATCCGGTGATCCAGAAAACTGTTTTTAAAGAAAAGCCCTTAGAAACCAGCCAGGCACGTAAGGCATCAAAGACATTTCTCTCTTCCAGGGCATTAATATAGGTCATTGCAGCCAGTAAAAAGAGGAGTAACTCAGCATACTCTTCAATGTTGTGCTTAACAGCAATGCCGGCAGTATGGGGTTCGCCAATACTATTATAGGCCATGCCGACGAGTACCCAGATAATACCCGCTGCGATTAATACCGGTTTGGATTTTCTTAAATGTAGAAATTCCTCTCCGATCACCAGACTATAAGCGAGTACAAAGACAATAATGGCAATAATGCCATAAGTAGAACTGGTGAGATCGGCTGTTGTCCCAATACCGCCTGAAGCGATAACAAAAGAAAATGGCAATACCAAGATTAAGAAAAAGAGTACGCTTTGCAAACTAAAGCGGTAGGTGTGTTTAAGCATGTGGTTATAATCCCTTTGTTTTGTTATCAAGTAACAATATTATTATCTTTTAGATAAATATAGCAAGCATTTGAAATAAATCTAATTTTTATTCGAAATCCTGTAAAAACACCTGAATTCAAGTCATAAATGCATGAAAGCTCATCAATCATTTGTTACTCGTATTCAAGCCAAGAGGTTAATTGTTTCCTCAACCTGTTCTTTGGCTTGCTCAAGCACTTTGATACTGAGTTCAGGGGTGAGTTGGCCGAGTGCCAATTTGGTAAATGCAGGGACTTCATTGAGTTTGGGGTATGCGGATGATGTGGGTTTGCCTACTAAGGCATGTAATTGAGCCACAATGATGATATCGCAATATTCAGGTTTTTCTCCGGGTTGTCGTAGCCAGTATTCCGCCTCTCTGGCTGTGGTCACTAAATCTTCAGAAAAATTCCATTTAGTTAATATGGCAGCGCCCACTTCACCTTTTAATTGCTCTATCAATAGGTCAAAATCTGTTTTATCAGTGAGTATGTCAGGGTGTTTGTCTGCATAAGTGATAATTGGAATGGCACCAATGTCATGTAATAAGCCTGCTAATAGGGCATGTTCGGGATTAAAGCCGGGGGTGATTTTGGCTAATACAAAACTTAAAGCAGCTACTTCCCGACTGTGATTCCAGATAGCCATCATTTTCTTTTTCAAAGTTTTATTCTTGGTGGTAAACAGTTCTTTCATGCTGAACGACGTGACTAATTGTGAAGTTACTTTCGTTCCTAGTCGAGTGACGGCCATCTGGCAATCATCAATTTTTTTGATTGAGCGGTAGAGGGCGCTATTGGCTGTTTTTATAATTTTTGTGGTAATCGCTGGGTCAGATGCAATGATATTGGCAATATGCTTGAAATTACTTTTTTCATCATAGAGTGATTGACGAATTTTTAATGCGACATCCGGTACGCTGGGTAATTGTAAACGATCATTAGAGAGATCTTTTAATAATTGCTTATACAAATAATGGTCTTTGATTTTTTCAGTACCATTTTCTTGAGCCGCTTTGTTGATGAATTGTAAAACGGTATCAATATCAACGATGACTACTTTAATCTCACTGACAGACTTAACACTATAACGGCTGGGTCGATAACGAGACAGTGGGTTTTTAGCATTTTCACTGCGGGCATGGATCAGCCATTGTGTGCTGGACTCATCACCGACTTCAACAGTACCGTCTATGAGAAAATATTGTAGTGGCGTATCGCTAAAGAGTTGAATAAAGGTTTCATTGGCTGAGATTTTTTTTATTTGTATTAAATTGCCTAATTCAATTAATTGATGATGATTGAGATGCTGAAATGGTAAAAAAAATTTAAGAAAGTTAAGAACCATATATTTAAGAACCATATTTAAAAACCATATTTTAAAAAAATAGGGGGTTTCAGCTACTGTGTTTTATAGATAATAAAAAAATGCCTCACCTTTCTTATAGTAGAACTTTGCAATAAATGCACGTCCACAGGGGCAAATAGCTGGCCTGATTAGATATTAATTGAAGAACTGTGATTCACTTGGATGTTTTACTTGTTTATTGGCAAGCTGAAAATAAAATGCATGGTTTGCTCCCTTTTGTTATTGAGTGCAGTCAAACGCCCTTGATGGAACTGGCTAATCAGGCTGGCAATATATAAACCTAAACCCAAATGGTCTTGCATTGAACGATGATTTCTATAGCTGGTTAATGAGGTGAAAATGGACTCTAATTTATCGTCATCGATCATCGCACCATAATTGCTCAGCTCTATCTGAACGGTGTGCTTGTTCTCACCGGACTGCTGATTTTTTGCTTCATGTAGACTAAGAATAATGGGCGTTCCGGTTTTATGAAAACTGATGGCATTACTGAATAATTTATCGAATAACTGAGCGATTAATTCAGGTGATATGATATTGTATAGCACCTTTAAGTCAGTTTGAAATTGAAAATTGATATCAGGATGGGTGGCTTTTTGGGCGTCAATGTAGTGGCGGATAAAGCCCACCATTTCAATTTTTTCTTTTCCCATAGCGTCGATGGATTGTTCCAGACGACTAGCCTCACTCATTCTATTGAGCAGATTATTCAGACGCGTGCAACCTTCCTGAGCTCGTTCAGTGTATTTGACAGCGGTCTCGTGAATTTGTAAAGAGTTGGCCATTTGAAATTGTTTCGGCCAGATCACCTCAATGACTCCCAGATCAAGTCATGATCTGGGATTTGAATGACTTCCCTTTAACTTTCAATCTGATCTTTCATACGATAGCTTTTTCCTTCAATAACCACTGTCTGAGCATGATGCAGTAATCTATCCAGCAATGCTGAGGTCAATGTGCTGTCATTGTTAAAGATCTCTGGCCAGTCCTTAAAGGCACGATTGGTGGTGATCACCGTTGAGCCCACTTCATAACGACCAGAGATGATTTGAAACAGCATATCGGCTCCATTCTTATCAATGGGTAAGTAGCCCAGTTCATCTAAAATGAGGATTTCAGGTTTAATGTATTTGCGCATTTCCAGTTTCAAACGACCCGATTTCTGTGCCACAATGAGTGAGTTAATGGCATCCACCGTATTTGTAAACAAGACCCGTTTTCCATTGAGACAGGCATGATGACCTAAGGCGGTGGCCAGATGCGTTTTTTCTAAGCCAACGCCACCCAGTAAAATAATATTAGTGTGTTGCTTTAAAAACTGTAGCCGAAAGAGATCCTTGATCTGCAGTTGATTAATTTTCTTTGGCCAGTTCCAACTGAACTGCTGTAGTGTTTTCACAAATGGGAATCGAGCCGTTTTCACTTTACGTTCAATTGCTCTTTCCTGTCGCCTATTATCTTCCAACTCAATTAACTGAGTCAGGTAATTAACATGAGACCAACTGTCTTTATTAGCCTTTAAAGCCGTCTCTTCATAATGCTCGGCAATACCAGGCAACTTAAAGTATTTCAACTGTTCAAGTAGTCTTTCGACTTCTTTATCAGTGGGCATATCAAGCATCATTTGAATGGCTTCACTTTTCTTCTTTTTGTTTGATTGTTTTGTTTCAAACTGGATGGTTGAGTCATAAGTTGTTCCTTTGATTTCTTTAGGTTGATAAATATTGATGTCGGGTTTTTCTAACGTAATGTCGAGTAAGTCTTCACTGCGGGTTAAATGCAAAGCACCTGCTTCGGGTAATTTGTTGAGTCGCTGTTCCAATAAATTGGCCACATACTCACTACTGAAGGCTTCAAAGACAAAGGCATCCAGCATGGCTCGTTCAGTGGCTTCAATGCCATAGATTTCACTGAGGCCAACAATCTTTCGCACATGAACTTTAGGGTTTAAACGCTTCTGAGCCAGCTTTTGATAGTAATCACTGGCACGAGGTGACAGTGCAATAAAGCGTTGAAACAGTTTTTGATCTTCTGAACGTCTGCGCTGGGCTAGCAATTCTTTGGGATGGTCCGGATCTTCAAAATCACGATGGCGCTCAAAGCTGCGAATGTGTCGGGCAATGAGTTTTTCCTGATCATAAACACAAAGTCGCTCGGGATAGATTTTTAAGGTCAGTGACTGGCTGGCATATTCTGCGGGCACTGAATAGCGGTTAGAATCCAGACTGATGCGAAACAGTTTGGTCGAGCGGACGGTTTCAATCCGTGCAATGTCATATCGGTTAATGGGCAAAGAGCGCATGGCCTGCACATCTTCAGGCAAACAATCCACTGGCTTTTTTCGGGTTTCGCCATGGATGCGCACATTAGCAATGTCAGCCATCCAGATTTTAATGGCTGGATTCAAGATCTCAAACTGAGTCAACTCCAGGCCATTGAGGAAGTTTTTTTTTTGACATAACCCACCCCGTTTTCAACCCGACCTTTTTCATTGCCCTTACGAACGCCACAGGCTTTAATTCTAAAACCATAATGATGTGCAAAGTCTAAGTATTTAGGGTTAAAAACAATATCTTCTCCTGCAGGGCGAGAGAGAACGCCCGTCTTCAAATTATCAATCATGACTTTTTCCGGCACGGCACCAAAGAACTCAAAAGCATGTTGATGACAGGCCAGAAAGTGTTCCATGCTTTGTGATAAAGTGAATTCTACGTACATCATTCTGGAATGGCATAACACCATCACAAAGAAGTTCAGCTTGCGAGTGGTTTCACCCACTTGAATGGTTTTGTACAGGCCCCAGTCAACCTGAGCAGCTTCACCTGGTGCAAAGGCTAAGGTTAAAAAGCGGGCTTTCGTTTGGGTCGAACCTGATGAACATAACGTTTGACCACAGAGTAGCTCCCGTCATAACCCTCCTCCTGTACTCGTTGAAAGAGCTGAGTCGCCGTATAAGCATGCTTTTCCAGCAAACTGACAATATCATCCTTATAGGGATCGAGTTTGCTGTTTTGTGCTGCCGGTTTCCGTGGTCGATAATGTTTTTCCTGTAGCCAGCTCTCTACTGTGCGGTGATCTGATCCATCTTTGTGCAATCTGACCTACGTTCAGCTTATCCTGTTGATACTGTTTCATACGGCACCAGGCTTCATAATCAATCATGATGGCCTCCAGCATTTAATTGTTTGAGTATTTGTTTTATGTGGACAGGTGAAGATGAGGTTTGTCTAACGGGGTCAGATTTGGCTGATGGGGATAAAGATAGGACTTGATACAAAGGATGTTTATAAGTGATTAGTTTGGCCTGAATGAGTTCTGTTCGTGCCTGAGTGAACTTTAATGTCCCTATATTCAACTGTTTCATTAAGCTCGGTTGTGAGTAATAACTCAGCCCATTTTGATCGGCAACGGTAAGTAAAAATAAATAAAATGCCATTGATTCACAAGAGCAAGACTCAAAGTGGCCATCACGAACCAGGCGGTGATCGATCCAACTGAACTGAGAGGGGATTTGACGTAATTGCCCTGGATTGGGCATAGGATGCTCGGTCATTGTTTTCTCCATGTTTTAGGTGAGTGTTGAGTAAAGATCCTCGCCTAATTCTCGCAGTTTCAGACCACTCTCGACTATGTCATCTTGTAACGTACTACCGATAAGATGTGCAATTAATCCTATTAAAACAGTGGGTTGGGACTTTAAGATCTCTTGTAACGCATTGGCGTTAAGATCGTCTGTTTTCTCTTTTATATCAATCGCTTGCGTGATTAAGGTATCTTGTAACGGTAATGGGTTATCCAATGATTGTTGTACAATTTTCCAGTATTTTGGATTTTGGGAACGCCATTGCTGAACACGCTGGACATTGACAGTGCCACAGAAGTAGTTTTTATTTTGAGGTTTTTGCAGCCATTTTTTTTGACTGGCGGCCTTACTGGCTTGTCGACACTCAGGTGCTGAGCAGAATTTCTGACGACCTTTAGAGCGGGGGTTGGGTTTGAAAAAAGTGTGGCAGTGCAAGCACTTGCAAGTTCCTGAACGTGGCATTGAGTATTTCCTCTACCTGAGATAGTTGAGGAAAAGCAAGAAAAAGTACAGCAAAGAAAAGAACGGAAGAAGACAGAAGAAAATCCAAGTAGAACAAAAGATTTCTTGATTACCCATAAAGCTCCGCCATTTTTAGGAGCTTTCCATTCATAGGTGGCGTTTTCATCGCCACGCATAAAAACCTTGGCATCATGTCTTTTAAGTTAAAGCGTCTATTAAACCGATAACAAAATTCAGCAAGATACCGAGGTAAATGTTTTGAGTTAATGGAATGATAGCTTCCCTTCATAGAGTTTTTAATATTACCTATCATAGTGTTAACCCAGATAAACTCAATTTTATCAACACTTGCCGCACCACCACCCGTGACGATTGGAACATGCTTACAGTCAGCTTCTTTAACCGCAGGAAAACAATTTAACCCATCTGAGTAAACAGTACTTCCAGGTGTTAAATGAGTTTGTGCCCATCGTTTTATTTCACTGGATTTAAACCCTTTAAGCACATTTAAATTCATTGCAATCGGGTGTCCATCTTCATTAGTAGAAACGGCTGCAACGAACGGTGTTTTATTTTCTGAACCACGACCTCTGGAGCCGCCTCTGTGCTCACCACCCCAGTAGGCATCATCAATTTGAATGATGCCTGATAAAGGTTTACTGTCATCACGTTCTTTCATAACCTGCATGATCTTTTGTTTCATACTCCAGGCTGTATTGTAGCTTACCTTAAGCTGTCTCTTTAATTCTAATGCTGAAACCGCTGTCTTCAATTGAGTCATAAGATGAATCGCTAAAAACCACTTAGATAAAGGCAGTTTGGTACTATCAAATATTGTCCCACAGGTTGCTGATGTCTGATGATGACAATGGTGGCACTGATAAAGATGGCGATGTTCTAGAGTGCAATAAGTCTTATTGCCACACTCTGGGCAAACAAATCCATCAGGAAATTTCCATTTAAATAAGGCTTGTCGGCACTGTTTGTCAGTGCCATAATCATTAAAAAGCTCAAATAAACTATAACCTTCTTGAAACTGAATTTTATTTTTTGACATCATTCTACTCCACACATAATCTATACTTTAATTATAGTATAATTATAGTATAATTATCGAAATATGGCGGAGCTTTGTGGGTAATCAAGAAAGATTTTTTTAAAAATTGGGAAGAAAAAGCAGAAGAAGAAATGACATTTTCAAATGGCCAAGATTAGGACACTTTCAGGAGACCCCTGACAGTGTATTTACTATTGTCTGTGTTTAGCGACTGCCTATCCATATTTTCCAGTGATGATTTAATAATGGTGAGAGGAGTTCTTAATTCATGGGATAACTTGCTGGATAGAGAACGTAAATATTCATTATTTTGTTCAATGCGAGACAATAAAGTAGAAAAACTACGTGCTAAATCACCTATTTCATCATTATCATTGCGATAAAGCTGGTTGGAAATATGTCCGTCATTGGACAGGGCAAGATTAGTATCGTTGCGTAAATTAATAATGCGCTTCAATAAGCGACTGGAAATAAAGAACAAGGTCAAAGTAATAGTAAAAAACACCAGCAGAGTGAGGTATAAAATTCGCTCAAAGGTTTGATCCTGTAAGGCTAAGAGGGTGTCATTGTTTTGTTCCAGTACCAGACTGCCAATGACACGATTATCATAGTCATATACTGGCGTTGTGACTGAGAGGAGCATTTTGTCACTATGAGGATTGTCTAACCAGTCGGTAGATGACTTCCCCTGTAGGTTTAATTGCACAAAGGGATTGTCTATTTTTGCCTGATTGCGGCCATAAATTGATTGTTGTTGTGGGTAGTTCATTACGATGAGATATAAGCGCCGGTATAAGGCAAGCAGAGAGAAGGTGTTATTTGACTCAGACTCAGTAATTTTTTTATTGTCTTTGTTCGTCCTGTCCTTCTTGAGCATTTCCGAAGTGCTTTTTGCATTAATATAATGTTGCTTATTGAGTAGCCAGAGGCGGGTATTGGGAGGCGTCAGATGTTGTAATTTTAAGGTGTTGAGTCGATCATTAGTGACAATAGGATTAAGTATTTGAATGGTTGAGAATGAATTAATAGTACTACTATGAGCGCTTGAGATCAGTGGCTTGATAATGTTTTGTGGCGTAAGCTGCTGAAATTGAAATGCTAATTGTGAATTAATGCCATTTATAGGCACTTTGAACTCTAAACTAAAGCCCTGATTGTTTGCTTGCCACTGAGCTGTGATTTGTGGACTGAGAGAATTTTTTTGTACGGGGGTGATTGCCTGAGCCTTGACCCAACCCGGTGTCTGTAACTTGAATTCATAGCTCTGTATTTGACGGGCATAATTCAGGAAGTCAAAGCGAATCATATCGGTGGCTTTGCTTGCGATAAAACCTATCTGGCCAAAGCTTTTATTTTCTTCCAGTGAAGATTTATCGACGCTCAATAAGAAATAATAATATTGATCATCATTAACACAGAGTAATGACAGCTTGTGGGCTAAAGCATCTTCTGTATTGGTCTGCTGAATAGGGTAAAAATATTGCTGGCGATTTTGCAAAGTAAACCAATCACCGGCAAAACCATCGATGATTTTTTTATTCTGTAAGGAATGACAATAAATCGCAGGACTGGATGACTCAGTGAGTCGGTTAAGACGCACGAGAGATGCATTGTTTCTAAACACTGAGGCAATGGTTTTGGCATTGACTAAGGTGGATTCAGCATGATTGTTTTTTAAAAATAGTTCCAATTCTTTTAAGTAGCTCAGTCCGGCAATGGGCAAGATAAATAGGGCAATGGTTGCTAGTAATAGCTTGCCCCGTAGACCTATTAATCGAAACCTGTTTTTATAAGGCTTTTGTGGCTGCTGGAGCTTATGCGATATGTTAATGGCAACGCCACCGATAACCAGCGCCATAAATCGTTTCGATACAATCAAAGTGTTTGTCGATTTGTATCAATTTTTGTCGAATACGTTTGATATGCGAGGTGATGGTACTATCATCGACTACTGTGCTGGCATCATCCATTAATTGTTCGCGTGATTTGACGTGTCCAGGGTGGCGCACTAAGGAGTGTAACATCCAGAACTCTGTCAGGCTTAGATCAACCAGGGTGTCTTGCCAGTGAATTTCCAGACGCTCCAGATTTATTTGCAAGAGGCCAACTTTCACTTGTTTTTCTTCCTGTGGCTTTTTCTCAATGGCTGAAATTCGACGGAAGAGGGCAGAAATGCGGGCACTGAGGTGGGGGAGACTGATATCCTTGGTTAAATAATCATCTGCGCCCAAACGTAAGCCTGAAATGGTATCCAGATCATTGTCTCTGGCGGTTAAAAATATAATGGGCAAGGTTTCTGACTGCTGGCGTAATTGCCGACATAAATCAAATCCACCTTCAATTTCATCATCCAAACCAATATCTAGTAAAACCAAATCAGGCAGTTGTTCATTAAATGCAGATTCAGCGGCGGATTTTGTCCCATAAGCTTGTACCTGATAGCCTTGGCGCACTAACATTTCACTATAATTGTCCCGGATTGCCGGTTCATCTTCTACAATAACAATACGTTTAGCCAAACTAAATAAACCTACTTTGTGTGAATTGACATAATTTAGCCATAATTCTTCATTATTTAGTCACAATTAACAAGTAGGAATTGCATATTTTATTGATTAAATCATTGTCAGAGTTTTAATCAATAAATAAGCGACGAGGATGACTAATGAACAATACCAATAAAGTTTACTGCCCATCATCACAAGATTTTTTGTATTGGGCACCTGAGTCAATTGCTGACTATGAGCATTGGTGTGAGATTGATGAAAGCGAGCAAATACAAACGCATTTAGCCACTGAAACGGATAAAAAATCACCTCAAAGCAATTTAAACCTATAGATATTTTCCAAATGAATTAGATAATGCTAAAATGCTGGAATAGATCATAAGTTTAAGCTGACGAGGAGTCATAGTGGCGTTAAAGTTTGTTGAATCAGCCAAGTTACCAACGCAATGGGCAGAATTTACAATTTGCGGCTATGAAGATGAGCAAACAGGTAAGGATCATATTGCCTTAGTCTTGGGTGATATTGCAGATGGCGAGCCCGTTGATATACGAATGCACTCAGAATGTTTAACGGGTGATGCTATGTTCAGCATGCGTTGTGATTGTGGCCCGCAATTAGAAGCCGCTTTGAAGCATATTGCAGAAGCAGGTCGTGGTCTATTACTGTATTTACGTCAAGAAGGCCGTGGGATTGGCTTAATCAATAAAATTAAAGCTTATCACTTGCAAGATGGTGGTGCTGATACCGTTGAAGCCAACGAACAACTGGGTTTTGATGCAGATTTACGTGAATATGATATTGCTCGCGATATGCTAGAGCATCTACAAGTAAAACAACTACGCTTAATGACCAATAATCCCAAGAAAGTGTCAGCACTTGAAGAGCTTGGTTTTGACGTCGTTGAACGCTTACCATGGAAACATGGTGAAAATCCCCACAACTCCCACTATCTGTCTACTAAGGCCGGAAAATTAGGGCACATGTTTTAATATTCATCTGGCTAGTGCCCACCCTACAATTTTACATTTCAGTAGGATGTGGTGAGGAACGAACCGCATCAATGGCTTTAAATGTACATCTTTGATGCGGTTCGTTGTACTCACCACATCCTACCAATGTAAAGATAAATTGGTTTATTTGAACTGTCCCCTAGCCAACATGCATCTTATCAGCCGCATCAACAGTATTTTGTAATAATGTTGCGACTGTCATAGGGCCAACGCCACCAGGAACAGGGGTAATATAGGCTGCCCTTTCGCAGGCGACTTCAAAATCGATATCACCGATCAATTTACCATTATCAAGACGATTAATACCCACATCAATAACAATAGAGCCCTGTTTAACCCATTCGCTATTAACGATACCGGGCTTACCCACAGCAACGACCAAAATATCAGCACTGCGCACATGTTCTTCAAGGTTTTTGGTAAAACGGTGACAAGTGGTGACAGTACAGCCTGCTAATAATAGCTCTAGCCCCATAGGACGCCCAACAATATTTGATGCGCCTACAATGCAAACCGTTAAACCTTTGATATTCGTATTAGTACTATCGAGAGTTTGGTTTAATAGCGTCATGATGCCACGGGGTGTGCAAGGACGTAAAACCGGCATACGTAATGCCAGACGACCGACATTATAAGGATGAAAACCATCGACATCTTTATTCGGATGAATGCGTTCAATAATGGTTTCTGAATTAATATGTGCTGGCACCGGCAATTGCACCAAAATGCCATCAATGCTGGCATCATCATTTAATTCATCAATGAGTGCCAGTAAATCGGCTTGTGAGGTTGCTTCTGGCAAGTCATGAGCAACAGACTTAATTCCCACTTTTTCACAGGAGTTGCGCTTGTTGCGTACATATACTTCAGAGGCCGGATCATTACCTACTTTAATGACGGCCAGGCCGGGGACACGCAAACCTTTTTGTAGACGTTGTTCAACACGTAGTTTTAACTGTGCTTTGATATCATTGGCAATGCCCTTGCCATCAATTATTTTTGCCGTCATGTAGGGTAATTTTCCGAAATTTGATTTGAGTGAATGAAAAGTCATTCAGACCTATTTTTTATAGGGGATATATTTTACCTAAAACTCAGGCTTATTGGTAATTTATTATAAAAAAGCAGGCATTTATTTATCATAAGAAATATTTCAAAAAAACGCTTGCATTGCTCTGGCAAACTCATTAATATACGCACCACTTGATGTTTAGACGCAGTGACTGCTTAAAAGCAGGCGTAGCGACGCAGAATAAACATTAATCGGGGTATAGCGCAGTCTGGTAGCGCGCTTGCTTTGGGAGCAAGATGTCGGGAGTTCGAATCTCTCTACCCCGACCAATTTTATTACTAAGTCTTTTGGACTGGTTAATTTTGGTTATACAGACGTATACAACAAAAAACCAGTATTAAACGATTTAGCAATAGACTCTGCGCCCGTAGTTCATCTGGATAGAGCATCGGCCTTCTAAGCCGAGGGTAGCAGGTTCGAGTCCTGCCGGGCGCACCATTATTGCCTAGTCGGATTTTTCGAAATCCAGTAGTTCTAAAGTAAAATTGTTCTAAAGTAAAATTGTTCTAAAGTAAAATTGTTCTAAAGTAAGATCATTGTGGTGAGCGTAGCTCAGTTGGTAGAGCTCAGGATTGTGACTCCTGCGGTCGAGGGTTCGAACCCCTTCGTTCACCCCATTTACCTATCAATGAAATATTCTTAGAATTATATTTTTATATAAATATCACATGCGGATGTGGTGAAATTGGTATACACGCTGGTTTTAGGTACCAGTGCCGCGAGGCGTGAGAGTTCGAGTCTCTCCATCCGCACCATTTATTTTTTGCATTTTTATTTGCAAATATCTCTACTAATTTTTCCCTCTTTACGTAAAGCCTCTTATATTTCCTAAAATTTACCCTCGTTTTATTGAATTACAGTCTTTGTTTCTCTTTAAGTTGCCCAATATCCCATTTTTATTAGTTTCTTTGCTAAAAAGTGTTAATTTTTCCCTTCAAGATATTGTATAATGAGCTGTTCAGCTATATATAACTGCTTAGTAAACCATTTATTCTAAAAGTGGCATAGCTATAAGATGTAAAACTCATTACCCATATTCAGACAATCATTGCTGAATATGGGTAATGAGTTTTTTTAAAATTAATTTCGATTGTAATGAGGATAAAAAATGCAGGTTTCAATAGAAACAAAAGAAGGGCTAGAAAGAGAAATGCTTGTTGAGTTTCCAACATCAGATATTAATGGTGAGGTTAATTCTCGTCTACAATCGCTAACAAAGACTGCAAAAATTAATGGTTTCCGTCCGGGTAAAATCCCAATGTCAGTGATCAAAAAGCGTTATGGTGGTCATGTTGAAGCCGAAGTTTTAAATGAAAAACTACAACAGAGCTATTTTGAAGCTGTCAATCAAGAAAAATTAAAGCCTGCGGGTCAGCCAACCATCGATATGGTTGATAATGATGATAAAAATATCGTCAAATATAAGGCTGTGTTTGAAGTTTATCCAGAAATCACCCCCGCATCATTTGATGGTCAGGCTTTTGAAAAAGCCAATGTGACGATTGGCGAAGAAGATATTGATTCAACAGTAGAAAATATTCGTAAACAAAATCAGACTTTTACTGATGTTGACCGTGGTGCAGAAGAAGGCGATCAGGTTGTTGTTGATTTTGTGGGCACCATTGATGGCGAAGCATTCAAGGGTAATGAAGGCAAGCAAGTGCCTGTGACTATTGGTCAGGGTCAAATGATTGAAGGTTTTGAAGAAGGCATAAAAGGCGCTAAGGCTGGTGATGAAAAGACCCTGAACCTGAAATTCCCAGAAGATTATCACTATAAAGATGTTGCCGGCAAGAATGTTGATTTTGCTGTGACTGTTTCAGCAGTAAAAGAAGCGACATTACCTGAGTTAAATGATGAGTTTTTTACTAAGTTTGGCGTATCAGAGGGCGGTAATGACGCTTTCCGCGCAGAAGTCAAAAAGAACATGCAGCTTGAACTTGATAAGGCTATTGATGCTAAATTAAAGAACCAGGTTATGGATACCATCATTGAAATTAATGATGTGATCGCGCCTAAGGCTTTAGTGGAAGAAGAAGCTAAAAACATGGCAGAGCAAATGCAGTCTCAGTACCAAATGCAAACCCAGGGTGATTCCCAGTTACAAACGAGCTTGTTTGAAGATCAGGCTACACGTCGTGTGACTTTGGGTATGATTTTGGCTGAACTCGTTAAAGTGAATGAAATCACAGCAACACCTGAGTTGGTGAAAGAAAAAATCAATGAAATGGCAGAGAGCTATGAAAATCCACAAGAAGTCATGGATTATTATATGTCCCATAAAGAAAAGTTAGCTGAAATCGAATCTTTTGTGTTAGAAGAGAAAATTGTCGATTGGGCTTGTGAACAAGCAACAATTGCAGAAAAAGACTTTAGCTTTACTGAATTTATGAATCCTAAAAAGGATGAAGAAGAAGCATAATTGCTTTTTTAAGCAATTGTCTATAGCCTTTTTTAAAAGGGGTATAGAAGGGCAATAGATAGCCTTTTTATTGCCTTATTGCTTTGCCAATAAATCATCTTAAATACATTCGTCTTACAAAAAGGACTGTCTATCAATGACAAATAATCACATTTTAAATGGGGCTGCACAAGTTGATGCACTGGGATTGGTGCCAATGGTTATCGAGCAGACTTCAAGAGGGGAACGCTCCTACGATATCTATTCAAGATTATTAAAAGAGCGAGTGATTTTTTTAGTCGGTCAGGTTGAAGACCACATGGCTAATTTAATTGTTGCCCAATTATTGTTTCTTGAATCAGAAAATCCTGATAAAGATATTCACCTATATATTAATTCACCCGGTGGTTCGGTTACCGCAGGGATGTCTATTTATGACACTATGCAGTTTATTAAACCAGATGTCAGCACCATGTGTATTGGTCAGGCTGCCAGTATGGGGGCTTTATTATTGACCGGTGGAGCAAAAGATAAGCGCTATTGTTTGCCTAATTCAAGAATGATGATTCATCAGCCATTGGGTGGCTTTCAAGGTCAGGCTTCTGATATTGAAATTCATGCCAAAGAGATTTTGACACTTAAAGATAAATTAAATCAAATTATGGCGACTCATACTGGCCAGGATTTAGATGCCATTGCACAAGATACTGATCGTGACAACTTCCTCAGTGCTGATCAGGCAGTTGATTATGGCTTAATTGATAAAGTCATTAGTAAACGTGAAACTTCATCAGAAGAAGATTAATGTGCAGTTTATTTATGAGAATAAATAAGCCAAATTGATGATAAATGTTGATTTATTAATAAATAAGACTTATATATGTTAGTTATAGATAACATAATCAGTATAAAACTAGGGGCATAAGCCCTGATATGAGGTTTGTTTTATGAGTGATGATACTCAAAATAAAGATGAAAATGGCAAGTTACTTTATTGCTCTTTTTGTGGTAAAAGCCAGCATGAAGTACGCAAGCTAATCGCTGGACCTTCGGTATTCATCTGTGATGAATGCGTTGAACTCTGTAACGACATTATTCGTGAAGAAATTCAAGAGCAGGGTGGATCTGTGCCTGGTAAGAAATTACCAACACCCCGTGAAATTAACAAAACCCTTGATGAGTATGTTATTGGTCAAGTCGGTGCTAAAAAGATTCTTTCTGTGGCTGTTTACAACCACTATAAACGTCTTGAAAGTGGCCATAAAAAAGATGACGTGGAATTATCAAAAAGTAATATCCTGTTAATTGGTCCTACGGGATCAGGTAAGACATTATTAGCTGAAACCTTAGCGCGTATGTTGGATGTACCTTTCACCATTGCAGATGCAACGACTTTAACAGAAGCAGGTTATGTGGGTGAAGATGTTGAAAATATTATCCAAAAATTACTGCAAAAATGTGATTATGATGTAGAAAAGGCACAAACAGGTATTGTTTATATTGACGAAATCGATAAGATTTCTCGTAAGTCTGACAATCCATCCATCACCCGTGATGTTTCGGGTGAAGGCGTACAGCAAGCCTTGTTAAAGTTAATTGAAGGCACTATTGCTTCAGTACCTCCTCAAGGGGGTCGTAAGCATCCGCAACAAGAATTTTTGCAGGTCAATACTGCGAATATTTTATTTATCTGTGGCGGTGCTTTTTCCGGCTTGGACAAGGTTATTCAAAATCGCTCTGATAAGAGTGGTATTGGTTTTGGGGCTGAGGTCACTAGTAAGGATGATGCGAAAAGTTTTGGTGAGTTATTGGATGATATCGAACCAGAAGATTTAACGCGTTATGGATTAATTCCTGAATTTGTTGGGCGTTTACCCGTGATTGCGACCTTAAAAGAGTTAGATGAAGAAGCGCTTATTCGAATTCTAACTGAACCTAAGAATGCCTTGGCAAAACAGTATAGCAAGCTGATTGAAATGGAAGGTGCTGAACTTGATTTACGTCAGGAAGCATTAAAAGCCATTGCCAAAAAAGCCATGGCAAGAAAAACCGGCGCACGGGGTTTACGGTCTATTTTAGAACAGTCATTACTTGACACTATGTATGATCTGCCTTCTATTGATGACGTGGAAACAGTGGTTGTTGATGAATCAGTCATAAATGGTTTATCTGAGCCATTGCTCATTTACGCCAAAGAAGCCAAAAAAGCCTCCGGAGAGTAAATCATTAGTCGTTTTTATTGATTTGCTTAATGAGTACCAACACAAAAAAAGAGGCTATATAGCCTCTTTTTTTGTGTTTAAGCTTTATAAAATGCATATTTACTTGATTTTTTGGCTCTAAGACCCATATTTAATAGACACAGAATAACATTCTCAGGTGCTTGATTGGGCGTCTGAATAATAAGTATTACAAGAGGAACTCCTTGATGGAGAATGACGCTAATATTTCAAAAATCACTGATACCACACAAATCTATCCCGTTTTACCCCTTAGAGATGTAGTTGTTTATCCTCATATGGTCATTCCACTTTATGTGGGAAGAGAAAAGTCGATAAATGCGCTTGAAGCTGCCATGGAAGAAGATAAGAAAATTATTCTTATTGCCCAGAAAAATGCATCGGATGATGATCCAAAGCCAGAAGATATCCATTCGGTAGGTACAATCGCCTCTATTTTGCGTTTATTAAAATTACCGGATGGCACGGTTAAAGTCTTAGTCGAAGGTGATGAGCGTGCACAGGTAGATAATTTATTTGCTTCAGATGATTTTTATACGGCACAGGTGTCAATTTTCGAAGCCACAAAAATTGAAGAACGTGAAGCTGATGTGCTGACGCGTACAGTAATGAATCAGTTTGATCAATACGTCAAAATGAATGATAAAGTACCGCCTGAAATACTTTCCTCCTTATCCAGTATCGAAGATCCTAGTCGTTTAGCCGATACCATTGCAGCACACATGCCGCTTAAAATTGAAGAAAAACAGGTTATTCTGGAAATTTCAGATGTGCGTGAACGTCTAGAACATTTATTGGCACAAATGGAATCTGAAATTGATATTCTGCAAGTAGAAAAACGTATTCGTGGTCGCGTTAAACAGCAAATGGAAAAAAGTCAGCGTGAATACTATTTGAATGAGCAAATGAAAGCGATTCAAAAAGAGCTCAATGACATTGATGATGTACCCAATGAGCTAGAAGAACTGGAAAACAAGATCAAAGACTCAGGCCTGTCTACTGAAGCTAAGAAAAAGGGCATGGCAGAATTAAATAAATTAAAAATGATGTCGCCTATGTCGGCTGAAGCATCTGTGGTCAGAAATTACCTTGAGTGGCTGACCAATGTACCCTGGAAGAAACGTTCAAAAGTGCGTCATGATTTAGCTAAAGCAGAAGCGATCTTAGAAGAAGATCATTATGGTCTGGAAAAAGTTAAAGAACGTATACTTGAATACCTTGCAGTACAGCAACGGATGAAAAAACTTAAAGGGCCTATTCTCTGTTTGGTTGGGCCTCCAGGTGTCGGTAAGACCTCATTAGGGCAATCGATTGCCCGGGCAACAAACCGTAAATTTACCCGTATGTCCCTGGGTGGTGTGCGTGATGAAGCTGAAATTCGTGGTCATCGTCGCACTTACATCGGCTCCATGCCGGGTAAGATTATGCAAAATATGTCCAAGGTTGAGGTGAAAAATCCATTTTTCTTATTGGATGAAATTGACAAAATGGCCATGGATATGCGTGGTGATCCTTCTTCAGCATTATTAGAAGTGCTTGATCCGGAACAGAATGACACCTTCAATGATCACTATATGGAAGTTGATTATGACCTATCGGAAGTCATGTTTGTTGCGACTTCAAATAGTATGAATATCCCCGGTCCATTGCTTGACCGAATGGAAGTTATTCGTTTACCAGGTTATACCGAAGAAGAAAAAGTAAATATTGTTGCTCGTTATTTGATACCTAAACAGCTAAAAAATAATGGCCTTAAAGAATCTGAATTGACCATTAGTGAAGGTGCGATTCGAGATATTGTCCGCTATTATACCCGTGAAGCCGGAGTGCGTAGCATTGAGCGAGAAGTGGCTAAAATTGCCCGTAAAGTAGTTAAAGAAATTTTACTTGACAAGAAAACCAAAAAAGTGGCTGTCACTAGTCGCAATATAGAAAAATATCTGGGTGTAAAACGTTTCCGTTACGGCAGTGTTGAGCAAGAAAATCAAGTAGGTCAAGTGACAGGGCTTGCATGGACAGAAGTGGGTGGTGAAATCTTAACCATTGAAACCGCCGTCATGCCGGGTAAGGGAAAAAATAGTGTCACTGGCCAATTAGGTGATGTGATGAAGGAGTCAATACAAGCTGCGATGTCAGTGGTGCGTAGTCGCTCTGATAGTTTAGGTATTGCCTATGAAACGTATGAGAATAAGGATATTCATATTCATGTTCCTGAAGGTGCGATTCCTAAGGATGGTCCCAGTGCAGGTATCGGCATGTGCACAGCACTCGTTTCAGCACTGACAGAAATACCGGTTAAGGCTGATGTGGCCATGACAGGCGAGATTACGCTTAGAGGTGAGGTGTTACCCATTGGTGGTCTTAAAGAAAAGCTTCTGGCTGCACTAAGAAGTGGCATTAAAACTGTTGTCATTCCCATAGAAAACAAAAAAGATCTGGTGGACTTACCGAAAAATATTGTCTCTAAACTCGACATCATTCCAGTACAATGGATTGATGAAGTACTACAAATTGCTTTAGTTCATGCACCCACACCCACACCGATCAAAGCAACGACGGCAACAAATAAGGTAAAAACAAGGAAGAAAGCAGCAACAATAAGAGCTCACTAACTTATATTTCACTCTTATAAAGTTGTATAAAAAAACACCAATGCCTGCATTGGTGTTTTTTTGTGCATTGTTTTAGCTAATTTGAGTTAATTTTTTATTGTTAGCATCGTTCTAGTCATTACTTACTTTGTTGATAGGGAGCTTGATTTTTAATTATATCTAAGTTTGGTAATATCAAAACTTTTACATTAAAAGGCTGTAACATATTGTTTTAATATACGTTTGCAGATATTTAGAGTCTTTAATTAATTTTATAAAATATCTGTTTTTATGTTATTTTGAAACTATTTTAAATAAATGATAAGTTTTGCTAGATTTTAACTATAAATTTTGATTCAATATGGCTGTATCCGTTGTTACACAACACTTGTGTTATTTAATAATTTTATTTTATCTATCTATAATGACATCTTAAACAATCTGTGTTTTTAAAAATAAATGTATTTAAAAATACTTTTAAAAAATTGTTTAAACTTTTGATTTAAATTTTTAATTTTATCTGACTTGATATGTTTTTTTATAGGTACAAAAAAGGGGAGCTTTTGTGAATAAATCCGAACTAATAAACGCTATTGCTGAGAATGCAGACTTACCTAAAGCGTCAGCAGGCCGTGCATTAGATGCAACAATTAAAGCCATCACAGATTCACTTGCAAGTAACGAACCTGTTACTCTGATCGGCTTTGGTACTTTTGAAGTAAGAGAGAGAGCAGCACGTCCTGGTCGCAATCCTCGTACTGGTGAAACCATTCAAATTAAAGCATCAAAAAATCCTGCATTTAAAGCTGGTAAAGCTTTAAAAGAAGCGGTAAACTAAGCCACTTTCAAAAGAACGGTTTTGGGTGATTAGCTCAGCTGGTTAGAGCACCGCCCTTACAAGGCGGGGGTCATAAGTTCGAATCTTATATTACCCACCATTAAAACTCAGTTTGATTTATATAAAATATATAAACATTTTCAGTGTTTATATTAATAAAAAAATAGTTCTGATTTTAATTAACAGATTTAAACACTGTTAAAATATGTTTTAGAAAATTAGGAGCGGTAGTTCAGCTGGTTAGAATACCTGCCTGTCACGCAGGGGGTCGCGGGTTCGAGTCCCGTCCGTTCCGCCAAATATGGGAAGCGCGTTTTTGACGCGCTTTTTTTTGCACTTTTTTTTGCACTTTTTAGTCAAAGTTATTTATAACTTTTTAATGGCTTTTTTAATAACTATAATTTAATGAGATAGGTTCCATGTTACTACATAGTATCAGAGAAAGAGCAACGGGTTGGTTTGCCTGGGTTATTGTTATTCTTATTTCTATTCCCTTCGCATTGTGGGGTATCAATAGTTATATCACACCTGATTCAAGTCCTGCTGTTGCCAATGTGGGTGACTATAAAATATCAGTTCAAGAATTTCAAAATGCAGTACAGAGAGAGTCCAAAGAGCTCAGAGGTAAAATTGACAATGATGCCTTTATCAAAAAAATTGTACTGGAAAAATTAATTAATAATCGTGCGCTCATCAGTTATTTGCAAGCATCGGGTTTGTCGATAAGCAAAGAACAAATTGATGCGTATGTACGTGTCGATACGAATTTCCAATTAGATGGTCGTTTTTCTGAAGACTTGTATAACCGTTCTTTGCCAAGTGCCTATAGTAAATCCAATTATCGCAACTCAGTTGCAACCGATTTACTATTAAGACAGTTTTCTGATGGCATTGTGAGTTCTAGTTTTGTTTCTGATCAAGAAGTGGAACGGGTTATTCAATTAGTGAAACAAAAACGTGATATTTCTTATGCAGTACTTAAAGCAGAAAATTTCAAAGATGCTGTTAAGGTCAGTGAAGAAGAAATAAAAACTTTTTATCAAAACTTTCAAAAACAGTTTGAAAATCCTGAACAAATTAAACTTGCTTATCTGGAAGTTGCACGTCAGGATCTGGCCAAAGATTTACAAATAAGTGATGAACAAATCGAAAAGTATTATCAGGATCACTTGCCACAATATACACAACCTGAGCGCCGTCAGGCCAGCCATATACTCTTTACTTTATCGACAGATGCCACGGATGAAGAAAAAGAGAAACTAAAAGCTGAAGCCAATATGGTCTTGGAAAGAATTAACCAGGGTGCTGATTTTACTGAGATGGCCAAGCAATATTCTAAGGATCCAGGTTCAGCAGATAATGGCGGTGATTTAGGCTTTTTTGGTAGCGGTGAAATGGTACCTGCATTTGAGAAGAGTGCTTTTTCATTAAAGCCGGGTGAAATTTCTGATTTGGTTGAATCTTCATTTGGATTCCACATTATTAAATTAACCAAGATCGAAGGTGGTGAAGTAGAGCCATTGGAGTCAGTTAAAGAAAACATTATAGCGTCTATTCAATTTGATCAAGTTGAAAATGCGTATTTTGAAATGGTTGAGTCTATGCAAACGATTGCTTATGAACAACCTGATTCTTTAGAGCCTGTGGCTGCAGAATTAAACATGACAATCAAAGAAAGCCCTTTGATGAGTAGTACAGGAACAGATGGCATTTTTTCTAATACTAAGTTACTTAATATTGCCTTTGGTGAAAGTGTTTTAGAAGAAGGTAATAATAGTGATTTGATTGAGTTGGGTGATGATCATGTGGTTGTTATTCGTGTCGTCGAAAGAATACCTGCCAATGTTAAACCTTTTGATGAAGTGAAAGACCTAATCGAAGTGCAACTTAAGAAACAAGCGCTCACTGATAAAGCTCAGGAAAAAGCGAACGAACTGGTTAAATTATTATCAGACGGCACAGAATTTTCTGAAATTGCGACCAGTAACTCTTTAACGATAGAAAACGCAGGTGTTGTTGACCGTCAAAGTGCGACAGTCCCTGGGGAAATATTAGGCAAGGCTTTTACCATGCCGCGTGAGACAAAGTTTGCCAGTACTCGACTCATGGGTGGTAATATAGCAATTGTTGCTGTGAACGCCATTGAAGACGGTAATAGTGATGATAAGGCTTTATTTGACAGTATAAAAATGGCCTTATTACAAAATAAGGGAAATATTGAAACTTCCTTATCGATTCTTCAGATTCGCTCAGAATCTAAAATTTCAATTAATGCTAAGTCCTTAAGTGAAGATGAGTAAGAAAATAGAATCTATATAAAAAAAGCAAAGCAAAAAAAAGGGTGAACATTTAAATGTTCACCCTTTTTTTTGCTTTAGTTTGTAGGATGTGGTGAGTGCAACGAACCGCATCAAGAACTTATGTTTAAAGCCATTTATGTTTAAAGCCATTGATGCGGTTCGTTCCTCACCACATCCTACATTTGAAGCAGCAGGTTTTACTTGCTATTTTTTCTTGTCGTCTGAGCTAATTAAAGGACCCATTCCAACATGATTGTAACCAGAGTCAACATAAATGTTTTCACCGGTGATGCCAGAAGCTAAATCAGAGCATAAGAAAGCGGCGGTATTGCCGACATCGTTAATGGTGACATTACGACGTAATGGCGCATTTTCTTCTACATGAGACAGCATCTTTCTAAAATCACTGATGCCCGCAGCGGCTAATGTACGAATGGGACCGGCAGAAATTGAGTTTACCCGAATGCCATCAGGACCTAAAGATTCGGACATATAGCGTACATTGGCTTCCAGGCTTGCCTTGGCTAAGCCCATGACATTATAGTTAGGCATAATGCGTTCAGAGCCTAAATAGGACAACGTTAGCAATGCACCATTCTGACCTTCCATCATATTGCGCCCAGCCTTAGCGAGTGCGGCAAAGCTGTATGAGCTGATTTCATGAGCCATATTGAAGCCTTTTCGAGTCACACTATCAAGATATTCGCCACTGAGCTCTTCGCGAGGTGCAAAGGCAACAGAATGAACGATGATATCTAAATGATCCCAGAAGTTATCCAGGTCTTCAAATACTTTTTCAATTTGTTCATCATCGGAAACATCACAGGGTAAAACGATATCTGAATCGCATTCAGTGGCTAATTTTTCTACCCGACTCTTCAACTTGTCATTTTGATAAGTGAATGCAAGCTCAGCCCCTTCGCGTTTCATTGCCTGTGCAATTCCCCAAGCAATAGATCGGTTACTGGCGAGACCAACAATTAGTGCGCGCTTACCTTGCATAAATCCCATATTTGACTCCTTGAAAATACTTGTAAAAAATTCTATTACAGATATGATACCTTTGATAAATAGAATAAACTAGATATTATTAAAAAAAAACATAAATATCGGGAAAAAATGTTGCCTGAACTTCTTCATGCATTAAACAGTCATAGATTACGCCATAGCTTGTTGCTAACTGTTTTCATTTGTTGTGTCTTTATTAGCAAATCAGCCCTCTCTGATTATGCGATTGCCTACGGTTATACCCCTAAATACCCCAAGAATTTCCCTAATTTTGACTATGTTAATCCTGGGGCGCCCAAGGGTGGTCGTCTTGACTTAAATGGCTCACGCACCTTTGATCGCTTAAATCCTTTTTTATTGAAGGGGGTGGCAGCAGATGGTATTGATGGTCTGGTCTTTGAGACCCTGATGGAACAAAGTCTTGATGAGCCCTATACTTTTTATGGCTTGCTAGCGGATGATATTGAATTGGCCGATGATGGCTTGTCAATAACATACCATATAAACCCCAAGGCACGTTTTTCTGATAATACACCCGTCACCACTGAGGATGTTAAATTCTCTTTTGATACCCTGATGACGAATAAGCATGTTCATCCTGCCTATAAAATCACGCTGGGTAATATTAGTCAGGCGACTATTATTGATAGACTGACCATTCGTTTTAGTTTTAAAGAAAAAAACGCTAAATTGCCCATGTTGCTTAGCAGTTATTTGTCTGTATTTCCAAAACATTGGGTGGGGGAAACGGATTTTAAAGATACCGCGATGAGAATTCCTATCGGCAGTGGTCCTTATACCCTGGATAGCTATAGTACGGGCAAACAGCTCAAGTTTAAACGTAATCCTGATTATTGGGCACAAGATCTGGGTATTCGTAAAGGACAATTTAATTTTGATGAAGTGGTTTATAAGTATTTCCGGGACAATACAATTGCCCTAGAAGCATTAAAAGCAGGTGACTATGATTTTCGCCATGAATACAATTCTAAGATGTGGGCCAGAGATTATACCGGGCGGGTCTTTAATAGCAATGAAGTCTTAAAGGATAATATTGCTCATCAAAATAGTGTGGGTATTCAGGGCTTTATCATGAATACCCGTAAGCCACTTTTTGCCGATAAACGGGTTCGAGAAGCCTTGGTGCTAGCCTATGACTTTGAATGGGCAAACCGGATGTTGTTTTATAATCAATATCAGCGTAATAATAGCTATTTTAGTAATACTGAATTGGCTGCTAAGGGCGAGATTAGTCCACAAGAAAAAGCCTTATTAATGCCTTTTGAAGCTATTTTAGAGCCCAGTGTATTTGGTTCGGCCTGGATCCCTCCCAGTACCAAACCACCCTCATCTTTAAGACAAAATTTGCGCAAGGCAATCGCCTTGCTTAAAGCTGCGGGCTGGGAATATAAGGACGGGGCTTTGCGTAATGATAAAGGTCAGGCGTTTCGTTTTGACTTGATCCTAGCGCAAAAAGGCTTTGAGCGTATAGATGCTCCCTATGCGCGTAATTTAAAAAAGTTAGGCATTAGCATGGAGTATAGAACCGTTGATTATGCCTTGTATAAACGTAAAGTCGATAATAAAGACTTTGATATGATTGTTTCCAGTTATCCGCAAAGTCAGGTGCCTGGCAATGAATTAGAAGGACGCTGGCACTCCAAGAATGCCGATGTGAAAGGCTCGGCAAATTATCCTGGAATCAAAAATAAAGCCATTGATGTGTTATTGGAAAAGCTTTCAAATACGACCGATAGAAAAGAAATCATTGCAATTACTCGTTCCATGGATCGGGTTTTATTGAGTGAGTTTTATTTGGTACCGCATTGGTATATTTCCACTCATCGAATTGCCTATTGGGATAAATTTGAATTTCCGAAAACCTTGCCCAAGTATTTTTCTGCCGAAGGTTGGATGCTTTCAACTTGGTGGTTTAAACCTGAATACCGACATAAATGATGCCATTATAAACAATGTTATATTATATATTAAAACGATTATTGCTGATGATTCCCACTTTGTTTGGGGTTATGCTGATCACTTTTGCCATTACTCAATTTGTACCCGGTGGACCTGTGGAACAATTGGTTGCTCAATTGACGGGGCAGGATCAGCAAACGGAAGCGGGTAGTACGGCCAGTGAATTATACCGTGGTGCTGAGGGTATCGATGAAGAGCGTCTGAATGAGATCAAGGCCTTGTATGGCTTTGATAAACCAGCGACGGAACGTTTTTTTACCATGATGGCCAATTATTTACGCTTCGAATTTGGGGATAGTTACCATCATCACCAGTCGGTGACAGAATTAATGGTAGAGAAGTTACCGGTGTCGATCAGTTTAGGTTTATGGACTTTCTTTATTACTTATCTGACTTGTATTCCATTAGGTATTGCTAAGGCCGTTAGAGATGGCACTCGCTTTGATGTGGTGACAAGCACGATAGTGTTAGTGGGCTATGCGATTCCCGGCTTTGTCTTGGCCATTTTACTACTGGTGCTATTTGGTGGTGGTAGTTTCTTTGATGTCTTTCCATTAAAAGGTTTAACTTCTGATAATTGGGAAGAGCTAAGTTGGTTTGGAAAAACCACTGACTACCTATGGCACATGGTCTTGCCCATTATTTCTTCAGTGATTGGTAGTTTTGCTGTGATGACAATGCTAACCAAGAATAGTTTTTTGGAAGAAATAAGAAAGAACTATGTTGTGACAGCCAAAGCAAAAGGCTTGAGCAGTAATCAAGTGCTGTATAAACATATTTTTCGAAATGCTTTAATACCTTTGATTACTGGTTTTCCCGCCAGCTTTTTAGCGGCTTTTTTTGCTGGTAGCTTATTAATTGAAACTATTTTTTCTCTAGATGGTTTAGGCCTATTATCGTATGAATCTATTGTCCGTCGTGATTATCCAGTGGTACTCGGTTCATTGTATTTGTTTACCTTGCTTGGCCTGTTCACCAAGTTAATTACTGACTTATCTTATGTCTGGATTGACCCCAGAATAAAATTTGACTCAGATGTTTAATAATGACGATGGATAAGCAAGTGAATTTAACCAATGATCAATTAATCAATCTATCGCCACGACAACGTGCCTGGATGCGTTTTAAAAATAATCGCCGAGGTTATTATTCGCTGTGGATTTTTGTCATTTTATTTGTCCTGAGTTTGTTTGCAGAACTCATCAGTAATGATAAGCCGATTATTATTCAATTTGAACAGCAATATTATTTTCCTTTATTGAGTGATTATCCAGAAACCACCTTCGGCGGTGATTTTGTTACTATGACTGACTATAACGATCCCTATATCATAAAGAAAATCACTAAAGACGATAATTGGGCACTCTATCCATTGAATCATTATAGTTTTGATTCAATTAATTATTTTGCTGACTCACCTAATCCTGCCGCTCCGTCGTCACAAAATTTCTTAGGTACCGATGATCGCGGTCGTGACGTTTTAGCCAGACTGATTTATGGTTTTCGTTTGTCTGTTATTTTTGCGTTGGTTTTAACGGCTATTGGGGTTGTTATTGGCATTATTATTGGCGGTCTTCAAGGATATTTTGCGGGCAAGATTGATCTGGTTGCTCAGCGTTTAATTGAAGTTTGGAGTTCGATGCCAGAACTGTATTTGTTGATTATTTTTGCCTCGATTTTTAAGCCTAGTATTGGTTTATTGATAATACTCTTATCATTGTTTGGCTGGATGGGCTTATCTGATTATGTGCGTGCAGAATTTTTACGTGGCCGTAACTTAGACTATGTACAGGCGGCTCGTTCCATGGGCGTATCCAATATTAATATTATGTTTAAGCATTTATTGCCCAATAGTATGGTGCCGGTGTTAACCTTTTTACCCTTTCGCATCAGTGGAGCGATTTTAGCTTTGACCAGTCTAGATTATCTTGGTTTGGGAGTACCGCCTTCAACCCCGAGTTTGGGGGAGTTATTGTCTCAAGGTAAAGAAAATATCGATGCCTGGTGGCTTTCTATGACTACATTTTCAGTTCTGGTCGGTACCTTGGTACTATTAATTTTTATCGGTGAGGCTCTACGTGAGGCTTTGGATACTCGACGTGGCTAATACTACAAAAATATGAAAAAAATTCTCGAAGTAAATGATCTCAGTGTTAGTTTTAATACACTTGCTGGTGAAATTAATGTCGTACGAGACATTAATTTTTCGCTGCACTCCGGTGAAACGATGGCATTAGTAGGAGAGTCAGGCTCTGGAAAGTCCGTTACAGCAATGTCTATTTTACGTTTGCATGATGAAGAAAAAGTGAACTATTCATCTGGTTCAATACTCTTTAATGATCATGATTTATTGGGGATTGATGAAAGCCAAATTAAAGCGGTACGTGGTAGTGAAATTTCAATGATTTTTCAAGAGCCCATGACCTCCTTAAATCCAACCTTTACCGTGGGTAGCCAAATTATGGAGCCCTTGCTGATTCATAAAAACATGAGTAAAACGGCGGCTAAAAAACGCGCTATAGAACTCATGGAGCTCACCGGTATTCCTGAACCACAACATCGCTTTAATGCTTTTCCACACCTGCTTTCCGGAGGGCAACGGCAACGTATGATGATCGCGATGGCACTAGCATGTGAACCCAAGCTGTTGATTGCAGATGAGCCTACGACGGCATTGGATGTTACTGTACAATTGCAAATTTTATTACTTTTAGAAAAGTTGAAAAAAGAATTTTCAATGGCAGTATTAATGATTACTCATGATCTGAATCTGGTGAAATATTTTGCTGACAATGTTTGTGTCATGCAGGATGGTAACATTGTTGAACAGGGGAGTGTTGATGCGCTGTTTGCTCAGCCTGAGCATCCTTATACCATTAAACTACTTAAAAGTGAGCCTGAACGTGTGATCCCTGATGGGGAAACACAAAGTTTGCAGGACAAGTCTAAGTTATTATCAGGCCATGCACTTAAATGTTATTTTACCAGCAGTAAAGGCTTTTTCAAACGTACAACGAATACCGTTAAAGCCGTTGATAATATTGATTTGTTTCTCAGAGAAGGTGAAACCTTAGGTCTGGTTGGCGAATCAGGCTCAGGCAAGTCTACTTTAGGGCGATGCTTACTCCGTTTGGAAAAATGTAGTGGTGATATATTTTTCAATCAGCAACAAATTGATCAACTAAAACATACCGCCTTACGTCCTCTGAGAAAAGAATTTCAGGTAGTATTCCAAGATCCTTATTCTTCCTTATCACCGCGTATGACGATTGAACAGATAGTTGGTGAAGGCTTATTAATTCATTTTCCACAGTTGAACAAACTTCAAAGACGGGAAAGAATTAAAAAAATCTTGTTAGAAGTGGGCCTGGAAGATAATATTTTATGGCGTTATCCCCATGAATTTTCCGGTGGCCAAAGACAGCGTATTGCCATTGCCCGTGTGGTCATCCTTGAACCAAAATTAATTTTATTGGATGAACCAACCAGTGCCTTAGATGTTTCAGTGCAGAAGCAGGTATTGGAATTATTACGTGAGTTGCAGGAACGTCATAAAATTTCTTATTTATTTATTACCCACGATCTCAAAGTGATTGAAGCGGTGGCGCATCGTGTTATGGTGATGAAAAATGGCCAAATTGTTGAGTCAGGTGATACAGAACAAATCTTTAATGCCCCAAAAGAAGTTTATACCAAGAAATTATTAACAGCCTCACTTTTTAAGGATGTTGATGTTTAAGTCTATTGAAAGTAAAGATTTGGCTCTGTGATTGAATAATATTTAATCACTTATTGATCACAAGAGCCTAGACGACTATACTTTTATTTTTATATCGAAAGAAAACTGGAGAATCATTTTGTTTAAGAATTTATTTGCCTTGATTGGCTTAGTTGCCGTAGTTGCTTCGGGCGTTCTTTATGTAGGGGTTAAAAATACGCTCAGTGAATTTGATCCGGGTGCGGCTGATACCTATATTGAGCTGTTTACTAATATTTTAAAAACAAAAGATGCTGCCAGTGCTACTGTTTGGCGTTTTCCAGTGGAAGAGGGTCTAAGCCCTGAAGATGTTGAAAAAAGTCTTAAAATGATTGCTAATGAGCTTAATATTGCTAATGTTGGGGAATTACCGCTTTCTAAAGATATTTCTGCACGATCAGGCAAGGAATATCGCTTTGTTAAAATCTTCCTTTTTTGTAATTCTTTAACTGCGGCACAAATGCTAGATCATAATGATGCATTTTCAGCCTATTTGCCCTGTAGAATTAGCTTAGTAGAAGATAAAAGCGGTCAGCTTTGGTTATATAGTTTGAATATGGATTTAATGATTCATGGTGGCAAACCATTACCACCGAAGTTGAAAGCTGAAGCAGAAAACGTCAAGAAAATCATTCTTGAAGTCATGGAACGTGCTGCTGAAGGGGATTTTTAAACTAATACTAGCTTTAGAAATCTGTAGGGTGGGCATGGCTTTATCTGCCCACGCTGTCACTATCTTCAGCGTGGGCAGATAAAGCCATGCCCACCCTACGAAGCACTACAAAATAATCAATCCCATCATAGTACCCATCATAGTACCCTGAATAGTACCCTGAATTCTGCCTAAATAGCCCCTAACAAAGCCTCAAAGCGTGCCTCTAACTCTGCATCCTGAGCATAATTACTCATCTGATACCATTTAATTTGTAATTCAAAGGGTGAAATCTTATCATTAGTTGACGCTTCATTGCGTTTTTGTCCTAGATTTGAATTAAGTAATTCAACCTGCATTTCCATGCGAGCTTGTTGCGCCGCCTCAGGACTTTCTTTGCCTAATAAGATTTCGTATTTAAGACAAAATGTTTGTTTCTCCGACAATTCAGCTTCAGTCATATCAGTCTTATCAAGTTCAATTGCAGATATTGCCTTATTGTAACGCTGATCTAATAATGACAGATTCAAATCGTTATTTTTTAAGGCAAGCCACTGTTCTTTTAATTCGTCAATATTGTCTGAATTTGCAGATGTTTCTATTTGTGAACATAAGGCTGCTTGTTGAATAATGAAGTCAAGTTGTTGCTTCTGTTGTTCAGCTTGTAATTTAGCGAGTTTGTTTTGGTAATCCTCGATTGCTTTTGCATAGCGAAGATTAACTGTTTTGCTCAGTGATTTTGCCAGATGCTCGTGTTCTTTCCAAATCGTTTCAATGTCAGCAAAAGCATGACGTAAATCGCTTTCCTTAAGTGGCTGTTGATTTAAGGCTTCTAAATTTTCACAAATAGCTTCTTTCTCCCTCAGGTGTTTAGTCTCGGCATTGTTTTTTTGCTCAATACTTTCCTGACGTTTGTTAAAAATAACATCACAGCCCTTGCGAAAGCGTTTCCATAATTTGTTACGTTGAAACGATGATACCGGACCAATTTGTTTCCAATCCTGTTGATATTTTTTGGCCTTATTAATGGCATCCGCTAAATTGTCTTCAAGTGTTTCGTGCAGTGCTTCCACTTTTTCTATGAGAGAAAAAAACTGCTCATGATTAACTGACCAGGTTTTTTTCAGTTCGGTACGAATGGTTTCTATGATCTTATCAAAGCGATGATTGATACTTTTGTGATGCTTGCGTTCGACAAAGCCAATTTCCGACCATTCTTTGCGCGCTTGTTTAGTGATTTTATCCACTTGTATCCAGTCAATTGAATGATTAATTTCATCACCTTCAGAGGTGGGCCAACCCATAGTCTGGATGTAGTCTTCCAATTGAATACATAAATCTTCTTTTGCTTTTAAGTGCTCTGCTCTTATCTCGGTTTGTTTATCAATAAATGGCTGACATAGTTCATAAGCGCTATTACAGGCACGGTTAAAACGCTGCCATAGCTCTTCTTGAGTATGGCTATGCATTGATTTCCATTGTGCTCTGAGCTCTTTTATCTGCGCGGTTATATCAGTATATTCATCCTCAAGTGAATTTAAGTTTTTTGCCTGTTCAGTCAATTGTTCTGCTTTGATGGCAAGATTTTCACGCTCATTGTCATGTGCCCAATGACGCCAAGATGAAAATTCGGTGAGTTGAGTGTGTAGTTTTTCTGCTTCTGCTTGATAATGTTGCTTTTCAATATTGGAAATTAAATTAGATTGATCAATGTCTTTAAGTTGAGATTTAAGTAGTTTTTCGGCTTTGCTGATCAGTCCATCCTGAATAAATGTTTGTATTTGTGTTGTTTGAGATTCAATTTGAGATTGAAAGTTTTTGGCACTTTGTTGTTGTTCGTGCAACTGTTTTTTGAGTGATTTAATAATGGTAGAAAATTTTTCATGGACTTGTTTAATGTCATCGGGCAAGCTTTCAGTAATATGATGATTAGCTTGGATCGCTTGTTCGAATTTTTCTTGCAGGGCAGAAATAGTTTTTTCTGGAATAAAGCCCGTTTTGGATAATAACTTTTCCGCTTGTTCTGTGAGCGTTATCAGTTTTTTACTACTATTGATCGCTTGTTCGGAATTTTTATTATGTTTACCTTGCTGAAAATCGCTATGAGTATCTGCAAGATCAAGAATTGCCTGAAACTTGTTGTTATAGTCAGCAATTAAATCTACTTTCGATAGTAGGGCAATGATGTTATCCCATTCACGACCAAGATTTTGTATCACGGTTTCTGATGTTTGAATGGTGTCATTTTTTGTTGAGTTGCTTGTTATTGTGGTGCTTTCTGTCTCGGTCTTTTTCTCGGAGTCTGTAGCTTGAGCAGTTAAGGCTTCTCTTGCTGTGAGTAAATCGTCTACAGCAAGAGATAAATTATTAAGCAGGCTTTCCAGCGATTGTATGGCATTGTGTTCTTGTTGCTGTGCTAATTCCAGAGCATCGATGTCATTTATGATTTGCTTGCAGATAGTATGATAGCGTTCTGTTGTTTCAGGCGAGGCAAAATTCTGAATCGCACTCCAGCGAGTGACATAGTTTTCAACGGTGGTTTTTTCTTGTAATAGGCGTTTACGTTTATGTAGTTTTTCGAGCTTTATACAAATATCAGTGACTTCTTGTGCCAGTAATGCGGGACGTTGTTCATCTTCAATAATGTGGTCAAGCTTGTTTTTTACTATTTTGTAAACGCGTTTATCTTTACGGCGTGAATTTTTGGTAACGCGTTCAAGTGTTGAGCGTTTGGCAATTTGTTGAGCCGCTAGTTGTCGAATATGCGGACTATCATCCCGTAGTGCAATATCGCCTAATAGGGGGTCACGGCTGATTTTCTTAATGGTGATTTCCCGCAGTGATGCTTCTTCAGCATTGGCGGCAACAAATTCTAGTAGGGCTGAATTACGACTGCCCCGGATCATTTTTTCACGTAAAGCAAATTCTGGCACCGGGTGTTTCAGGCCACAAATCAATTGAAATAAACGGTTTTGAGCAGCTTGTTTAACGGTGCCATTAGTCCCTTTCATGATAATGGTTTGTAAGAGGTCTAAATTACTGAGTTTGTTGGCGGCAATGGCACGAATTGATTCATCGCTATCATTCATTGCAATATGACTTAGAGTCTCTTGATCGCTAACCGGCAGTTCTAGTACTGCTTTTTTTCTTGTGTCAATATTGCGACTTTGCCATTTGTTTTTTGTGAACGGGCTTAGCAATGGTTTGAACAGTTTGTTGAGTATATTTGTTTGTTGTGTCATTTGTTGAGATCCATCTTTATGAAACAGTCTTATGTCGGCTATGTTTCACTCATTAGAATAATAAGTCCAGATATATTTTATATTATGCTGTGTTATAAAAAATAATCGGAAGAGTAAGCTGAAATTAATTCGCTTACTCTGAGTTTGAGAAAAATTTAGCGTTTATAAGGCTGATAATTTTTCAAGTTGTTCCGTCAGGCTATTCAGTTTGCTTTGGGCATCGGTTAATTTATGACGCTCCAGTGCAACGACAGTTTCGGGGGCACGGCTAACAAAATTTTCATTGCTTAATTTGCCTTCCAGTCCCTTAATAAAGCCCTGACTATTGTTGATTTCTTTGTTGAGACGTTCGCGCTCAGCATCGACATCGATTAAGCCTGCCATAGGGATCAGTAATTGCATTTCACCAACGAGTGCAGTGGATGACTCAGGCACTTCAGCATCCTTGTCCAGCCATTGGATGGTTTCCAAACGAGCAAGATTTTTTAGCATGAACTCATTATTGTCGAGCAGGGCTTTGTCTATCTCGGAGCCATTTTGCAACAATACGGTTAGGGGTTTGCCGGGTTTGATATCATAGCCACTACGAATTTGACGTACACCTAAAACAAACTGCTGTAGCCAGTTCATTTCTTCAATGGCTGAAGCATTAAGCATTGCATCGTCAGCCACTGGATAGGCCTGCAACATAATGCTGTCTCCTTCAAGGCCAGACAATGGTGCGACTCTTTGCCATATTTCCTCAGTGATATAAGGCATGATGGGATGAATAATGCGTAATAAGTTCTCTAATACATGGACTAGCGTAAAACGTGCGCCTTGTTGACGTAATGCCAGACTACCATCATTGTCGATAGCCTTATCGCTTAGTACGGATTTAGAGAGTTCTAAGTACCAGTCACAATACTCGTTCCAGGTAAATTCATAAATGGCTTGTGCCGCTAAATCCAGTCGATAGGTATCCAAGGATTCAGCTACTTGCTTTTTGGTTTCCTGTAGGCGGGATAAAATCCATTTGTCAGCCAGACTGAACTGCATGTCAGGGTGTTTTTCAAGACCACCGATGCCACAATCATGGCCTTCGGTGTTCATCAATACATAGCGTGAGGCATTCCAAAGCTTGTTGCAAAAATTACGATAGCCTTCAATGCGACCCATATCAAATTTTATGTCTCTGCCTGTAGTGGCTTGAATGGCAAAGGTAAAGCGCAGCGCATCAGTACCAAAGGAGGGGATGCCATCCTTAAATTCTTTGCGGGTCGCTTTTTCAATTTTCTTGGCCATTTGTGGCTGCATCATGCCCTTGGTACGTTTGGCAACCAGAGTTTCCAGTTCAATGCCGTCAATCAAGTCTATTGGGTCAAGTACATTACCCTTAGACTTGGACATTTTCTGGCCATTGGCATCTCTGACCAAGCCATGCACATAGACTTCTTTAAAGGGGACTTGTCCAGTAAATTTGAGGCCCATCATAATCATACGGGCAACCCAGAAGAAGATAATGTCAAAGCCAGTCACCAACACATTGGTTGGATAAAAGGTATCAAGCTCAGGTGTTTTTTCCGGCCAGCCTAGGGTCGAAAAAGGCCATAGGGCAGAGGAGAACCAGGTGTCTAGTACGTCTTCGTCCTGGCGTAATTTAAAACTGTCAGCTAATTGGTATTTTTTACGCACGGCCTGTTCATCATGGCCGACATAGACCTTGCCAGCTTCATCATACCAAGCTGGGATTCGATGTCCCCACCAGATTTGACGAGAGATACACCAGTCTTCAATATTGTTCATCCATTCGTAATAAGTGTTTTTCCAATTATCAGGGACAAAATGGATATCACCATCTTCTACTGCTTTGATGGCAGGCTCGGCCAGTGGACCGATTTTGACATACCATTGATCGGTTAAATAAGGTTCAATAACGGCACCGGAACGATCACCACGCGGCACCATGTGACGATGATCTTCTATCTTTTCTAATAAGCCACTGGCTTGGAGAGCTTTAACAATGGCTTTTCTTGCAACATAGCGATCCATACCCTGGTATTTTTCCGGGCCGTTGTCGTTAATCGCGGCGTCAACAGTAAAAATATTAATGATGGGTAAGTCATGGCGCTTGCCCATTTCATAGTCATTGAAATCATGTGCTGGCGTGATTTTTACACAACCGGTACCAAATTCAGGATCAACATAATCATCGCCAATGATGGGAATTTCTCTGTCACTCAGTGGTAGGGAAATTGTTTTGCCAATCATTGCCTGATAGCGTTCATCATCAGGGTGAACTGCTACCGCAGAGTCACCAAACATGGTTTCGGGACGTGTTGTAGCAACGATGAGTGAGCCACTGCCATCACTGAGTGGATAGCGCATATGCCAAAAATGACCATTTTCTTCTTCGGAGATAACTTCCAGATCAGAAACCGCTGTGTGTAGTACGGGATCCCAGTTAACCAGGCGTTTACCTCGATAGATCAAATCTTCTTCATAGAGCTGTACAAAAACTTCTTTAACGGCTTCAGATAGGCCATCATCCATGGTGAAACGTTCTCTAGGCCAATCCAGAGAGGCTCCCATACGGCGTAATTGTTTGGTAATGGTATTACCGGATTCTTTTTTCCAGTCCCATATTTTTTCTATAAAGGCATCACGACCGACATCATGGCGAGTTTGTCCTTCTGCATTGATTAGCCGTTCTACTACCATTTGCGTGGCAATGCCTGCATGGTCGGTGCCCGGTTGCCAAAGTGTTTTATCACCTTTCATGCGATGGTAGCGAGTAAGAGTATCCATTATGGTGTCTTGAAAAGCATGGCCCATGTGTAAACTACCAGTTACATTGGGCGGTGGGATCATTATGCAATAACTGTTTTGTTCGGCAGTGTCCTGACTCATGTCAGGTGAGAAATACCCATTGCTTTCCCAGGTCTCATACCAGCGTTGTTCAATTGCATGAGGGTTGTAGATTTTTTCCATGTTGGAGGCTTACTCTTAAAATGTATTTAACTGATTTTTCAAGGCTAATATTATAGTCTGATCTTTTACGAAAGGTAATACTTTTATTCATACTAGTGGCTAAAGAAGTGAGGAGAGGGCTTTAAATGTTTGTTTCTTTGTCCGGTATGAGTCAAGGGAGATAATTTGTATTGAAAACTTATGAAAACTTGTTAAATAAGTCATTGATCTCGTTTTGCATTGAATCAATTAATTTGATTTTAGTTTCTGCTAATACTTTTTCAATTTTTAAACTGAGGTGTTTTTCTAAGCTTTCTTTGAGTTTATTCAGTTCACTGAGATCTAAGTTGTGTTTAAATTGGTGGAGGTGGTCGGGATCAGTGATAGATTCGACCTTTTCTTCGAGTTCTTCAAATGAACTGGCGAATTCTTGTAGTGCTTCCTCATCATCTTCAATATCGGAGATGTAATCATCTAAAGAAACGGGGTGTTGTGAATCAGTTGTCCCTGTAGTATCAATATTTGCCAATTCAGAATAGACAGCTTCTTCTTGCATTGTATTAATTGAAATACTTTCGGTTAAAACGGGAAGCTCAATTTCATGCCTATCTTGAGCGTATGTCGATGTTTCATCGAGCTCAGATATAATACGTTCGAGGGAAGTGCTTTCTTTTTGAGTAAGCTCGTTACGAGTAGATTTGTTGCGACTAAGATTAATCCCTTCTTTATCGAGAATACCTTTTAAATCACCCATTGCAGAAGTAAATTTATTATCTTTTTTGCTCACAACTGTTTATACCAAACCTTTATACAAAAACGGGTGCTCATAAATCATATTTATTGAGACTCAAACCCTGTTGTAGATAAGTGCGATAGCGATTCCTTGCGATTGCTTTTTCTTCGTTATTTTTCCCTACCATTTCAGCCATACGGGTAAATTTCTGAAAAAAAGACGGGATTTCTGTTGTTAAATTAATTAATAGTTGTTTGTACTGATCTCTTATTGGTACTACATCTGTTTTATCTGCCGCTGTTGGGTAGTGGATGAAGACAGGGTAGAAATAGTCGCTGTTAAGCTTAGTTTGTGTAAAGTGACTGCTATGTGCTATAAAACTATTGGCCTTGTAGGTCCAGAGTAAATCATCCATTTGTTGCGCATCAGCAGGTGAGGCAACATAAATTAATACACTCAACTCTTGAGCTAAGGCTTTCTCACACAAACGACAAACCATTGACGTGATTTGCCGCTGAGAATTTTCGCCAAGGATGTAAAAGTCTACTTGTGTCATTTGAATGCCATTATTATGAATCGCCAGCTTGATCAATGACATACTGGGTTAGCAATGAGACAGGGCGACCTGTAGCACCTTTATGATTACCAGATTTCCAGGCAACACCAGCGATATCAAGATGTGCCCAATGGTATTTTTTGCAAAAAGCAGAAAGGAAGGTTGCTGCCGTCACTGAGCCTGCCTCTTTACCACCAATATTGGCTAAGTCAGCGAAATTACTCTTGAGCTGTTCTTGATATTCATCCCATAAAGGCATTTCCCAGACCCGATCACCGGTTGATTTTCCAGCATTGATTAATTCATGACATAGTGGACTATGGTTACTGAATAAGCCCGCAGCGTGCTTGCCTAAAGCAACAACACAGGCGCCTGTCAATGTGGCGACATCAATAACAACAGAGGGATTAAAGCGTTCACAATAGCTTAGGGCATCGCATAAAATGAGGCGGCCTTCGGCATCGGTATTGAGGATTTCAATCGTTGTTCCGGATAAGCTGGTAACAATGTCACCCGGTTTTGTGGCCATACCATCAGGCATGTTTTCTGTGGTTGGAATGACTGCCATCACATTGATTTCTAGTTGTAGCTCGGCAATGGCATTGATCGTACCTAGGACGCTAGCAGCGCCACACATATCATATTTCATTTCATCCATTGCTGCGCCGGGCTTGAGGGAAATACCGCCCGAATCAAAGGTAACGCCTTTGCCCACTAAACAAATCGGTGCATCAGCCGGATCGCCATTGAGGAAATTCATCACGATCATTTTGGCCGGTTGACGACTGCCTTTGGACACCGATAAAAAGGCATTCATGCCCATTTTTTCCAATTCTGCTTCTTCAAGAATTTCCGTGCTGAGGTTTGAATAGACTTTGCTCAGGGTCACTGCGCGGTCGGCAAGATAGCCTGGCGTACATATATTGCCGGGCATATTGCCCAGATCTTTGGCCAGTTGGATGCCCTGAGTAATGGCCATCCCTTCACGCACTGCTTGTTCTCCATCGGTTAAATCTCGACGATTTGGTACAGTTAAGACAATTTTTCGAAGTGGACGACGGGTGGTGTCTTTTTTGCTTTTAAGCTGATCGAAGCGATACAGTGAATCCTGAGCGGCTTCAATGGCATGGCGTATTCTCTGTGAGCTATTGCAGCCTTTTACGGGTAACTCAGTGAGATAAAAAACGGCCTCCATTGAGCCAGTATCATTCAGAGTGCTGACAGACTGAGAGATAATCTTGCGATATTGAGTAAAGCTTAGATCTCTTTCCCGTCCGCAGCCTACTAATAAGATACGGTCACAGAGGGTGTTATCGATATTGTGTAATAATAAGGTCTGTCCTACCTTGCCTTCCAGATCGCCGCGACGAATAAGGCTGGAAATATAACCATCGGTTAAATCATCAATTCTTTGTGCTGATGGGGTTAATCGTCTGGGTTCATAAACACCGACGACGACACAGGCCGTACGTTGTTTTTCGGGACTGCCGCTTTTTACACTAAATTCCATGCTGGCTCCAATTTAGATCTGAATAGGTATTAATTGTTAATTATTAATAAAGTCGGATAAATTATGTCGGATAATTAACTGATTGTTCTTAATGAACAAAATTAAAAAAGCCGATAATAACGCAATAAAATGTAAAGTCTAGTAGACGATACCTTGTAACAAATTGTAAAATTGATTGTCAGACAGAGTATCTTTTTATAAAATTACGCGTTTCAGATCATTCTGTGAGTAAAAATTCACCTTATAATGCTCAATAAAGTTTAACTAAATTGTTTATATTAAGTAGTTTAACCAAAATATTGAACAAATCCAGTAAAATGTATCATTTAATTTTGTTAAGATCGTCTGCAAAGGGCATCTACACAGTAAAAGGCTAACTATTGATCATCAGGGATTATGTTATAAAAGAAATAATGAGAACCTTTGCTGGGGTTTTTACCGTGTTGTTTCTTATTATTCTAAGCACTCAACTTTTGCGCTCTCTATCCGCAGTGGCAGAAGGTAGAATTGCGCTTGATTTTCTTTTTGAACTTATTTTTTTTAAAAATATAGAAAGTCTTGTCCTTATTCTCCCCCTAGCGATGTTTCTGGCCATTTTATTAGCGCTAAGTCGCTTATACAAAGACAGTGAAATGATTGCTTTGTCTGCCTGTGGTATTGGCCCCAGCAGTTTACTAAAAAGCGTCTTAATCGTATTAGGCGCATTTATTTTTCTTGAGGCCGGCCTGGCAATGGTACTTGCTCCCTGGGCGAGTAGCAAAATGCAATTTGCCCAAGAATCCTATAAAGCAGAATCGGATATTGAAATGATCATTCCAGGTCAGTTTAATGTTGCTGATAATGGCATGCGAGTTTTATATGCAGAGGATATGCCCACAGTAGGTCAGTTAAAAAACGTTTTTTTACACGTTGATAATGGTGATAGCAGTAGTGTCATGGCCTCTGATGATGCAAATGTCGTTACTGATAGTCGGCAGGGTGCACGCTATATCGTTTTTCAGGATGGAAATCGTTATGATGGCAATTCCGGCAGTCTTGATTATCGTTTTATTAAGTTCAAGGACTATGGCGTGTTGCTTGAAGGTAAGGCATTTACTAGCTTTGATCTGGATCGGGAATCAATGCCGACAAAAGAATTACTGCAAAGTGGTACTTTGGTTCATCGTGCTGAGTTTCAATGGCGTGTTTCTCAAATCATAATGATGCTGCTGTTGGCAGTGATTGCAGTGCCACTGAGTAAAACCGCACCCCGACAGGGGCGTTATGGTAAAATGGCAGTGGCTATCTTGCTGTATATTGGCTACTCCAATTTATTAGTCGTAGCAATGAATTGGGTGCGTCAAGGTGTCGTTAGCCCAGGATTTGGTCTGTGGTGGGTGCATCTTCTATTTTTAACATTGTTTTTAGTGCTTTTTGTGCATCAAATGGGCTGGTTGAGTCATTTTAAGCGCAGTAGTTATCAGGTTTTAAATTGTCCCAAAGAGTTTGATGATTTAGTGGATAAGTAATAATTATATAAGGAAAGTTTATGAAGTATTTTGATTTGCCATTTTCAATGTTTATTTTTATGTTTATTTTAGTGCTACCAGCTCAGTCGATATTCGCTAATGAATGTACGAGTTTAGTCCAAAAAGAAGACTATTATGAAGCCACCGACGTGTGTGGCAATATGGCTAAAAAAGGTAATAGAGATGCTCAATTTGCCTTGGCAGTGATGTACTATCAGGGTAGTGGCATGATCAGTGATATGGGTATGGCATATAAATGGATGCGTAAATCGGCAGAAAAAAATCATCCACAGGCTCAATATAATCTGGGCATCATGATGGCCAATGGACAGGGCAGTGATGTGGATTTAGTCGGCGCCTATGCCTGGTTAAAAATATCTGCAGATAATGCTTATTCAGCGGCCAATGATTCGGTCAAGCAATTGGGTGAGGAGCTTTCATCCAAAGAAAAACAAGCGGCAGATGAAAAAATTCAAAGTCTTAAAAAAGAATATAATTTAAAATAATTATCGTCATTAAGCAAAATGATTTTTATTTATATTCATGGCTTCAATAGTTCGCCAGAATCCTATAAAGCACAATGCTTTTCACAGTTTATTCATGAGCAGCATCCAGAGCATGAGTGCATAAGCCCACAACTTTCAGACCAGCCTGCTTATGCTATGAGTAGACTCATTGAGCTGATTGAAAACTACATCAAGCAGAGTAAAGTGGCTGTGTTGGGCAGTTCTCTGGGTGGTTTTTATGCTACTCAATTAGCACAGCAATATGATATAAAGGCAACATTGATTAATCCCGCAGTCAATCCTCAATCCTTATTAATTAACTATTTGGGTAAAAATAAGAATTATCATACCGGTGAAGAATATGAGTTTACGCCAGCACATATTAAACAACTTGATGCGATTAGTTGTGATAAGCTCAATCAGCCCGATAATTTGATGGTCATGTTGCAGACGGGTGATGAAGTATTGGATTATCGACTTGCAGAGAAAAAATATAAACAGACGCATTTAATGATTGAGAAAGGTGGCGATCACTCTTTTCAAGGTTTCTCACGTCATTGTGAAGCGATTTATCAATTTTTGCAGCTTTAGATTATTAAAAAAAGTTTAAGCGGATTACTTTTTTACCTTGGCTTTTTTAGGGATTCTAACAATCTGTGTACGGGATAGAATATCCTGTAAACTTCTATTATTGTCATCGATAAAAGTCCAGAATAAGCCGACAAAGCCAATAATCAAGGGACTGTATTGATAGGGTGAACTCAATACTTGCTTTGAATCAAGCTGATCATAGACAAAAAGGCTGATGACCCAAGGGGTACCGGCAATTAAAAAACGTAACAAGGTTTGTACCCAATTAAGTGCATAACCTTCATTCGTTTGTAGCCGTAATGACCAGGTTCTCAGCCCGAGTGTTTGCCCCCCATGTGTCCAGAACCAGGCAAAAAAGAACCAGCTGACGAGAAATAAATAAGTATAAAAAACCGGACCGGTGAATTCGGTCGTGCTGAGATTACTGGTCTGACTTGAATCCACATGGGCAAACATTTGTGCCGTGATGGTATAAATGATAACCGCAAGTAATAAGACCGCAAAAAGCAATAAAAAATCATACAGCCAACTGCCAAGCAAGCGTAAGAAAGTGGCGGGAGGAAGATCAGTTGGGTAGTTTATAGTGTTACTCATTGTTAGCTTATTCGTTATAATTTGCTGATAAAAACGGGACAGATCAAATAAACCAATTTACCTTTACATTGGTAGGATGTGGTGAGTATAACGAACCGCATCAAAGACGTACATTTAAAGCCATTGATGCGGTTCGTTCCTCACCACACCCTACAATCTGAGGTGTAAACAAGGTTTGATCTGTGCCATAAAAACATCATTTTACTTTTTTTCTTATAAATTAAACAGTCATTACCCTAAATTGCTTATATTTTGCTAAAATAGCCCATATTATCCAATATCTTTTAAGAGAGACTATTAAATGCTAATTCTGCGTGGCAAATCTGCTTTATCACCCTTTAGAATTGAAAAGTTATTGCACAAACTGCGCGCAGTTGTTCCCAGTGTCAATGCCGTGAGTAGTCAATATATCCATTTTGTGGATTCCCAGTCAGTCATTACACCCGAACAAGAAACGACGCTGGAAAGAATTCTCATGTATGGTGCGCATTCGGATGAAGTTAAATTCAATGGTCTGGAAATACTCATCGTGCCACGCATTGGCACAATTTCACCTTGGGCAAGTAAGGCAACCGACATTGCACATAATTGTGGCTTAAAAACTATCAGTCGTATCGAACGGGGTGTTTTGTATACGGTTGATTTATCAGTCAAGGATTTACCCGAAGGTGTAGCACTGTCAGAAATTCAAAAAACTGAATTAGTGCAAGCATTACATGACCGGATGATTGAAACTTATTTCTACGATATTCAAGACGCGAAGGCACTTTTTGAGCAACATGTGCCCAAACCTTTAAACTGTGTACCGATTTTAGAGCAAGGTCGTCGTGCATTAGTGGATGCCAACATCGAATTAGGCCTGGCTTTGGCAGATGATGAAATTGATTATTTGGTGGATAACTTTACCGAGCTTAAGCGTGATCCGACCGATGTTGAACTCATGATGTTTGCACAAGCCAATTCAGAACATTGTCGCCATAAAATTTTTAATGCTGACTGGACGATAGATGGTGTGGTACAGGATAAATCACTTTTTTCCATGATTCGAAATACCTATCATGAAAACTCTAAAGGGATTCTTTCTGCGTATAGTGATAATTGCGCTGTAATTGAAGGCTTTAATGTCAACCGTTTCTATCCCCTTAGCGACACCTCTGAATATGCCTACTCTCAGGAAGAGAGTCATATCCTGATGAAAGTTGAAACACATAATCATCCTACGGCAATATCACCGGGTCCGGGAGCAGCTACCGGTTCAGGTGGTGAAATTAGAGATGAAGGTGCAACCGGACAGGGGTCAAAGCCTAAGGCTGGACTCAGTGGTTATTCAGTCTCAAATTTAAAAATTAATAATGCGCAGCAAGCATGGGAAGTTGATTATGGCAAGCCCGACCGTATTGTTTCAGCCTTAGATATCATGCTTGAAGCACCTATTGGTGCTGCGGCCTTTAATAATGAATTTGGCCGACCGAATATCTGTGGCTATTTCAGAACATTTGAAGAGCAAATTAAAACGGCTACAGGCACAGAAGTGCGTGGTTATCATAAGCCTATCATGCTCGCAGGTGGTGTCGGCAATATTAAGGCTGAACATGTACTTAAGGGTGAAGTACCTGTTGGTTCTAAAATTGTCTTATTGGGCGGTTCGGCCATGCTGATTGGTTTGGGCGGTGGTGCAGCATCATCAATGAACTCTGGCAGTAGTTGTGAAAACTTGGACTTTGCCTCGGTGCAACGGGGTAATCCTGAAATGGAACGCCGTTGTCAGGAAGTCATCGATCGTTGCTGGCAGCTAGGTAAAGATAATCCTATTCTGTCAATTCATGATGTAGGTGCCGGTGGTATTTCTAATGCCTTACCTGAATTGGTCAATGATGCCGGTAGAGGGGCAGAGTTTGAATTACGTGAAGTGCCGAATGATGAATTGGGTATGTCACCGATGGAAATATGGTGTAATGAGTCACAAGAACGTTATGTGATGGCTATTAGCCCGAGGAATATCGAACAGTTTGAGCAAATCTGTCAGCGAGAACGAGCGCCTTATGCCATTTTGGGGGATGCGACTGAAGAACAGCGATTAATTCTTAATGACAAGCATTTTAAAAATAAACCTATCGACATGTCATTGGAAGTTTTACTGGGTAAACCACCCAAAATGTCCCGTGATGTGGTGCATGTAAAAAATATTCAAGAGCCGTTTATTACGGATAACATCAATCTTGAAGAGGCAGCTTCTAGAGTCCTGCATTTACCTTCTGTCGCGGATAAATCGTTCTTAATCACCATTGGTGATCGCTCTGTGACGGGGCAAGTTGTGCAAGAACAAATGGTGGGTCCATGGCAGATTCCTGTGGCTGATGCTGCAGTGACTTGTAGTGGTTATCAGGAAATCACTGGTGAAGCCATGTCTATTGGTGAACGCACACCGATTGCTCTGATCGATCAGGCGACTTCAGCACGCATGGCAATTGGTGAAGCATTGACCAATATAGCCTCAGCACGTATTGATAAATTATCAGATATTGTATTTTCTGCAAACTGGATGGCACCCGCTGGACATGAAGGTGAAGATGCGGGCTTATATGATGCCGTCAAAGCCGTTGGTATGGAAATTTGTCCGGAATTAGGTATTACCATTCCGGTGGGCAAAGATTCGATGTCAATGAAATCGGTTTGGAATGATGACGGTGAAGACAAGTCGGTGACTGCACCCTTGTCACTTATTGTGACAGCCTTTGGGCGGGTGCAGGATGTGCGAGCAACCTTGACGCCACAAATTAACATGGACTGTGGTGAAACCGAATTAATTCTCCTGGATCTGGGGCGAGGTCGAAACCGAATGGGCGGCTCTGCTTTAGCACAGGTGTATCGACAAATAGGTGATACAGCACCTGACTTAGATGATACCGATAGGTTTAAAGCCTTTTTTACTCTGATTCAAGAGCTCAATGTTAACGGAAAATTATTGGCCTATCATGATCGCTCAGATGGCGGTTTGTTTACCACCTTATTGGAAATGGCATTTGCGGGACATTGTGGCCTTAATATTGAATTAAATAAATTATGTGTTAATCAAGAAGATATTATACCGGCGCTATTTAATGAAGAATTGGGCGCAGTGATTCAAATTAGAAAATCCGATCATGATGCAATCTTTACTTATATCGAAGAAATGAAATTGGGTAGTATGGCTCATGTTATTGCCATACCCACACAAAAAGATCTGATCGACTTTAATTTTAATAATGCATTATTATTGAGCAATTCACGTACTGAATACCAGCGAGACTGGTCTGAAACTTCTTATCAAATACAAAAATTACGTGATAATCCTAAGAGTGCTCAACAAGAATACGATAATATCCTACAAACGGCCAATCCTGGTTTAAATGTAGAAATAGGCTTTGATGTCAATGAAGATATAAGTGCTCCGTATATTAATTTGGGAGCCAAACCCACTATAGCTATATTGCGGGAGCAGGGCGTTAATGGTCAGGTAGAAATGGCGGCTGCTTTTGAGCGTGCCGGATTTTCCACCCGTGATGTTCACATGTCTGATATATTAGAGAGTGAATTATCGCTGGATGCTTTTAGAGGGGTGGTTGCCTGTGGTGGATTCTCTTATGGTGATGTACTGGGAGCTGGTGAAGGTTGGGCAAAATCAATTTTGTTTAATGATCGTGCGCGAGAGCAATTTGAAAAATTCTTTACCCGCCAAGACACCTTTGGTTTAGGTATCTGTAATGGCTGCCAAATGATGTCAAATCTTCATGAATTAATTCCCGGCACATCACACTGGCCTCATTTTGTAAAAAATGAATCAGAGCAATTTGAAGCGCGTACTGTTATGGTTGAAGTTATGCCAACACCGTCGCTATTCCTTGCAGGGATGGAAGGTTCAAAAATGCCTATCGCGGTAGCCCATGGTGAGGGACGTGCAGAATTTCGTTTAGGTGGCTCAGCACAGCAAGCGCTTGATTCGGGGCTAGTGAGTCTGCGTTTTGTTGCCAATGATGGCAATGCCACTGAGCAATACCCTATGAATCCCAATGGCTCGGCTCAGGGAATAACGGGCTTATGCAGTGAAGATGGACGCTTTACCATTATGATGCCCCATCCAGAGCGTGTTTTCCGTTCAGCGCAGAATACTTGGCTTTCTGAGCATAAGGGTGAAGATGCGCCTTGGATGAGAATGTTTAGAAATGCTAGAAAGTGGGTCGATTAACAGTTGGCACTTACAATGATGATAAAAATGGCTCTGTTTGAAAATATGAAGGTAAATTAATCATATGAAAGATACCATCCTATGGTTGCAATTACAGCCTAGAAAAAAGTCAGATGGTAACGCACTTTATTCTTCCATCACTGATATTAGTGAGTGGGTTAAACGTAATTATAAGCTTAAAACTGGTGAGCAGGCACGACTTTATTTTCAATTATTGGTAGAAGTTAATCAATTGGAATTATCGGTTAAGGAACGCCTGAATTTTCTTGAGAAAATGCATCTTCCAGTATTATTACTGATTGATAAATTAGCAAAAAGATATGCGGGTTCCGCACTCCCCTTAACTGAAGATAAGGCAAAGTTTGTTGAAATTGTAAACACCTTTTGGTCAGAAATGGCCAAGGGGTATAAAATTATTATTGATGATTTATCGGAACACAGTTTTTTTACCACCTTTATTAAACAAAAAGATCTAAGCTGTGCACTTTATTATGTGCTGTATTATCTCAGTGGTCAGCTCTATTCAAATTATATGCTCTATGCGAAATGCAGTGAAAATGTCTGGCGTGATATCCATCAAGTATATCGTTTTGCATCTAAACGAAACCTCACCAACAAAAAAATTACTCATCATTTAATAGCAGATTTAACCATTGCTGAGAGTTATAAGAAAATTCTTTTATTTTCATTGGTTAATCCCTATCATTTGTCTGTTAATGAAATGGAAGTGACTTGGCATAATTTAGATAAATGGGCTAAATTTGCACAACTCAATTTACATACGATTAAAGTCATTAAAAATAACTATACTTTTTTAATTCAGCCTTTTAGTGACAAAGCACCGTTTCAAAACAATTATGTTAGTCAGCCAATCAATTCAGTGGATCAATTAGATTTATCCTCAGATTCTATTTGGGGTTTGGATACGAAAAAACTATTAAAACAACTAGCGGTTAAAGATAAATACCCCGATATTTCACACTATTTTCTGGAGCGCATTATAAAAAGTTGGGCGGGTATTAGTCATCGCAAAATGGTGCGGAAAGAGCTTATCGAGCCCGTTGTCATTGCCGTAGGCGTGTCTTGTATTTCACAGTTTTTAGCTGAGATAGATATTTCGCCAAAAATTTTAAAAATTGAAAATAAGCCTTTCAAAGAATTGGAGATAACAACTTCTGAGCATGCATTTTATCAAGCGTATTTAGTTGATGAATCTTCCAAGGGCTTACGCCTTAAGCTGAATCACCAGTCTGAAAAGCCTATTGCACCCAATATTGGTGAAGTCATCGCTGTGAAGCATGAAAATGGTAGCTTTCAAATAGGGTATATTCGCTGGATGAGAGAAAGTACTGTAGGTGATATTGAATTTGGCTTTGAACACCTCTGTGCTATGGCTGAGCCAGTACAATTAACAAAATACCATAAGTTACATCAACAAGATGAGCCACTTGAGAAACAAAATGTTTTGGGCAGTTTTGTTTTCCCCGGAACAAAAGAGCACCAGTTCAAACCCATTTTATTTACTCATACATTTGTCGAGAAGTTTTATAATACTCGAACTGATCATCTAGTGATGACGCATAAGACAGGTTCGATGAATATCAAACTGATACAAAAGGTGAATGAAATTCATGATTATTCACTCTACTTGTTTGATAAAATGAATGAATCTGATCGTGAAGTGAATACTGATGATATAAAGACTGATCAGTTTGATAGTATTTGGGAAAAAATATAAGCCATCCTAGGGATATGCTTAAATACCTTCTATAAGCTATAAGCTCACTCTCATCTACTCCATTTGCGCTCTAGGATCAGTGTGTATGCGTCTATCGGACACAATACCTGCTCGGATGTGATTACGACGATTATTAAAAGTACGTCTATCCTTGTTGCGCCTGTCATTCTCGATTCCCGTGGGCAGTGTAATTGTAGAGGCCATCGCTTCTATATAACTTATGCCACCGAGCGAATCAATTTTCACGGCATAATTTAATGCTTCTTCCTGACTCAGTTCCTTTTTCAGCCTGACTTCTTTGCCCGAAAAAATATAGGATAATTGAGAAGTAGATAGTCTGAAATGTTTTTTAAAATTGTCTTTTACGGTGTCAGTGTGATGTGAATGATTTACCTCACCTGAAAAATATAAACAATATTTAGGCATACAATTTCCTATGCTTTATTTATTAGAATCATTCGATGTGTTCTAACGTCAAGTATAGAAGTAGTGAAAATTATTGTAAAGATCAGAAAACAATATTATTACAATAAAATGACAATTTTGTAGGGGATTTCTTATTAAAAAATGGGACATGCAGTAGTTACCCTATTGTAAATAGGGTAACTACTTTGAGAGAAAGGGGAGGGATGAGTTAGCGGTTTAACCAACTATTAACTGTTTCAAGATCAACGCGTGCTAATTCACCAGAGGCTTGTTTTAGACGTAAAACATTGAGGATGTATGTATAGCGTGAGTTAGAATGTTCTTGCTTGGCACGATATAAGTCACGTTGTACATTAAGCACATCGACGATAGTACGCGTACCCACTTCAAATCCTGCTTCAGTTGCTTTTAATGCACTGATGTTTGAAACAACCGCTTGTTCCAAGGCCTTTACACGACTGACCTCAGAAATCACATTTAAGTAACTGCTACGAGCATTCTTTTCGGTCGCGTTTAGCACTTCATTATAAGCATCCTGACTTTGTTGAAAATCATATTGTGCCTGACGTGTTCTTGAAGTAACGGCATTGCCTTCATAAATGGGAATGGAGACATTTAATCCAATGGAACTTTCATGGTATTGAGGAGCAAAAAATGATGATGGTCCATTGGCCTTGCTATAACCATAGGATGCTTTTAAGCCAAGGGTAGGATAATGGCCGGAACGTTGTAAATTGATGTTTTCTTTTTGTACATAAGTATCTTCTTTGGCTGCAAGCAGGGTGAAGTTACCGCTTGTTGCCTGATCAACCCAGTGCTGTATTTTGGCAGGGCTAGGTGGATCAAGAGGGATTTTGTCAGCCAACGAAGATACATCTTCAATGTACTGACCCGTTAGTTCTCTTAACACTTCCTTGGTCACTAATAATGAGTTTTCTGCGGCAATAACCTGAGCATTAGCATTATCATAACCGGCCTGAGCTTCATGAACATCGGTGATGGCAATAATACCGACTTCATAGCGTCGCTTAGCCTGATCGAGTTGACGACCAATGGCCTTTTTTTCAGATTCGGAAAAGGTAACGGTATCAATGGCTGATAAGGTTGAGAAATAAGCTTCAGCGACTCGAATAATTAAACTTTGCTGTGCGGCACTGAGATTGGCTTCAGCACGATTAATATTAATATTTGAGATTTTATAATTGACATAATTACGGTTATCAAAAATACTTTGGTTAACATCAAGACTATAGCCGTGAGAGTTAAAGGAGACGTCGGTAGTTTGACCAATGGGCGTATCCTGATTAGTTGCGCGGGTATAGGCATCAGCGGTAATTAGGGGTAAAAATGCAGCAAAAGCTTGCACAGAACCTTCACCAATAGACTGTCTTTGTGAAATAACTTGTTTTAAGATTGGATCACTTTGATACGCAAGGCCGTATACGTCAATTAAATTTTCTGCTTGTACATTTAAGGTTATTGCCATTGAAAGTGTGCAGAAAAGCGTGGTATTTATCATTGTCCGTGATAATTTAGTTTGTGATAATTTGTTCTTTGTCAACATATCCTGTTTCATCTATTATTATTCCATTAAAAGATCCAGTCTTGCGCTGGTCGGCGAATAATAACCTAAATCAGCTTGGATTAATATCTTTCAAGGGAAAGAAGCGGGTAAATACGTACCAAAATAAGCAATTACACAGAGCTTGTCAAGGATCATTTTAATGCGTCAGCAAAACTCGGTGAAGTAACTTATTCTTATGAATTAAGCTGAAAACAGCATTTTTTGTTTGCCTGATGCTTTTTAAAATTTTTTTTGTTCTTTCTTTCTAAATAGCAGGCACGGGAGATGCTGCGTTTAATCGACGCATTTTCCCTAAAATAGGTTTATTTTCTTATTTTTACAGGTCTCATCTCCTCATAATCGTCTCTGTACAATAAAAAATCCATTAAATGTTCCCAGGAGTCCATCACAAAAAAGGTAATAACCCCTCTGAACTTTTCCCACATTAATTTTTTAGAGCCAAACTTTTTACGACAAGCTTGATAAGCCCCATCGGTTAATTCAAAAATTTGATGGAAATAAAAAGCCAGCAAGGTTAACAGATACATATTAAAGCTCAGGTGCTTCTTCCCATGACCATAATTATGCTCAATGTGATAGCCTTGGTTCTTTAATGTGTTGAAACATTCGTTTTCTATTTTCCAACGACATCGACCCGCCTGGGTCATTGTTTGAATATTATGTTCACTGATCTTTATGTCGGTGACCCAGCTATTTCGGTAGATAATTTTCCCTGCGGTATTGGTGAGGGTATATTCAAAAAAGTTAACTTCAATGGCATTTTTTTCGCCATGTAAAGGGACATTATTTTTCCATCGATAATGATGTTGGTGCCCTTTTTCGTCAATCCAGTCCATTGATGGGAGTTCAGAAAATGCTTCAAGCCATTCAAATAAATATGTGTGATCACCAGGTTTGGCAACCAATAAATAATGCATCATTTCTTCAATTATATCTTCTATCATAGGTTGATGTGACATCAAACCATCACCACAAATCATAAATCCTTGTCTTGGATGTGCTTTTTTAGATTGGCTATAAAACGTTTGGCTGCATTACTTTCACAATCCTGTTTTTTTGTACCATCCGTATTTTGTATTGCTTCAGGCATGACAGGGAGCACTTGTTTTTTATCGGGGTGCATAATGGCACCTTGTAAAACAACATGACTGTAGGTTATTTCACCCGTTCTATGTTCTTTATGAAGACAACAGTCACAATGGATTTGCTTAGAGGAATAATATTGCGTGCCATCAATAACACAAAGCAATGTGTTGGGTAATATGGCATACTCTTCAAGATGCTTATGTCGTCTGAGTCGTTCAAATAAATCTTTAAATGCAGGTGCAAATGTTTTAGAGGGTATGAGATCCAAAATGTCTCTTAGTTGACTATTTTTAGGAATTTTTTCAACATTAAAAAGAGTGCGTAAATTATTTTGATTCTGTTCCTCTTCCATCTGTTTCTGAAATTCACTTAAAGAGGGATCTTGAAAATACATGCAGGCAAAAGCACTCATAAGCACATCATGTTGACTGTAATCACACTTTCCTTGTACTCGGCTATCTTTGATTGCATGAAAGTGCAGTGAGATGGCCTGTTTCAGGGCAGAAAAACTTAAATGTTTTTTTTGCTGACTTAAAGAGGCCAAAATTCACAGTACCAAGCATATAAAAGGGAAATATTTTTTAACATGAAGTCATTCAACCAATTGAAAAACAAGAGTTTGATCTCTTGTTTCTCAAAATGCAAGCTTTTTATTTGATTTTTTTAATTTTGCTAAAGTTACTGCGAAAAGTTTTTTTATTTCTGCTTGGTAAGCACCACTACAACTCAATTGTTCATCTCAGCGAGAATTGCTGTTAATGCGTTATTTGAATACTTAACAGGCTAAGTAATAGGGATTTTATCAAGGCAGGAAATGCCGCACTTATTTGCTCTTCATGGTGTTTAGAAAGAGCAGAATAAATGCGGATTTTGCTACTATAGCGATTCGAGCGTCATGTTTTAAATTATCATGCTTCTAAATCGTCAAGATAGCGCTCAGCATCTAAAGCCGCCATACAACCCGTTCCTGCTGAAGTAATTGCCTGACGGTAAACATGGTCAGCCACATCGCCAGCCGCGTATACACCTTCCACACTGGTCATTGTGGCATTGGCTTCAGAACCTTTTTGAGTTTTAAGGTAGCCATGGGACATTTCTAACTGGCCTTCAAATATGTCGGTATTAGGCTTGTGGCCAATGGCGATGAATACACCCATGGCCTCCAGTTCTTTGGTTGAGCCATTCTGAGTGTTTTTAAGACGTACACCGGTTACCCCAGCATCATCACCGAGCACTTCATCAATACTGGCATTCCACTCAATTTTGATATTGCCGGTTTTTGATTTTTCAATCAGTTTATCAGCCAATATCTTTTCTGAGCTGAATTTTTCACGGCGATGAACAATGGTGACTTCAGCCGCAATATTGGATAAATACAGGGCTTCTTCAACCGCAGTATTACCACCGCCGACAACGATAACTTTTTGGTTTTTATAAAAGAAACCATCGCAAGTTGCACAACCGGAGACACCACGGCCTTTAAAGGCTTCTTCTGATTCAAGTCCAAGATAGCGGGCAGAAGCGCCAGTCGCAATGACCATTGCATCACAGGTATAGCTTTTTGAGTCACCTTTAAGTTTGAACGGCTTGCTTGACAGGTCAACTTCGCTAATATAGTCAAAGACAATTTCGGTATTAAACCGCTCAGCATGGAGTTTCATTCTTTCCATTAAATCCGGGCCTTGTAAACCATCGACATCACCTGGCCAATTGTCTACCTCGGTCGTTGTCATTAACTGACCACCTTGTTCCATGCCGGTAATAATAACAGGATCAAGATTTGCGCGGGCAGCATAAACGGCTGCGGTATATCCGGCAGGCCCGGAACCAAGGATTAAAAGTTTGCAGTGTTTTGCATCACTCATGAATTAACTCCAAATAAAAGGTGGAAAGTTGTAGACAATAAATTATAGTAAAGCTTAGAAGTATAGTTAAGCTTATTAGAAGTATAAGTTATGGGGTTGGTTAAAATGAATTCCAAGTAGTATAGACTTATATTACGGAGATATTTGGTTTTTAGTGTAGATTAAGGAAATAACGATGCGAATTGGAATACCAAAAGAAATTAAGCCCAAAGAAGGGCGGGTGGCTTTGATACCTGAGGCAGCGGCACAATTAATTGTTCATGGACATGAAGTGTTTATGGAATCATCGGCAGGCTTGTTGAGTGGCTATAGTGATGCTGATTATGAACAATTAGGTATCAAGCTTGTTGCAGATGCAAAAAGCTTGTATGCCTCAGCAAAAATTATTGCCAAAGTAAAAGAGCCTATTGAGCCAGAGCTGGGACTACTACAAGCCGATCATATCTTGTTTTCTTATTTGCATTTGGCGGCTTTACCCGAATTAACCCAAAGACTTTGTTCGATTGGTTTAAAAGCCATTGGTTTTGAAACTGTTGAATTATCTAATGGCCTGTTGCCCTTATTAGCGCCAATGAGTGATATAGCAGGGCGCTTAGCGGTGCAAATTGGCACGCATTTATTACATTCACCGATGGGAGGCAAGGGGGTACTTTTGGGCGGCGTACCGGCAACAGAGCGTGGCAAGGTGGTGATTTTAGGTGGTGGTATGGCGGGCGGTAATGCGGCAAAAATGGCTGCAGGCTTGGGCGCAGAGGTGATAGTTTTTGATAGAAACCGAGATAAAATGACGGCCTTGCGCGCGATTGGGGATAATGTGACCGCCTTGTATCCGCATCAAGCCAGTATACAGCAATGTGTTAAACAGGCAGATTTACTCATAGGTGCGGTGCTGGTAGTGGGTGAAAAAGCACCCCATCTGGTGACTGAGGAAGATGTCAGGCTAATGCAGGCGGGCAGTGTTATTATTGACATTTCTGTGGATCAGGGTGGCTGCATTGAGACTATTCATCCCACCAATTATGAGCAACCGACTTATGAATTGCACGGCGTGACGCATTTTGGGGTTACCAATATGCCAGGTGGTGTTCCTAGAACCGCATCACAGTCTTTATCAGCAAGTCTGTTACCCTTTTTACTGGAATTAGCTGACCATCCAGATAATCTTTCTGCACCTTTGCAAGCGGGTGTGAACATTGATGCTGGTGAAATTGTCCATCCTGCTTTAAGATGACGCTTATTGACTATCATTATAAATTTCAAAGAACTCTAAAAGAACTCTAAAAGAACTTGAAAATAACTCTAAAAGAACTATAAAAGAACAATATTTTGCCACAAACTGTTAAAAAGAAAGCTCAAACTCGCTCAAAAAAGAAGGCGAACCCATCTGCTCAAATGAAGTCTGAAAAAAGACCTCTTTCCTCTCAGGTTGTCCGTGGCATTAAGGAAAGTGTATTTTTTCTCTTTATTGCTATTAGTCTGTATCTATTTATTGCCCTTTTTACCTATTCACCCGCCGATCCCGGCTGGTCTCATAGCATTGCAGAAATTATCGATCCGACAAAGCTACACAATAGTGGTGGTAAGTTTGGTGCTTGGTTTTCAGATCTGTTTTTATACCTATTTGGTTATTTAGGCTTTCTTTTCCCTATTATGTTGCTCTATAGCGGCTGGTTGATTTACCGTGGACGAAACGAAGAAGAAGTCTTTCATGGCTGGCATGTGACTTTGCGTTCTGTGGGTTTTATTTTAACGATAATTGCTGGAACAGGTCTTTCCAGTATGCATTTCACCCATCCTTCGGTTATTTTTCCTCTTAATGCCGGTGGTATTCTGGGTGAGGTGACTGCGACACAATTACAGCAGTTATTTAGTTTTGTCGGTGCAACCTTATTATTATTAACGCTGTTTCTCATTGGTGTGACCTTTTTTACCGGCCTGTCCTGGTTATCGCTGATGGATAGCTTAGGGGCTATGGTGATTAATGCGAATAAATGGCTGATTCAACGCTGGAATCTTTGGCGTGAAAGTGCTGCGCGTAAGAAAGAAGAAAGGGCTGGTAATAAGGATGAGAACGAACGTCTGACAGCACTGAAAAACGATGAAAAAAACCGTCTTAAAGCACAGAAAAAAGCACAAAAAGAAGCGGCCAAGCAAGCTACGTTACAGAAAAAACTTGATGCTAAAAAAGATAAGACCACAAGCAAGCTTAAAATTGAACCGCGTTTTCAAAATACCAAAAAGAGTGATCGGGTTAATACAGATAAACAAACTCAATTATTCACTCATGACGCCATTGATGGTTTGCCGTCACTCTCTTTATTAGATGCCGCTCAAACGTCGGGTCATGTTACCTCCCCTGAAGAACTGGCTTTAACCTCGCGATTGATTGAAGATAAGCTGGCTGATTATAACTTAAAAGTTGAAGTGGAATCCGTTAGTCAAGGGCCAGTCATTACTCGTTTTGAGTTATTATTAGCTCCGGGCATTAAAGTGAGTCAGCTGACTAATTTGTCCAAAGATTTAGCACGTTCTATGCGTGTGGTCAGTATTCGTGTGGTTGAAGTCATTGCCGGTAAATCGACGGTGGGTATCGAAGTGCCCAATGAACATCGGGAGATTGTTTATTTTAGTGAGATTTTAGGCGCTAAAGAATTTGCCGACAGCAAGGCCGCTATTCCATTAGGACTAGGTCATGACATTAGTGGCAAGCCCGTTATCGCAGATTTAGCTAAAATGCCCCATTTACTGGTTGCAGGTACGACGGGTTCGGGTAAGTCCGTTGGCGTTAATTCCATGATTTTAAGCATGTTATTTCAGTTGTCGCCCGACAAACTCAGACTAATTATGGTCGATCCCAAAATGCTGGAATTATCAATTTATGAAGATATTCCTCACTTGCTGGCACCGGTTGTCACCGATATGAAAGAAGCCGCTAATGCCTTACGTTGGTGTGTGGCTGAAATGGAAAAACGTTATAAATTGCTGGCGGCCATGGGCGTTAGAAATCTAGCGGGCTATAACAAAAAAATTGAAGCGGCTATTGATGCTGGCGACCCAATTAAAGATCCCTTCTTTACTCCCAATCCTCTGACGCCTGACGAAGAAGCCGCTGAACTTGAAACCTTACCCTTTATTGTTATTGTCATTGATGAGTTTGCCGACATGATGATGATTGTGGGGAAAAAAGTAGAAGAGTTAATTGCCCGATTGGCGCAGAAAGCACGTGCCGCTGGCTTACACTTAATCATTGCTACCCAAAGACCTTCTGTGGATGTGATTACGGGCTTAATTAAGGCCAATGTACCAACCCGTATTGCCTTTCAGGTTTCTTCTAAAATTGATTCCCGTACTATTCTTGATCAAATGGGGGCTGAAAACCTATTAGGTCATGGTGATATGTTGTTTTTGCCGCCAGGAATGGGTTATCCGGTTCGGATTCATGGTGCTTTTGTTTCAGACAATGAAGTGCATGCGGTCGTTGAGGATCTAAAATCCCGTGGCAAGGCAGATTATGTTGAAGAAATATTATCGGGGGAAGGGGTTTCGACAGGAGGTTTGATTCCAGGTGACACTGATTCGGATAGTGAAACAGATCCACTCTATGATCAGGCGGTATCGATTGTAACAGAGTCTCGCAGAGCATCTATCTCAGGCCTACAAAGACGCTTAAAAGTGGGGTATAACCGTGCTGCCCGTATGGTGGAAGATATGGAAGCTGCTGGTGTGGTCAGTGCTGTGCAATCAAATGGACAGCGTGAGGTGATAGCGCCGCCACCAGTATAAGTTATTTTTTCCTAATATAGGTCAATGCTGGAATAGGTTTTATATGCTAACATGAAGTACACATAAAAATTAGGAGGTTTTTAGCGAATGACTGAAACTGAACTCACATTAGAAACGCTGCTTAAAGAAAATGAACAGCTAAAGTTGGATAATGTTGCTTTAAAAAAAGGCAATTCTAAAGCGGTAAAAAAATATAAACTAGAACAATCACTCAAACCATACCAAGCTGAGTTGATCAAAATGCAAAAATACCTGGAAGAAACAGGTAAGCGTATGGTTATTTTATTTGAAGGCCGGGATGCTTCGGGCAAGGGTGGTACAATCCGTCGTGTGACACGTTACATGAACGAAAAGCATTATCGTATTGTTGCCCTTGGCAAGCCGACGGAAGAACAAAAAACGCAGTGGTTTTTTCAGAAATACATTAATCACCTGCCTGCGGGTGGAGAAGTTGTACTTTTTGATCGGAGTTGGTATAACCGCTCAATGGTGGAACCTGTTTTTGGTTTTTGTACTGAACAAGAGTATAAAAATTTCATGAAGGGTGTCATCGGTTATGAAAAAGATCTGGTGCGTCAAGGGACAATTTTAGTTAAATTGTATTTCAGTGTAACTCGAGAAGAACAGGCGAGGCGTTTTAATCGTCGTAAAACTGATCCGCTAAGACAATGGAAGTTGTCAGAGGTTGATGTTCAGGCTCAGGAGCGTTGGGATGATTTTACCAATGTAAAATATGAAATGCTGAAAAAAACCCATACTGCACCAGCACCTTGGACCATTATCCGTTCAAATGATAAGTACTTGGCGCGCTTGAACGCCATGAAAACCATTTTGAATAGTGTGCCTTATGAACGTTTGGATGCAAATTTAGACTTTGTACCGGATAGCAATGTTGTTTACTCGGGTGCTCATGAAATTGAAATTATGGAGGCTCAAAGGTTGCGTGAAGGTAAGTTCATTACCTAATACAATGGCTTATACCCATGATACTTCTGTTTCTAGTCTATGCCCTTAAACCACTTAGGGCACGGGTTAGATTATGTTACAATTATACTGAATAGTAACTTACCCTTACAGAGTTTTGATTGAGTGAAAAATAAGCACAATTTATCCCAGTATTTTAATTTCTTTTATTCTCTCCTATTTCTAAACTTCATTGTTTTGTCCTTTATTTCATCAACGCTGTATGCTGAGAAAATTAATCTATCGGATGGCAGTTTTTTACAGGGTCATTTTACTCAGGGAGGCTTAGTTTTTGGTACTACCGATCCTGACAATCAAGTGAAGTATGAACAGCAAGATGTGCATGTATCATCTCAGGGGGATTTTATTATTGCTTTTGGACGAGATGAAAACCTGACTCCTGAGTTTCAGCTCATTATGCCAAGCGGTCAAAGTCTGATTAAGCGGCTGCAGTTGAAAAAAAGACAATATGCTATTCAACATATTAATGGTTTAGCCAAATCCAAGGTATCACCACAAAAACCAACCGTATTAGCCCGTATAAAGAAAGAACGTCAGCAGGTCGCTCAAGCGCGTTTGAGAGATGATGCGCGTACTGATTATCGACAGGCTTTTATCTGGCCGGCGCAAGGGCGAATAAGTGGTGTTTATGGTAGTCAACGAGTGCTTAATGGTAAACCGAAGTGGCCTCATTATGGTGTTGATGTAGCAGCACCGATTGGAACGCAGGTGCGTGCGCCTGCTGCGGGCATTATTACTTTGGCAAATGATGACTTGTTTTACTCGGGGGGCACTATCATTTTAGATCATGGTCATGGCCTATCATCGAGTTTTTTACATTTAAGTGAACTATTGGTCGATGTGGGTGACAAAGTGAAGCAGGGTGATTTAATCGCTCGAGTGGGTGTTACTGGACGTGCTACGGGGGCACATCTGGATTGGCGCATGAACTGGTTAAAGCGTCGCATTGATCCGGCATTATTGGTGCCTCCTATGAACACAGCTAAAGAAGATAAGAAAGATAAATAATGATAAAGCAAGGTATGAAAGCTAATTTTCTAAAAAGTGTTATATTTTTTAGTGTTATTCTTTTTAGCTCTAATTTATATGCAACACCGATAGAAGTTTTTGTATCGATTTTACCGCAGAAATATATGATCGAAAGAATAGGCGGGGATCAGGTTAATGTTAATGTGATGGTTAAGCCGGGTCAATCACCAGAGACTTTCGAACCTTCGCCTAAAATGATGTCGATATATTCTCATGCCAATATATATTTTACCATTGGACTTCCTTTTGAACAGGTGTGGATAGAGCGTGTCGCATCATTAAATAGTAGCATTATCATTGCGCCCACACAGCTTGTTGCAAAGTCTGATATTAGCGATGAAAAAGTCTTAAATAAAAATAAGCATGCACATGAGCATCATGATTCTCAGGATCCGCATACCTGGCTTTCGCCTAAGCTATTTTTACAACAAGCTCATATTGCTTTACAAAATCTTATTGACTTGTCACCTGAAAATAAACAGCTATTTGCCAATAATTACAAGCTATTAGCTAAAGAAGTTAATGTTTTAGATGAGGCAGTAGGGAAGGCGCTTAAATTGGGTCATAAACAGCATTTTCTTACCTTCCATCCCGCATTCTCTTATTTTGCACAGCAATATGGTTTGATTCAAATGACCATAGAAAAAAATGGCAGAGAGCCATCGGCCAAACAAATTGCCCAAATTATTAATGCTGTACGAGGTAAAAATGTGCAATATATTCTGGTTGAAAAGCAATTTAATCAGCAGATCCCGAAAACCATTGCCCAGTCGATTGGAGCAGAACTTCTGGTGATTGATCCACTTGCTCTGGATTATATAGTGAATATGAAGGACATTGCTGATAAAATCGGCAAGTCACTTTTTTAACCTAAAATAATCAGTTGAATCGTAGCGAGAGCGACTTAGGTGCTAAAGATTAAGGGTTTTACAGGTTATTTTGGCTTTATTCGTAGTCACCCTACGGGTGAAGTCAAAATGTTCTGGAAAATCCTTAAGATTCAGTGCATAAGGCGGTCGCAGTAGGTTCAACTGATTTTTTTAGGTTTAAGCAAATTTTTCATCTGCGAGCGCTGATGTTTTATAAGAGATTTATTAGTCTATGACCCAAATAGCCATTGAAATAAATGACCTGAACTTTTCCTTTGAGTCTTTATCGATCTTAGAAAATATCAATATGGTCATTGAACAGGGTGACTTTGCCGGTTTAGTTGGGCCTAATGGTGGTGGTAAAACAAGCTTACTAAAATTAATTTTGGGCTTATATAAAGCGCAATCTGGAAAAATCAGTGTTTTTGGCAAGCCCATAAAAAATCAGCGAAAATTAATTGGCTACGTGCCTCAATATGCTAATTTTAATAGCGATTTCCCCATTTCTGTTCAGGACACGGTTTTACAAGGACGACTTGGTATCAGTCGTTGCTTCGGACGTTATTGCCAGCAAGATAAAGCCATTGCACAAAAAGTGATGCAGGAAACAGAAATTCTTAACCTGGCTCAGCGTCCCATACAATCTTTATCTGGTGGGCAAATGCAACGTGTATTGGTCGCAAGAGCATTAGCCGCAGAGCCAGAAATACTTTTATTAGATGAACCCACAGCCAATATCGACCAACGTGCGGAAAAAGATATTTTTGACTTGTTTAAAGCGATTAATCAACGGATGACGATTTTAATTATTTCACATGATATTGGCTTTGTGTCTGATTATATCAATAAAGTCTTTTGTCTCAATAAAACCTTGGTGTGTCATGATTCATCCCCTGTGACCAGTGATACCATCAATACTCTATACGGTGGTCACGTCAGTGAAATTCATCACCACCATCATTAATCATATAATAAAGACGGTTTATGTTAGAATTTTTTAACACCTTATCTACTCAGGCTTTTTTGCAAAATGCCCTACTAGGTGGCATTTTGGCCAGTATCGGCTGTGGCCTGACGGGTAGCTTTGTGGTGGTAAATCGTATTGGTTATATGGCCGGTGGGATCGCTCACTCAGTTTTAGGTGGCATGGGTGTGGCCTATTATTTGGGGCTAGATCCCTTTGTCGGCGCCTTGATTGCGGCTTTATTATCAGCACTAATCATCGGAATTATAAAATTAAAATGGCAACATCAGGAAGACACCACTATTGGCGCTATCTGGGCGGTTGGTATGGCCATTGGCATTATATTTATAAGCAAATCAGATGGATATAACACTAATTTAATGTCATTTCTATTTGGAAATATCCTTATTATCTCTGATCAACAATTATTGATCATGTTGTTGTTGGATATTATTACTATCATTTTTGTTGCCGCTTTTTATAAGCAATTGGTGGCTATTTCATTTGACATCGAATTTGCGACCGTTAGAGGCATTAACGTCAATTTATTTTATCTGCTGCTGCTATGTTTGATTGCTATTACCGTGGTGTTGCTTATTCAGGTAGTGGGCCTTATTTTGGTGATTGCATTATTGACGCTCCCCGCAGCCATTGCAAAACAATATGTGCACTCCATTGGTTTAATGATGCTCCTCGCTTCTGTTTTAGGAATGGTGTTTACTTCAACGGGCTTATTTATTTCCTATGAACCGGATTTACCAGCAGGTGCAACCATTATTTTATTGGCCGGTGTGGCCTATTTTCTTTCTAGTATAATAAAATCATTCCTTAAACGATCTTGATACGATTTAATGATAGATACTCACCATGCAAATTGATCAGGAAGTTGTTAAATTAATATTGGCCTCGGCTTTGGGAGTCTTAGCCGGACTTCTCCTGTCATGGTTTTATTTTTCTAATAAATACTCAAATCGTTTCAAACAATTGCAAGACAACTTGCAAATGCAGCATGACTCAGAGCGAAAATTACTCGAATTAGAGTTAGAAAGTTTTGAAAATGATTTAGATACTCTGCGTGATCAATTGGCGGATAAGGATCAAGCCTTATTTAAAAAGATTGATGAATTGCAAAAAATGAATGAGCTGAAAGCCATTTACGCTACCCGTGCAGCACAAATTAATGACTATAAGGATGCCCTGCAGAAATCAGCATCACAGATGCAGTCCTTACAAGATGAAGCTTATGACTATCAGAAGCAATTATCTGAAGTGCAAATTATTTCAGACGAAAAACTCAAAGCTGCGCAGCTCATTATTGCTAACCTAGAGCAATCAAAACAACAATTGACTGAGCAATTTGAATTGTTGGCTAATAAGATTTTCAGCCATAATTCTCATGAACTTAAGCTAGCAAACCAAGATGAAATAAAATTATTATTAACTCCCTTTAAAGAGCAGTTTACGGAGTTTAAACGTAAAGTTGAAGAAATTCATGAAGTTGAATCTCGTGATAGAGTCTCTCTCGCTGGGCAGGTGAAACAACTGTCTTCACTTAATCAGCAAATCAGTGAAGACACTGTCAACCTGACCAGGGCCTTAAAAGGTGATGTGAAATTTCAAGGCAATTGGGGCGAAGTGGTTTTAGAGAACCTATTAGAAAGCAGCGGTTTAAGGAAAGATCGTGAATATCTACTTCAGCCCAGTCTGCGCGGTGAGGATAATCGTTTATTGCGACCCGATGTGCTGATTAATTTGCCGGATAATAAAACTGTTATTATTGATGCCAAAGTGTCTCTTAAAAGTTATTCTCAATATGTGGCAGCGATTGATGATAAAGAACAGTCTGAATCGCTTAAAAGCCATATACAATCCATAAAAAATCATATCAAGCTACTTTCAGATAAAGATTATTCAGCTATTAATGCCTTACATAGTCTTGATTTTGTGTTACTTTTTGTGCCCATTGAACAGGCATTGATGTTAGCAATTAATGAAGAGCCGGATATGATATTTGAAGCTTTTAATAAAAAAATTATCTTGGTGAGTGCGACGACTTTACTCGCCACTGTGCGCACGATTGAGAATTTTTGGCGCTATGATAAGCAGCAATCTAATGCTGAAGAAATAGCCAAAAAAGCAGGGGACATGTTGGATAAATTTGCCCTGTTTGTTGAAGAAGTTGAAAATATTGGTGTTCAATTAGACAAGGCAACCAGTAGTTATAATATTGCACATAATCGCTTATTCAGTGGCAATGGCAACTTAATCTCAAGGGCAAAATCAATTCAGGAATTAGGCGTGAAAGGCAAAAAAAGTTTATGAGTGCTCTTTACGATTGCCCCTTTGGTCATTTTCATTTACAGCGAATACCTGATACCGATAAAAATCTTCAGGCTTGGAATACTGCTGATTCTTATATGCTTAAGCAATTATCAGAATGGCTTGAACAAGGTAAATTGGATTTAACACAGGCGAATATTTTAATCATCAACGATGCCTTTGGTGCTCTGAGTACTATTTTGGCGCAATATGGTTGTGATTCATGGGGTGACTCTTTTGTTAGCCATGAAGCAATACGATTGAATATACAGAATAATTGTCCTGAGCATCAAGATAAAGTGAATTATCTTAAAAGCACTGATGCACTTGTCAAAAAATATGACTTGGTTTTGTTCAAGGAGGTAAAAAATCAAACCTTCTTTAAAGAACAAATGCAGCGATTACGGCCTCATTTGAATGCCGAAACTTTGATTCTTGGTGGTATTATGGCCAAAAACCTACAAAAAAATACCTTGCAGATGCTTAACTCAGTGCTAGGCTCTGCACAGGCATCATTGACCTGGAAGAAATCAAGATTATTGTTTGTTAAGTTTGAGCAAGAGGCTGATAAAGCTTTAGCAACTCAACGTAGTGAAAACTTCACAAAAAAATATATCCTCGAAGGCTCTGAGGAAATGATTTTCAATATGAGTAATGTGTTTTCCAGAACTAAGCTGGATATAGGGACACGTTTTTTTTTGCAGCATTTGCCGAGAGATGGGCAGTTTAAAAACATTATTGACTTAGGCTGTGGCAATGGGGTTCTGTCATTACGAGCGGCACAGCTTTATCCTGAGGCGCAGATTAATTGTATCGATGAGTCCTATATGGCAATTGCTTCAGCAAAATTAACACTTAAAGCCAATGCGGTCAATGCAGAACAAAGAATCACTTATCAGGCTGCAAATGCTTTATCGAATAGTATAGAAAAGAGTGCTGACTTGATTTTGTGTAACCCACCTTTTCACCAACAATATGTTGTGGGTGATGCCATTGCTTGGCAAATGTTTCAACAAGCGAAGAGGGTGCTTAAAAAGGGTGGGGAACTCTGGATAGTAGGCAATCGCCATCTTGCCTATCATATCAAGCTGAAAAAATTGTTTGGCAATCAAAGTTTGATTGCCACCAATAATAAATTTGTTATCCTAAAGGCAATTAAGTCTTAGGCCTGTCGCTTAAACATCATCATAAATATTAAAGGTATCAATATGATTGCCATCAGTATTTAAGATCTTTATGCGTTCATCGGTAACTACTTTGGACGCACTGGTAAAAAATTCATCGCTTTCAGCAACATCGGAAAAAAACTTCTTCTTTGCTTCAACAATATCTTCAGCATCTACTTCATGTTCAATAAATGCGGTATGTCTGAAAATATACTTCATTATTCTGGTTCCTGCTTATATTATTATATAGTCTATCAAAGCAGAATATAGGTCATATTTCAAGCTTTAAAAGCACTTGCTGGCGTCTTTAATTGCTTCAACATAGGCACGCCCCAGTAAAGCTTTTTCATTATCGTTGACATTCATGATCCAGCCCAGACTATTGATATCTGATTTATTGCTATTAACCAATTGTTTTACGGTTAATAATTCACTGGAAACGTAGTCATCTTTATCCCATAAGCCGGGGGTGGAATTGGGGTAGCCAGTGATCGTATCAATAATGTTACGCCGATATTTTGTGGCATGAAATACTAATAATTGGTTTTTTGAATTATTAATTAATGAATAGGTATGTGCGCCGCAATATTCAGGGAATTGATACTGGCAGATGTTTGCAGTGATTGCATTGTTCGCTTTAGAGGGTGATCGTGCTTCATTGCAATGAATAGCAACGGTTTTGGCTATTTTAACAATGATAGCAGGATCACCATAGCGTGAACTAAATACATTATTAATTGTTTGCGTAATAATATTGTTGTTGGCTGGCGTTTTTTCTTGTGTTGAACTGACAGCTGAGGGTTTTGTTGAAGTAGAAATATCTTTGTTCAGACTCTTGTTGCTTATGCGTTGGCTGTTGGGCGCTTCTGTTCCAGGTTTAACATAGCGGGTACTGCCTGATTCAAGACTTGAGTCCGTTGCTGTTTCTGTAACAATAGTGCGTGTTTCAGAAATAGTATGTGTTTTTGAGTTGAGTGGGGTTGATGCACCTACAGGACGATAATCATCGTCATCAAATTTGGTGTTTAAACCACAGGCAGACAGGCTGACTAAGCAGATAAAGGCAAAAAAATAGCTGATATACTTCATTAAAACACCGTTAATCCATAACTTTAATAAAAATTCCTGACAAAATTCTATCAATTATGGCGCTATTTTTCAAATGAAGAAGCAATTTAGAAGAAATATCGACAAGATTTCAGTAACAATACTCTACATTACGTGCAAAAAATTAGGGTGCTGCTGAGGAACGAAGCGTACCACTATTAAGTTAATCTTGTCGTATTTGTTAACCAGAACTGAGCTTAATGACCTCGAATAATGGTAATAAGTCCCATTTTTTAAAAATTTAAATGATGAATTTTCTATTTATGCTAATATAGATAAAATATTTTCGTTATGCGATAATGTGTTAAAATTTAGATAAAAAAGTTTTTAAATAATTAAAGGACTAATTATTATGCCACCAGTAACCCGACTAGGTGATATTTGTACTGGACATGGATGTTTTCCGCCAAGACCTTCCATCGCTGCTAGTTCCAATGTGTTTGCCAATGGTGTGCCTGTTGTCCGTTTGGGCGATGCTTACGCACCCCATGGCTGTGGTAATTGCAGACCTCACCCCGGTAATCTTGCTTCAGGTTCAGGTTCTGTTTTTGTCAATGGCATGCCCGTCGGTCGCATGGGTGATGCTGTTAGTTGTGGAAGTAAAGTCATGCTCGGCAGCCCAAACGTATTGATTGGCGGCTAGGGCGAATAAGCATTTGTCTTAATGATGTTATTAAGTTATAAATTTTTTGTTTGTTTTTATACAAATAGTGTTTGCCCACAGGATTGGGTATTTTTTTATAAGGATATTTATGAGTACTAGTCGTTTAGTATTTCAATTGATAAGTATAGTGACTTGCTCATTATGTATCACACTCTCGGTTATCGCTGCACCGGTTTTACCAATTAATCCTGCAGGCTTTGTTGATCCTAATCGACAAAAAGATATTCCTCTACCTAAAGCCTCACCTGAATTCTTTCCTATTCCACGTATGTTAGATCGTCCTTTGGATATTAAAGACGGCCCAAAAGTTGCGATTAAAAGCATTAATTTAATTAATACAGTTGAACACCCTGATTTAACAATTGAGTTTTTGAATCAGACTGCCGACGATTTATTAAAAGAACAACAAAAACTTGCTCAGGAAGAAAATAAATCCTCAAGTGATATTACTATTGGTCAGATTCAATTCATTGCCGACAAAATCACCCAAATTTATCGTCAAAAAGGCTATATCCTAGCTCAGGCTTTCTTGCCGCCACAAAAAGTGACAGATGGAACGGTTGAAATAAAAATAGTAGAAGGTAAATTGGGACACGTTTCAGCAGTAGGTAATGAGTATTACGATGAAAGCATCTATGTAAAATATTTTAATAAACACTTAGATAAAGCGGTTAACAAATATGACATGGAACGCTTGTTATTACTGGTGAATGATTTTCCTGGTTTTGGCGTTACGGGTAGTTTCAAAAAAGGTAGTCGAGTAGGTACTAGTGATTTACAACTATTAGTTCAGGATGAAGACCGTCTCAATGGTTTTATTCGCTATGATAATTTTGGTTCTGAGTTTACGGGGGATCGTCGCTTATTAGTGGGCTTAGGTGTTAATGGCTTATTTAATCAGGTCAACCAGTTAAATGTGCAGTTATTAAAAACCTTTGATCCTTCTAATTCAGATTATTATGCTATTCACTTTGAGCAATTAGTTTACGATGAAGCGACTTATGTAGGTTTTTCATATAATACCAATGATTATAATATTGGGCGACAATTACAATCTTTAGGGATTGAAGGTGATAGTGAATACGCAGAAATTTACCTTAAACGTGCCTTTATTCGTTCACGTGAAATGAATTTATATGGTCGTATGGCTTTAACCAGCAAAGAAGCTATATCCGAATCAGATATTGGTGAGCAATTATCAAAAGATAACTTGACGGTAGTGAGTGCACAGTTAATATTTGACTCAATTGATGAAAGATATAATGGTGTCAATATCGCCGACATCTCTTATAGTTATGGCCTTGATGATTTTCTAGGCTCAATGAAAGGCTATGATG